>JARXAJ010000310.1 GCA_029865965.1 Aquabacterium sp.
GCCATGGACGAGGCGCCGCCACCCGCCAGCCCGGCAGATGCAGCGGTTGCAGTGGTTGCCATCGCCGAGCCGGCACCCCGCCCGGTGGCGAGCGCGGCACCTGCCGCGCCGGTGGCCGATGCAGTGCCCCGCGCCCTGCCACCGGTCGCGCCCTTCGTGCTGCCGATCGACGCCCTGCAGCAACTGGCTGAAGCCTCGGGCCTGCAATGGGTCAACAGCGACACCGACAAGATCCAGGCGGCCCAGGCCGCGATGGCGGCCGAGCCGGCACCGACCCATGTGCCGCGTGATCGCAAGCCGGTGGTGGTGGCTGACGAGGGACCGCTGGTGCTGGTGGAGACCCGCAAGGACCTGTCCCAGCTGAAGCTGCCGTTCGAGCTCGGCACACCGTCGGCCTGACGCAGCCCGCGTACAGGCAGCCCTGAACGCCGCCCGGCCCCGCCGAGGCGGCGTTTTTCATGCACGATCCGTGGGCACCAGCCACGCGACACACGCCACCACACCATGACCGTCACCCTGAAGAAGCCCACACTCGCCAGCATCCCGGTGCACCTGACCGACCGGGCCCACCTGGCGGCGCACACCGCCGCCCTGCCCCCGGCCCAACGGCAGTGGCTGGCCACGCAAGGCTTCAGCGGCGCACCCGACACCCATGCCTTGCTGCCCGACGACCAGGGCCATCTGCAGGCAGTGTGGGCTGGTGTGCGGTCAGCCAGCCACCCGTATGCACTGTCGGCCCTGCCCAAGGCCTTGCCCGCCGGCCGCTACTGCCTGGGCGATGCGGGCATGCAAGCCGATGCCGAAGCCGCCGCGCTGTCCTGGGCGCTGGGCGGCTACAGCTTCACCCGCTACAAGCCGGCCCGCCGTGTGCCGGCGGAGCTGCTGCTGGCCGCCAGCGCGGGCGCCCAGCGCGGGCTGCTGCTGGCCGATGCCATCGCCCAGACCCGTGACCTGGTCAACACTCCGGCCGAACACCTGGGCCCAGCCGACCTGGCGGATGCGGTGCAGGCAGTGGCCCGGCTGCATGGTGCCAAGTTCAAGCAGACGGTGGGCGATGCACTGCTGAAGGCGGGCTTCCCGGCCATCCATGCCGTGGGCCGGGCGGCCGACGCGGCGCGTGCACCGCGGCTGATCGAACTGCGCTGGGCCCCGCCGGGCCTGCGCAAGAACGCGCCCAAACTCACCCTGGTCGGCAAGGGCGTGTGCTTCGATTCCGGCGGCCTGGACATCAAGGGCGCCGACGGCATGCGCCAGATGAAGAAGGACATGGGCGGTGCGGCCAACGCCCTGGGCCTGGCCAGCCTGGTGATGGCGCTGAAGCTGCCGGTGCAGCTGACGCTGCTGATCCCGGCGGTGGAAAACGCCATCGCCGGCAATGCCTACCGGCCAGGTGATGTGTTCAAGACCCGCGCCGGCCTGCACATCGAGATCGGCAACACCGACGCCGAAGGCCGGGTGATCCTGTGCGACGCGCTGGCCTATGCAGCCGAGGCGGCGCCCGACCTGGTCATCGACCTGGCCACGCTGACCGGGGCCGCCCGGGTGGCGCTGGGCGGGCAGCTGCCGGCGCTGTTCTGCCGCAGCATGGCCATGGCGCGCGACATCGTCGACCTGGGCCTGGCCCAGCACGACCCGCTGTGGCACCTGCCGCTGTGGGCCGGCTACCACGGCGGCATCGAGAGCGACATCGCCGACATCGTCAACACCGGCCGCGGGCCGCAGGCCGGCGCCATCAATGCGGCGCTGTTCCTGGAAGACTTCATGCCCGTCGACATCGACTGGCTGCACATCGACCTGTTCGCCTGGAACGACAGCCCCCGCCCCGGCCGGCCGGTGGGCGGCGAGGCGCAGACCATCCGCACGCTGCTGGCCTGGCTGCAGCAGCGCTATGCCTGAATCACAGGCAGCACATCAGGGCAGTTTTTCCAGCGCATGCTGGTAGGCGGGCTGGTCCATCAGCTCGTCCGAGGGCAGCGGCGGGGCCAGCGGCAGCAGGTCGAGCCGGCGCGCCTCGCTGTCGCCATCGGGCCGCCAGCGGCCGTCGGCCTGGGCCGCCTGCAGGCCGTCGAGCAGGGCGTCCACCGCCTGGCCGCCATCGAGCGACTGGTTGCACAGCAGCACCATGTCGCAGCCGGCATGCAGCGCGGCCAGCGCGCCATCCACGGCGCTGCCAGCCACCTTGGCGCCTTCCATGCTGAGGTCGTCGCTGAAGATTGCGCCCTGGAAGCCCAGGTCGCCGCGCAGGATGTGCTTGAGCCAGCGCTCACTGAACCCGGCCGGCAGCGCGTCCACCTTGGGGTAGACCACGTGGGCCGGCATCACGCTGGCCAGGCTGGTCGACAGCCATGCGTAGGGCTTGGCGTCATCGGCCAGGATGGCCTTGAGCGAGCGCTTGTCCACCGGCACCGCATGGTGGCTGTCGGCCTTGACGAAGCCGTGGCCAGGGAAGTGCTTGCCGCAGTTGGCCATGCCGGCCAGCAACAGGCCGTGCATCAGGCTCTTGGCCAGCATCGTGGTCACCCGCGCATCGCGGTGGAAGGCGCGGTCGCCGATGACGCTGCTGCCACCATGGTCCAGGTCGAGCACCGGGGTGAAGCTGAGATCGACGCCGCAGGCGCGCAGCTCGGCGCCCAGCACATGGCCGCAGGCGGTGGCGGCGTCGGTGGCGGCCATGGCGTCACGCATCCACAGCTCGCCCAGCACCCGCATCGGCGGCAGGTGGGTGAAGCCGTCGCTGCGAAAGCGCTGCACCCGCCCGCCTTCATGGTCGACACACACCAGCATGTCGGGCCGGATGGCCTTGATTTCGGCCGTCAGCGCGGTCAGCTGGGCCCGGCTGACCCAGTTGCGGGCAAACAGGATCAGGCCGCCGGTCAGCGGGTGACGCAAGCGGCGGCGGTCATCGGCCGTCAGCGTGGTGCCGGCGATGTCCAGCACCACCGGGGCGTGGCCGTTGTCGAGGTCGAAAGACATGGGTTGGGCTTTCAGGGCTGGGGGCTGGACTCGACCACGACGAAGGATGCGGCGTAGTCGGTTTCGTCGGTGACGGTCACATGGGCGCGCAGGCCACGCTGGGCGAACCAGTCGGCCAGCGCGCCATGCAGGCGGATGTAGGGCGCACCGCTGGGGTGGTTGAGGATCTCGCAGGCGACATAGGTCATCGGCATGCGCATCCCCATGCCGATGGCCTTGGAAAACGCCTCCTTGGCCGAGAAGCGGGTGGCCAGATACGCAGTGCCGCGCACATCGACACGGGCGCGACGGGCGTGGAACACCTGCAGTTCGGCGGGGCCCAGCACCTTGTCGGCAAAGCGGTCGCCGCGGCGCGCCAGCGTGGCGCGCAGGCGGCGGATGTCGCAGATGTCGGTGCCAATGCCGTAGACCATGCAGCCGACCTTCAGGCAGCAAAGGCGGCCTGGATGCAGCGCTGGTAGTCGCGGATGGTCTCGGTCAGGCCCAGCTCCAGCGCGTCGGCGATCAGCGCATGGCCGATCGACACCTCCAGCACGCCGGGCACGGCGCGCAGGAAGTCGCTGAGGTTGTCGCGGTTCAGGTCATGGCCGGCGTTGATCTCCAGCCCCACCGCCAGCGCCGCCTCGGCGGCGGCGGTGTACTGCGCCAACACGGCAGCCTGCCGGGGCGTGCCGTGGGCAGACGCGTAGGCTTCGGTGTAGAGCTCCACCCGCTCGGCGCCAGTGGCCCGCGCCGCGGCCATCTGGTCTGGGGCAGGGTCCATGAACAGGCTGACCCGCACGCCCAGCGCCCGGGCTTCGTCGATCAGCGGCTGCAGGCGCGCCGCGTCTTGCGGGAAGCGCCAGCCGTGGTCGCTGGTGAACTGCTCTTCGCTGTCGGGCACGAAGGTGACCTGGTGCGGCCTGAGTTCACGCACGAAGCCCATCAGGTTGTGGAAGGGGTTGCCCTCGATGTTGTACTCAGCTTCGGGCCACTGCTGCATCAGCGCCTGCAGGTCGTGCACGTCCTGGGTGCGGATGTGGCGCGCGTCGGGCCGCGGGTGCACGGTGATGCCCTGGGCGCCGGCCTCCAGCGCCTGGCGCGACAGCTTCACCACATCGGGGATGCCGATGTGCCGGGTGTTGCGCAGCAAGGCAATCTTGTTGACGTTGACCGACAGCGCGGTGCGGTGCGGCCGGGCGTGGGCTTCAGGGGCAATGAGTGGGTTCATGACAGGGGGTTCATGGCAGGGGCCTTGCGCAGCGGCACGCCTCAGGCCGCGCGCGGCGGTGCCGCGTCCAGCAGCCGGCGCACATCCAGCATCAGCTGGCGGGTGCGCAACGGGGGCGAGCCCAGATGATAGTGAAGCAGCGCGCGCAATTGGCCACGCAGCGCCGGCAAGGCAACCTGGCAGCTGCGCCGCAGCGCTGGTCGGTCATTGGCGTCCAGCGCAGCCTGCAGTGCCAGGCACAGGCTGCCGGGCAGGTTGGCGGGCGCATCGGGCGCGTCGAGCACACCGGCGTCGCCGCTGAGCCGGTAATGCCGCCCGGGTTGCACCGGCGCCTGGGTGGTGGTGGCGCGGGCCAGATCGGGCAGCACGCCGGTCTCACGCAACAGCAGCAGCTCGAAGGCACGCAGCGGCGCCTCGTCGGGCGCCACGGCCAGGGCCAGCAGCGCATCGGCATAGGCATCGAACAGCACCGGGTGCGGGTCGCTGCGGGCCAGCAGCTTCATCAGCAGCTCATTGAGGTAGAAGCCCGAGAACAGCCGCGCGGGGGGCAAGGCGGCGCCGGCGCCGGCGTATTAGGCCGACCGCAGCAACAGGATGTCGGCGCCCTCGTCGCTGCTGGCGGCCTTGGGCCGGTTGGTCAGCACCAGCAGGCGCTGGAAGGGCAGCAGCACCGGCCGCAGCTGCGAATACGGCCGCTTGGCACCCTTGGCCACCGCCGCCACGCGGCCCTGGTCACGGGTGAACAGGTCGAGGATCAGGCTGGTCTCGCTCCAGTCCCACTGGTGCAGGACGAACGCCGCCTGTGGAGCCGCCCGGCTCACCATGGCGCACAGAGCCAGCGTGGCTGGCTCATTCGTAGCCGTAAGACCGCAGATGCTCCTCGCTGTCGGCCCAGCCCGAGCGCACCTTGACCCACAGCTCCAGAAACACCTTGTTGCCGGTGAGCTTCTCCAGCTCGACGCGGGTTTCGCTGCCGATGCGTTTGAGCCGCTCGCCACCGTCGCCGATGACCATGCCTTTATGGGCATCGCGCTCGACGACGATGGTGGCGGCAATGCGGCGCAGGTTGCCTTCTTCCTCGTACTTGTCGATCACCACGGTGGCGCTGTAGGGCAGCTCATCGCCGGTCAGGCGGAACAGCTTCTCGCGGATCAGCTCGGCCGCCATGAACTTGTCGCTGCGGTCGGTGAGCGCGTCTTCCTCGTACATCCAGGCCTGGGCGGGCAGGTAGGGCTCGACGATCTTGAACAGCCGCTCCACGTCAGTGGGCTTGGTCGACGACATCGGCACGTATTCGGTGAACGGGTGCCGGTCCTGCATACCCTTGAGCCAGGGCAGGATGTCGGTGCGGCGCGCCACCACGTCGAGCTTGTTGGCCACCAGGAAGCAGGGCTTGTCGGGCGGCAGCAAGGCCAGCACCTTGGCATCGTCCAGGCTGAAGCGGCCTGCCTCCACCATGAACAGCACCACGTCCACATCGCCCAGCACCGAGGTCACGGTGCGGTTCAGGTTGCGGTTGAGCGCGGTGCGGCCGCGGATCTCCTTGGTCTGGAAGCCCGGGGTGTCGACAAAGATGAACTGCGTGGCCCCCAGCGTGCGGATGCCGGTGATGCGGTGGCGCGTGGTCTGCGCCTTGCGGGAAGTGATGCTGATCTTCTGCCCGACCAGGGCGTTCAGCAAGGTGGACTTGCCTACATTGGGCCGGCCGACGATGGCGATCAGGCCGCAGCGGGTGGTGTCGCCAGATGCAGTGGCGTCGGCGGCGGGGACAGGGGTGTCGGTGATGTCAGTTCCTCAGGAGGGGGAAGGCGTCAGTTGCGCAGCGGGCCGCCCGGCTTGTCGCTGGCCTTCAGGCGGCTGAGCATGCGGCGGGCAGCCTCCTGCTCGGCAGTGCGGCGTGAGCGGCCTTCGCCCTGCTCGGCCAGTCCCAGCGTGGGCACGGCACATTCGACGTCAAAGGTCTGTGCATGGGCCTGGCCGCGGGTGGCCAGGATGCGGTAGGTGGGCACGGCCAGCCGGCGGGCCTGCAGCCACTCTTGCAGCTCGGTCTTGGCGTCCTTGCTCCAGCTGTCGGCCTCGGTGCTGGTGATCAGCTCGCCGAACAGCTGGCTCACCAACCGCGTGGCAGCGGGCAGGCCGCCGTCGATGAACAGCGCGCCGATCAGGGCTTCCACCGCATCGGCCAGGATCGACGGGCGCTGGGCGCCGCCGCCACGGGCTTCGCCTTCAGACAGGCGCAGCACTTCGGGCAGGCCCAGCACCAGGGCGGCGCGGTGCAGGCTGTCTTCGCGCACCAGGTGGGCCCGCACGCGGGTCAGGTCGCCTTCGTCCGACGCCGAGAAGCGCCCGTACAGCAGAGCCGACACCGCCATCGCCAGCACCGCATCGCCCAGGAATTCAAGCCGCTCGTTGTGGTCGGCTCCGAAGCTGCGGTGGGTGAGCGCGCGCTGCAGCAGCGTGGCATCGGCAAAGCGGTGGCCCAGGCGCTGCTGCAGGGCATCCAGGCGCAGGTCCGGGCGGGGGTCAGGGCGGGGTTCCATGGCTCCAGTCAGCCGGCATCCGGTCGGCACATCGGTTCAGGGCAGGCGGCAGGTCAGCAGACCGGCCTGCCCTGCCCGGGTTCACTTCGATCGCCCAGCGTACTTGATCAGCAGGAACACCGGGCCGAACAGCTCGATTTCCTTCTCGTAGGCAAAGCCGATCACCACCCGGTCGTTCTCTTTGGTGATGTCGAGCTCCTTGCCCAGCAGCGATGTGATGGTGGCGTCGATCTGGCGCTGTTTGTCGAAGGCGCCACGCACTTCGGCCACAGTGCTGGCCGGGCTGGCGGCGATGCGGTTGACAACGCCCTGGATGGTGTAGAACTCGGTCACAGTGGGCACCACCCGCACCAGCAGGTAGCCGACAAAGCCCACGATGACGGCCCAGGCCAGCAAGCCGATCAGCGTGAGACCACGGCGCGGTGCAGGAGCAGGTAGACGTATGACCATGCGCATGTTCCCTCGGGTGGGGCGCAACATCAATTGAAGGTGCCGATGCGGCGCAGGTTGCCGAAGTTCATCCACACCATGAAGGCCCGGCCGACGATGTTGGCGTCGGGCACGAAGCCCCAGTAGCGTGAATCCTGTGAATTGTCGCGGTTGTCGCCCATCACGAAGTAATGGCCGGCCGGCACCTTGCACGACACGCCTTCGGCTGTATAGCGGCAGTTGTCACGGAAGTTGACAAAGCTTTCCATCGGCCGGTAGATCGACGCCCGCTTGGGGTCGACCAGGATGCCATGGGCCGCGTCTCCCAGCTTCTCGGTGAACTTGGGCGCGTAACGCATGCTGTCGTCGTCGTAGAAGTCACCCTGGGCCTGCACGGGCACCAGCTGGCCGTTGATGGCCAGTTGCTGGTTGGTGTAGGTGACCTCATCGCCGGGGATGGCCACCACCCGCTTGATGTAGTCGACCCGCGTGTCGACGGGATAGCGGAAGACGATCACGTCACCCCGCTTGGGGTCGTTGTTCTGGATGATCTTGGTGTTGATGACCGGCAGGCGCACGCCGTAGTGGAATTTGTTGACCAGGATCAGGTCGCCCACCAGCAGTGTGGGCACCATCGAGCCCGACGGGATCTTGAACGGCTCAAACAGGAATGAGCGCAGCAGAAACACGGCCAGGATCACCGGGAACAGCCCGGCCGTCCAATCCAGCCACCAGGGTTGCATCAGCAGCTTCTCGCGGGCTGCGGCCACATTGCCGTCAACCTGGGCGATGCCTTGCCTGCCGAGATCATTGCGGCGCTGGGCGTCCTGGGCGGTCAGCGCATCAGCGGAGGCCAGGCGGGCCGGCGCGAACTTGAACCGCTCGGCCAGCCAGTATCCCAGCGTGACCAGGGTCAGCACGAACAGCAGCAGCGAGAAGTTGCCGATCCAGTAACCCAGCCACCAGCCACCACCATAGACCAGCAGGGCGCCGTACAGCACGGCGGTCAAAGCACTCATCATGGGCGGTTGTGGTTGTTCTGGAACGGGTTGGGGATCAGTCGTCGACCTGCAGGATCGCGAGGAAGGCTTCCTGCGGCACCTCGACCGTGCCGATCTGCTTCATGCGCTTCTTGCCCGCCTTCTGCTTTTCAAGCAGCTTCTTCTTGCGCGAGATGTCACCGCCGTAGCATTTTGCCAGCACGTTCTTGCGCAGGGCCTTGATGTTCTCGCGGGCGATGATGTTGGCGCCGATGGCCGCCTGGATGGCCACGTCGTACATCTGCCGCGGGATCTGCTCACGCATCTTGGCCGCCACTGCGCGGCCGCGGAACTGGCTCTGCACCCGGTGCACGATGATCGACAACGCATCGATGCGGTCGCCATTGATCAGCAGGTCGACCTTGACCACATCGGCCGCGCGATATTCCTTGAACTCGTAGTCCATGCTGGCGTAGCCGCGGCTCACGCTCTTGAGCTTGTCGAAGAAGTCCAGCACGATCTCGGCCAGCGGCATGTCGTAGGTCAGCATCACCTGGCGGCCGTGGTAGGCCATGTTCAGCTGCACGCCGCGCTTCTGGTTGGCCAGCGTCATCACCGGGCCCACATAGTCTTGCGGCATGTACAGGTGCACGGTGACGATGGGCTCGCGGATCTCCTTGATGCGGCCCAGGTCGGGCATCTTGCTGGGGTTCTCGACCTGCAGCACCTCGCCATCATTGAGCTCGACCTGGTAGACCACGCTCGGGGCGGTGGTGATCAGGTCCTGGTCGAACTCGCGTTCCAGCCGCTCCTGCACGATCTCCATGTGCAGCAGGCCGAGAAAGCCGCAGCGGAAGCCGAAGCCCAGCGCCTGGCTCACCTCGGGCTCGTAGCGCAGGCTGCTGTCGTTGAGCTTGAGCTTCTCCAGTGCATCGCGCAGCTGGTCGTATTCACTGGCCTCAGTGGGGTAGAGGCCGGCAAACACCTGCGGCTGGATCTCCTTGAAACCGGGCAGTGCCGCAGTGGCAGGGCCAGCATTGTTGGGCAGCTTCTTTTCGAGCGTGACGGTGTCGCCCACCTTGGCGGCCTGCAGCTCCTTGATACCCGCAATCAGGAAGCCTACCTCACCGGCCTTCAGCTCATCGCGCGGCTCGCTCTTGGGCGTGAACACGCCCAGCTGCTCCAGCGGGTAGACGGCATTGGTGGCCATCATGCGGATGCGGTCGCCCTTCTTCAGCACGCCGTCGACCACGCGCACCAGCATCACCACGCCCACGTAGTTGTCGAACCAGCTGTCGACGATCATGGCCCGGGGCGGCCCGTCGGCATCGCCCTTGGGCGGCGGCATGCGGCTGATCACTGCTTCCAGGATGTCGTCGATGCCCATGCCGGTCTTGGCCGAGCAGGGGATGGCGGCGTCGGCATCGATGCCGATCACGTCCTCGATCTCGGCCCTGGCGTTGTCGGGGTCTGCGTTGGGCAGATCCATCTTGTTGAGCACCGGCACCACTTCGACGCCCAGGTCGAGCGCGGTGTAGCAGTTGGCCACGGTCTGGGCTTCCACACCCTGGCTGGCATCGACCACCAGCAACGCGCCTTCACAGGCCGACAACGAGCGGCTCACCTCGTAGCTGAAGTCCACATGCCCGGGCGTGTCGATCAGGTTGAGGTGGTAGACCTGGCCGTTCCTGGCGGTGTAGCGCAGGGACGCGGTCTGCGCCTTGATGGTGATGCCGCGCTCACGTTCGATGTCCATCGAGTCGAGCACCTGGGCTTCCATCTCGCGGTCGCTCAAGCCGCCGCAGCGGTGGATCAAACGATCTGCCAGGGTCGACTTGCCGTGGTCGATGTGCGCAATGATCGAGAAGTTTCTGATGTGGTCCATGGGTTCCATCGGGGGCCCTGCGCGACATGGCCGGTGGCGTCCAGCCAGGGTGCGCTTCGAGCGCGGGCGCGTGCTGGTTCAGCCTGCGCGAGACACAAAAAAAAGGCACGTCCAAAATGGAGACGCGCCTTCCAACAAATGTTTGGCAACTGCTTGTTGGGCCTTCATTGTAGCCAAAACGCCCGGGCTGGAAGCCGCGCCGATGCTGGATCTCCGCCCGTTGCGACCCGCCAACAAGGGGGAGTTATCAACAACTTGCCCACAGGCTTCGACTTGTTGCCCAACCTGTTGGCAATGCACAACAAGCTACAGCCTGGACAGGCCAAACCAGCTTCGCGATGATGCATTCTACCCAGCTGGCGCTGCAATCAGGCCGCAAACCGTCGTGAAGCAAGTGATCGCCAACTTTTAGCCGGTGGGTCAACGCCAGCAGCCGCTGCAAAAAAGCGGGGCTGCACCGTTGAAGTGCGCAAGGTATGCGCTCGCTCACTGTCACGATGCGGAAAGACCCGCCGAGCCGCTTGGTTGAACCACCCGCCCAGCCCCGCCCCGATCAACGGCCGGGGCGGATCACCAGGTAGTTGACCCACTCGCCACGGCGCAGCATCACGCTGACCGCACGCGACTTCTCGGCCTTGCCGGCCACCGCCAGGAACTGCTTGGTGTCGGCGATCTCGGTGTTGTCCAAAGTGAGGATCACATCACCCTCGCGCAGCCCGGCCCGGGCAGCCGCGCCATCGACGGCATCAACCCGCACACCACCGCGCAGCTTCAGATCACGCTTGTTGCTGTCGGACAGGTCGGACACCGTCAGACCCAGCGCTGATTTGGCTGCCGCCCCTGGCGCAGCGCTTTCGCTGTGGGCCACCCGCACCGGCGCATCAGGCTCGAACTCGGCCACGGTGACCGACACATCGCGGTAGCTGCCACGGCGGAAGACTTGCAACACCGCCTTGCTGCCCGGCTTGGTATTGCCGACGATGCGCGGCAGGTCGCCCGACTTCTCGATCACCTTGCCATCGACCTTGGTGATGATGTCGCCCGCCTCCACACCGGCCTTGTCGGCCGGGCCGCCGCTCTCGGCGCCGCGCACCAGGGCGCCGGCGGGCTTGCCCAGGCCAATGGACTCGGCAACATCCTTGGTGACCGGCGCAATGGTGACACCGATGCGCCCGCGGATCACCCGCCCGCTGAGCCGCAGCTGGTCGGCCACATTCTTGGCCTCGTCGATGGGGATGGCGAACGAGATGCCCATGAAGCCGCCCGACCGGCTGTAGATCTGGCTGTTGATGCCCACCACCTCGCCGCGCAGGTTGATCAGCGGGCCACCCGAATTGCCGGGGTTGATGGCGACGTCGGTCTGGATGAACGGCAGATAGTCGCCCGTGTCTCGCGCCTTGGCACTGACGATGCCGGCGGTGACGCTGTTTTCCAGGCCGAAGGGCGAGCCGATGGCCATCACCCATTCACCCACCTTCAGCTTGCCGACGTCACCCAGCTTGACCGCCGGCAGGCCGGTAGCCTCGATCTTCACCACGGCCACATCGGTGCGCTTGTCGGCGCCGATCACCCTGGCCTTGAACTCGCGTTTGTCGGTGAGCGTGACCAGCAGTTCATCCGCGCCATCCACCACATGGGCGTTGGTCATCACGAAGCCGTCGGAACTGAGGATGAAGCCCGAACCCACACCACGCTGTTGCGGCTCTTCGTCGCCGCCGCCGCCGCCGCCACGCGGGCCCGGCGCACCACGCCCGCCTGGCAAGGGGATGCCGAAACGGCGGAAGAACTCTTCCATGCTGGGTTCGACGCCGCTGCCACCACCGGGCGCGGCGTTGCGTCCTGGCCGCTCCAGCGTGCGGATGTTGACCACCGACGGGCCGACCTTCTCCACCAATTCGGTGAAGTCAGGCAATTCCACCCGCGCCTGCGCGGCCACCGCCTGCGGCAGCCAGGCCCCAGACAGACCGATGACCAAGCCGGCCACCAAAACCACACGGCGGCCGCGTTGCAGCGGCCGCACCGTCGATACGATCAGATCGGACATCCATTCACCTTTTGTTCAGCAGAAGCCAGCATGTCCGGGCAGGTGGCGGCAACCCCTGAAAAGACAAGGCGCGATCACTCAACGCTTGCGTTCGAGCATCGCCTCGAACTGCTGCACCGTGGCCATCGGCACCTCGCCAACCACGGTGAGCCACCAGTCCCCGCGACGCGCCATCACCGTGTGCGACGCGCCGGTGCTGCTGCCCATGGCCTTGGCGTGGCGCTTGGTGTCATAGCGCTCGATGAACACCGACACCTGCGCCAATCCGTCGGAGAACACCGACTGCAGCACCTGCAATGGCGGGTCGTTGTTGCTGGCGGTGGCGTCCAATGGCCGCCGCACGCAGCTGACCAGCTGGAAACCAGGCACCGGCTTGACCACCACCCACCCTTCAGCCTCCAGCTGGCTGCGCTCGGCCTGCGGCCGCAGCACCCGGTAGCCGTCAAGCTGCTTCATCGGCTTGGTGAACAGTTCGGGCTGCGTCCTGCCGCCCAGCCGCACATCGACAAACGCCGATGACTCCAGCACATCACCGCCCGGGGACAGCACGTCGTTGCGCAACAGCAGGCCGCTTTCCCGGTGGGCCCACAGCCGCTGTGCAAAGCGGTGGCGGTCACGCGGCTTGAGCAGCAGCACATCGGCATCAAGCCCGGCCACCCGCTCCTGCCCCAGCTTCTGCAGCTCATAGTTGTCGAGCAAGCGGGCCGCCGTGGCCACAGGCAGCGCGGGGAACTGCGCCACCGGGTCGCGTTGCTCCACCAGCGCGCGCTTGGCGACTGGCCAGAGGGTGACGACCTGGTCGTTGTGACGGTATTGCAGCCGGCTCTCGCCATCGAGCTGTTCCACCCGCTCATAGGTCTGGCGGCCTTCCCACTGGTGCAGCACCCGCGCGCTGCTGACCATGCCCCCGGCGCTGAAGGCCAGCGTGCCCTGGTAGCTGCTGTTGGCCGCCGCATGCTGGATGCGCTGCAACCAGGGCTCAGCCTCGGCCACCGCGGTGGCGACGACAGGCAAGCCCTGCGCGCCGATGTCGTGCCACGCACCCAGCAATGCCAGGACCACCGCCCAACTGCCGAGTAGGCCCCAGGCCGGCGCTGCGCGCATGGTCATCGGCCTTCGTAGACGATGTGCACGCGGTGCTCAGCGCCTGCGCCTGGCATGGCGCCGTTGGCCAGGTTGCGGTGCGCCGACAAATAGCGGTCGAGCTGGGCATTGCGCACCAGCATGGCCGAGGCTTCCACATTCGGCGGCTTGCCGGCCGATGCCATGGCGGGAGCTTCAGCAGGCGTGGGCGACATGACATTGGTGACGACCATCACACCCGCCACCGCCAGAAAACCAGCCGCCACCGCTGCCGGCGCCATCAGCCAACGGCGCGCTGGCCGCGGCCGGGCGGCGGAGGCTGCGCCGTTCGCCACCTGGGGCAACGCAGCGGCAGCCGGTGGCTGCAATACAGCGGGTGCCAGCGGCACGGGCTCACTGGCCAGGCGTTGGCGCAAGGCGCTGAGGAACGCCGCGTCACGTGCCGGCTGGCTGGCCAGATCATCGCTGCGCAACACGTCGCCGATCAGATGGTAGGCGTGCCAGTCCCGGCGGGTGTCGGCATCGTGCCGCCAGGACGCACAGGCGCTGACGACATCGGCGGGGGCCAGATCCCCGTCCATCAAGGACGACAGCTGCTGCCGGCGGGCATCGGAAGGTTCAGACCTGTTCAGCATGGTGGTTGTTCAACTCCAGGGCCACTGGGCGGGCCCGCAGGCCCGTGGGTAGACGGATGCCCGCAGGGTGCAGGCAGATCGGCGACCAGATCGTCACCATCGCTCACCTTCGCGGGTGTCGAGCAGAGGCCGCAGCCGCTGGGCAATGGATTCACGCGCCCGGAAGATGCGGGAGCGCACGGTACCGATGGGGCAATTCATCAACTCGGCAATCTCTTCATAGCTGAGGCCTTCGATCTCGCGCAAAGTGATGGCCTGGCGCAGATCTTCGGACAAGGCCTCGATCGCGGCATTGACTGCCTGGGCAATCTCTTTGCTGGCCAACAGCGCCTCGGGCGTTTCACCGTCGGTTAGTTCGCGCTCGACCCGGGAAGTTTCGTCCTCGTCATCATTCATGCTGGCGCGTGCGGATTCCGTGACCAGCGGGTCGCGCTTCAGGTCGACCAGCGCCTTCTTGGCGGTGTTGACGGCAATGCGGTAGAGCCAGGTGTAGAAGGCGCTGTCGCCACGGAACTGCGGCAAGGCCCGGTAGGCGCGGATGAAGCTTTCCTGGGCGATGTCTTCGACCAGGTCGACATCACGCACCATGCGGGCGATCAGCCGCTCGATCCGGCGCTGGTACTTGATCACCAGCATCTCGAAGGCCTTGGGGTCGCCGCCCTTGGCGCGCTCGACCAACAGGGCATCGACATCGTCGATGCTCATGGTGCCGCCCCGCCGGCGCCGGGCCGCGCCGCGCCGGCATGTGCTGCCAGCGCCACGCGCAGGCCGTGCCAGGACGCCTGCGCACTGCCGATGCTGGCCACCCGCCAACAGGCACGGCCCTTGGCTGGATGCAGTTGCAACAACACCCAGGTGCCCAGGTCGATGGCCACCACCAGGCGTGCCAGCGGTTGGTCAGTTTGCAGTTCGATGCTGTGCCAGCCCTGCCCGTCCCAGCGCAGCCGGCCGGGCCAGGCAGGCAGCGCGCGCCGCGCCAGCCACGCGCCCACGCCCGCCATCAGGCCGCTGGCCGCCAGCGCAGCCACCAGCATGGCGCTGCCCGGTGGCCATTCGGCATGCAACGCGCCCCAGGTGGCCAGCAGCGCACCGGCGCAGGCATGCAGCAAGATGATCAGCATGCGTTCGAGGCTGCCGTCAGACAGCACCGCTTCGACTGGCGCGGCAGCGCGCATGCGCGGTGCCGGTGCTGCTCACACGCGGCGCAGAACCAGCGTGCCGTTGGTGCCGCCGAAGCCGAAATTGTTCTTCACCGCCACGTCGATCTTCATCTGCCGCGCAGTGTTGGCGCAGTAGTCCAGATCGCATTCGGGGTCCTGGTTGAAGATGTTGATCGTGGGGGGCGAGACTTGGTGGTGCAGGGCCAGCGCGGTGAACACCGTCTCGATGCCGCCGGCACCACCCAGCAGGTGGCCAGTCATCGACTTGGTGGAATTGACCACCAGCCGCTTGGCATGGTCACCAAACGCCAGCTTGATGGCGTTGGTCTCATTGAGGTCGCCCAACGGCGTGGACGTGCCGTGGGCGTTGAGGTACTGCACCGCGTCGGCATTGACACCGGCATTGCGCAGCGCGGCCCGCATCGCGCGCTTCGGGCCGTCGACATTGGGTGCGGTCATGTGGAAGGCATCGGCGCCCATGCCGAAGCCGACCAGTTCGGCATAAATCCTGGCGCCGCGCTTCTTCGCGTGTTCGTACTCTTCAAGCACCAGCACGCCCGCGCCTTCACCCAGCACGAAGCCGTCGCGGTCCTTGTCCCAAGGGCGGCTGGCAGTCTGGGGTGAATCATTGCGGGTAGACAGCGCCCGCGCCGCCGCGAAACCGCCGATGCCCAGGGGCGACACCGTGCTTTCAGCACCGCCCGCCACCATCACGTCGGCATCGCCGTACTCGATCAGCCGGCCGGCCTCGCCGATGGCATGCAAGCCGGTGGTGCAGGCTGTCACGATGGCCAGGTTGGGGCCGGTGAAGCCGTACTTGATCGAGATGTGGCCCGAGATCATGTTGATGATCGAGGCCGGCACGAAGAACGGCGAGATGCGGCGTGCGCCGCGGGCGGCGTACTCGATCTGGGTCTGCTCGATCATCGGCAGTCCGCCGATGCCCGACCCCACCAGGCAGCCGATGCGTTCGGCCTGCTCTTCGTTCAATGCGTCGCCAGTAGGCAGGCCGGCATCCTGCACCGCCTGGATGGCGGCGGCCATGCCGAAATGGATGAAGGTGTCCATGTGGCGGGCTTCCTTGGCGGGGATGTAGTCCTCGACCTGGAAACCCTTGACCTCGCCGGCAAACCGGCAAGACAGGCCCGAGGCATCGAAACGGGTGACGTTGTCGATGCCCGAACGGCCGGCCAGCAGATTGGCCCAGCCATCGGCCACGGTGTTGCCGACCGGGCTGATCAAGCCCAGGCCGGTGATGACGACGCGACGGCGGCTCATGCCTGTTCCTCGGCCAACAGGGACGTCGGCCGTTCCCCCAGGGGGGTGCCGGCCGGCCTGGGAGCGGCACGGCGCTCGGACCGCACGCTTGGGCGTTGTACCGCGGAACTCATGGGCTCAGCTCAGGCCTTCTGGTGCTTGACGGCGTAGTCGATCGCCAGTTGCACCGTGGTGATCTTCTCGGCCTCTTCATCGGGGATCTCGATGCCGAACTCGTCTTCGAGTGCCATCACCAGTTCCACCGTGTCCAGCGAGTCGGCACCCAGGTCGGCCACGAAGGCCTTCTCATTGGTGACTTCTGCCTCGGCCACACCCAATTGCTCGGCAATGATCTTCTTGACGCGTGCTTCGATATCGCTCATGACTCCTCCAGGAGTGGTAATTTCAAAAACAGCCCAGGATTCTACCGGCGGTGCAGCGCTTGGCTTGAATGCGCTGTCGCCGTGCCGGTCGGGCCCGTGACCGGCAAGGGTGCATGCGGCGTGGCGGCCCGCCGGGCGGCCACCGCGCCGGTCAACTCATGTACATGCCGCCATTGACATGCAGCTCGGTGCCGGTGATGTAGCCCGCCAACGGGCTGGCGAGAAAAGCCACAGCGTGGGCGATCTCCTCGGGCGTGCCCAGCCGGCCCAGCGGGATCTGGCTCAGCAGCGCGGCCTTCTGGGCCTCGGGCAGTTCAGCCGTCATGTCGGTGGCGATGAAGCCCGGGGCGATGCAGTTGACGGTGATGTTGCGGCTGCACAGCTCACGCGCCAGCGCACGGGTCATGCCGGCCACGCCGGCCTTGGCGGCAGCATAGTTGGCCTGGCCGGCATTGCCGCTGGCCCCCACCACCGATGTGATGTTGATGATGCGGCCGTGGCGCTGCTTCATCATGGGCCGCAGCACCGCGCGGCTGCAGCGGAACACCGCCTTCAGGTTGGTGTCGAGCACCGCGTCCCAGTCGGCGTCCTTCATGCGCATGGCCAGGGTGTCGCGGGTGATGCCGGCGTTGTTGACCAGCACCTGCAGGCCGCCGTCGGCCTTGATGATGGCGTCGATGGCGGCATCGACTGACGCCACGTCGTTCACGTCCAGGCACAGGCCGCGGCCGCCATGCGGCGCCAGCGCCGCCATGATGGACGCGGCGCCAGCGTCGCTGGTGGCGGTGCCGATGACGGTGAAGCCCTGCGCCGCCAGCGTGCTGGCGATCGCCCGGCCGATGCCGCGCGAGGCACCGGTCACCAGAGCGACCTGCCGGGTGCTGCCCAAGGTGTCGCTCATGACAGCAGCTCCAGGGTGTCGCGCAGCGATGCCGGGTCGAAGACCGCAGCGCTGACCAGATCGGCGTCGATGCGCTTGACCATGCCGGCCAGCACCTTGCCGGGGCCGCATTCGACGATGTGGGTGGCGCCCCGCGCCTGCAGGGCCTGCACCACCTCGACCCAGCGCACCGGGCCACTGGCCTGTCGGTACAGCGCATCACGGATGGCGTCGGGCGCCGTGGGGGCTGCCACATCGATGTTGTTGACCACCGCAATATGCGGGCTTCGCAGCGCCACATCGGCCAGATGGGCACGCAGGGCATCGGCCGCAGGCTGCATCATGGCGCAGTGGAACGGTGCCGACACCGCCAAGGGCAGCACCCGCTTGGCGCCGGCGGCCTTCAGCAGCTCACAGGCCTTGGCCACGCCGGCCTGGCTGCCGGAGATCACCGTCTGCCTGGGGTCGTTGAAGTTGGCGGCCGACACCAACTCGCCGGTGGCGGCCGCAGCCTGGGCGCAGCCATCGACCACAGCTGCGGCGTCCAGCCCCAGGATGGCCGCCATGGCGCCCTGCCCCACCGGCACGGCCTGCTGCATCGCCTGGGCGCGCAGACGCACCAGCGGCAGGGCATCGGCCAGGCTCAGTGCACCGGCGGCCACCAGGGCGCTGTACTCGCCCAGCGAATGGCCCGCCACGGCAACAGGTTGCGCGCCACCTTCGGCCAGCCAGGCGCGCCAGGCAGCGACGGCCGCCGTCAGCATCACCGGCTGGGTGTTGGTGGTCAGGTCCAGCAGCTCCTTGGGGCCGGCGGCAATCAGCTGGGCAACATCTTCGCCCAGCGCGGTGGAGGCTTCTTCCAACGTGGCGCGCACCGCCGGATGGTCGCCCCAGGCATCGAGCATGCCCACGGCCTGGGACCCCTGGCCGGGGAAGACGAAGGCGAACGAGGTCATCGTGAGGATCGCTCCTGGCGCAGACGTTGTGGTGTTTTTTGGGGAGATGGGAGACAGGGCACAGGTCAATAGTCGACCAGCACCGCACCCCAGGTGAAGCCGCCGCCCACGCCTTCGAGCATCAGTGTGTCGCCGCGCTGGATGCGGCCGCTGCGCACCGCTTCGTCCAGCGCCAGCGGAATGGACGCGGCCGAGGTGTTGCCATGCTGGTCGACGGTGACGATCAGCTTGTCCAGCGACAGCTTCAGCCGCTTGGCCGTGCCCTGCATGATGCGGATGTTGGCCTGGTGCGGGATGAGCCAGTCGATGTCGGACTCGGTGCGGCCGGCTTTTTCCAGCGTGGCGCGGGCGGCCTGCTCCAGCACGCCGACCGCCAGCTTGAAGACCGCCTGGCCGTCCATCTTGAGCAGCGGGTCGCCCAGCACCTGGCCGCCCGACACCGTGCCCGGCACACACAGGATGCCCACATGGCGGCCGTCGGCATGCAAGTCGGTGGCCAGGATGCCCGGTGTGTCGCTGGCCTCCAGCACCACCGCGCCGGCACCGTCGCCGAACAGCACGCAGGTCCCGCGGTCGTTGAAGTCGAGGATGCGCGAGAACACCTCGGCGCCGATGACCAACGCGCGGCGGGCGGTGCCGGTGCGGATCAGTGCATCGGCCACCGTCAGCGCGTACACAAAACCTGAACACACCGCCTGCACGTCGAACGCCGGGCAACCGACGATGCCCAGCTTGTTCTGCACGATGCAGGCTGTCGACGGAAACACCATGTCGGGCGTGGACGTGGCCAGGATGATCAGGTCGATGTCGGCCGGCTGGCAGCCGGCGGCCTCGATCGCATGGCGTGCAGCGCCGGCGGCCAGGTCACTGGCGTGGGTGTTGGCGTCGACGAAGTGGCGCGCATGGATGCCAGTGCGCTCGACAATCCAGCTGTCGCTGGTTTCAACACCGCGCTGCGCCAGTTCGGCCGCCAGGTCGGCATTGCTCAGACGCCGCGGCGGCAGCATGCTGCCAGTGCCGGCAATGCGGGTGTAGCGGGGCAGACCGGGGGAAGAAGGCGCGGGGCTGGGATTCATGCGGCTGTTGCAGGCGACTTGGCGGCGACGGTCAGGGTGATGTCGAGTTCGCCAGACACCCCTGCGGATGCGGCCAGCGTGTTGCGGATGCGGTCATGCACCCGGTCGAGCAGGCGATTGCGGGCCGCATCATAAGCCCGGGCCAGGGCCCGCTCGAAGGCGAAGGCGTCCGACGAGCCGTGGGCCTTGAACACCAGCCCGCGCAGACCCAGCAGCGCGCCGCCGCTGTAGCGCCGGTGGTCGAGCCGGGCCTTGAAGCGCTTGAGCACCGGCATGGCCACCAACGCCGCCAGCTTGGAGAACGGCGTGCGGGTGAACTCATCCTTGATGATCTGGCCCAGCATGCTTGCCAGGCCTTCGCTGGTCTTGAGCGCCACGTTGCCGACGAAACCATCACACACCACCAGGTCGGTCGTGCCCTTGAAGATGTCATTGCCTTCCACGTTGCCGTGGAAGTTGATCTGGCCGGCGGCGGCCGCGTCACGCAGCAGCTCACCGGCGCGCTTGATCACCTCGCTGCCCTTGATGGTCTCTTCGCCGATGTTGAGCAGGCCGACGCTGGGGTCTTCATTGCCGTCGAGTGCGCTGACCAGGGCGCTGCCCATCACCGCAAACTGCAACAGATGCTCGGCCGTGCAATCGACGTTGGCGCCGAGGTCGAGCACCTTGGTGAAGCCGCCCTTCTGGTTGGGCAGCAGCGCGGCGATGGCCGGGCGGTCGATGCCGTCAAACGTCTTGAGCACGTAGCGGGCCAGCGCCATCAGCGCACCGGTGTTGCCGGCTGACACGCACACATCGGCGGCGGCCAGGCCACCGGCGGGCGGCTTGAGCTGGGCGATGGCCACCCGCATCGATGAATCACGCTTCTTGCGCAGCGCCACTTCCACCGCGTCGTGCATCGCCACCACCTCGGTGGCCGCCACCAGGGTGGTGCGCGGCCAGGCAGCAGCAGGCGCCAGGGCCTCGGCCGTACCCACCAGCACCAGGTCGGCCAGGGGATGGGCGTCGAGGAAGGTCTTGCAGGCTGGCAGCGTGACCGACGGACCATGGTCGCCGCCCATGCAGTCGACAGCCACACGGACACGGGCCAGCGGCTGCAGGGTGGATTGCAAGTGGGGCGTGGGCACGGCGGTCAGCAGCAGTCGAACAGCCGATCAGGCCGGCAGGCAGGGGGGCAGGGATGCGAAGAAAACACCGACACCACGCTAGGGGAAGCAAGCAAGCAGCACAAGCAGGGCAGGCCCGGGTGGCAGATGCAAGCAAGCCCTGCAGCAATGCCCATCAGCATGCGCCCGCCAATGACAAGACCCGGCCACGCAGCAGGCGAGGCCGGGTCTTGTCAGTCAACATCTTGAGCCAGCACCGGTGTGGGCAGCGCGGGCCGCCCCGGCCAGGCGGAAGGTCAGGCGTCGGCCTTGGTCTTGAGCACCTTGCGCCCACGGTAGAAACCGGTGGGGCTGATGTGGTGGCGCAGATGCACTTCACCGGTGGTGGGCTCGATTGCCGTACCCGGGGTCACCAGGGCATTGTGCGAGCGGTGCATGCCACGCTTGGAAGGTGATTTCTTGTTCTGTTGAACGGCCATGGTGGTTCTCCTGAATCGGGCTTGCGCTGTGTGGCGCGGTATGGCGTGGTCCGCAGGCTCGGCTCCAGACCATGCCCGGCACCTTGCGAAAAGCCCGCGAGTGTAGCACCCGGGCAAACAGGCGAGCGTGCGGCTGCGTCAGCCGCCAGCCCCGCCCGGCGTGGTGGATTTCAGCCGCTGCAGTGCTGCAAACGGGTTCTCGCGTTCGGGCACGTCTTCGGGTGCGGGCGCCTCGCCCAGCGGCACCGGCAGCGGCTGCGGGCAGGCATCGTGGCGGGGCACGATGGGCAAAGCCAGCAGCAGTTCATCCTCGACCAGGTCACGCAGATCGAGCGATTTGCTCAGCGCCAGCACGTCTTCCTCGATCTCGGCGTCCAGCGCCTCGGCCTGCGCCTCGCCCCGCACGAAGCGCAAGCGCTGGTCGATGTCCAGTGGCACGGTGAAGGGCTGCAGGCAGCGCTGGCAGGTCAGCCACACCTGCGCACTGGCATGCAGGTGCAGCCACAGTTCGGCATCGCCCGCCGCAACGGGCAGCCGCTGGCCCAGCGCCTGCCACGCCACTGCGGCCAGCGGGGTGTCTTGCGGCGCGGCCTGCAGGTCGGCCAGCCGCTGCAGGCTGGCACCGGGCCAGTCGCCCGACAGCTGCGCGGCATCGGCGATGAAGGCGGCCACGTCCAGCCGCAGCGCGTCATGGGTGCGTTTCATCCGGGCAGTGTACGGGGGGGCCATGGAACAATCGCACGCATGCCAACGCCAATGCCCGTCAGCGCGGCCCACCACCACCCGCCGCTGGTGCTGGGCTCGACCTCGCCTTACCGGCGGGAGCTGCTGGCCCGGCTGCGGCTGAACTTCAGTGTCGACGCGCCCCGTGTCGACGAGACGCCGCAGCGTGGTGAGGCGCCCGCCCTGCTGGCCCAGCGGCTGGCCATGCAGAAGGCACTGGAGGTGGCCAGCCGCCACCCCGGCGCGGTGGTGATCGGCGCCGACCAGGTGGCCGAGCTGGACGGCCAGCCCATCGGCAAGCCGGGCAACCATGCGCGCGCAGTGGCGCAGCTGCAGGCCATGCGCGGGCGGCAGGTGGTGTTCCACACCGCCGTGGCCGTGGTGCGGGCCGACACCGGCTTTGCGCAGGGCCTGCTGGCGCCGGTGGCGGTGCAGTTCCGCCAGCTGACCGACGCCGAGATCGAACGCTACCTGCGCCTGGAACAACCCTATGACTGCGCCGGCAGCGCCAAGTGCGAAACCCTGGGCATCGCCCTGCTGGAGCGCATCGACTCCGACGACCCCACAGCCCTGATCGGCCTGCCGCTGATGCGCACCTGCGCCTTGCTGCGCCAGGCGGGCATCGACCCGCTGGCGGACCTGTGACGATCGCCAAGCCCGGCCAGCTGCTGCTGGTTCCCAACACCTTGGACCTGGGCACCGACTGTGAGGTGCCGCTGGACGCCGTGCTGCCGCGCGCAGTGATTGCGCGTGCCGCCAGCCTGGGCCACTGGGTGTGCGAGAACGCCAAGACCACCCGCGCTCTGCTCAAGCGGGTGCACCAGCTGGTGCCGCTGGCGCAGCCGCTGCAGCAGATCCAGATCACCGAGCTGCCACGCCCGGCCAAGGGGGGCGGCAAGCCGGCGGCCCCGCCCGATCTGCGGCCGCTGCTGGCGCCGGCGCTGGCCGGCCACGATGTGGGCTTGTTGTCGGAAGCCGGCCTGCCTGCCGTGGCCGACCCCGGCGCGGCCCTGGTGCAGGCCGCGCATGCCCTGGGGCTGGTGGTGGTGCCACTGTCGGGCCCCACATCGCTGCTGCTGGCGCTGGCAGCCAGCGGGCTGAACGGCCAGATCTTTGCGTTTGTCGGCTACCTGCCGGTGGAGCCCATTGCGCGTGCTGCCCGCATCCGCACGCTGGAAGCGCTGTCGCGCCGGGAAGGCCAGACCCAGATCGCGATCGAAACGCCCTACCGCAACGACGCCCTGCTGGCGGCCCTGGTGCAGCACCTGCAACCCACCACACAGCTGGCGGTGGCCAGCGGCCTGACGCTGCCCGATGCCCGCTGCGAGACCCGCACCGTGGCTGCCTGGCGGCAGGCAAAGGTGGCTGAACTGGGCGGCCGGCTGCCGGCGGTGTTCAGCTGGCTGGCAAGCTGACGAAGCGCCAGCACAGGCGCTTGATCAGACCTTGCTGCCACCGCCCAGCAGCGACGCCACCTTGCGCTTGCTGCGGATGTTGGGCGACAGGCCACGCACCGGGGCGGCCGCCGCAGCTGCGGCGCCCTTCAGCTCCCAGGCCGGCTTGTCGGCACCGGCGGCAGCTGGCTCGTAGGGCTTCTCGAAGAACGGATCAGATGGCGGCTGGCTGCTGCGGCGCGGGCGGTCGTATTCACGCGGCGCACGGTCGGGCACCGGCTCGCGGGCGGCGCGCTCTGCGGGGCGTGCGGGCTCGGCGTCGTCGGCTGGTGCCGGGCGGTCGTCAATGCGCTCACGTTCTCGCTCACGGTAGGGCGCTCGCTTCGGGCGGTCGTCCACCAATTCAAACGGTTCCAGCTCGATCTTGATCTTGATCAGCCGCTCGATGTCGCCCACCAGGCGCATGTCGTCACGGTCGACCAGGGTGACTGCCAGGCCTGAAGCACCAGCCCGGCCGGTGCGGCCGATGCGGTGCACGTAGTCTTCAGCGTTGAAAGGCACGTCGAAATTGAAGACGGCCGGCAAGTCGGCGATGTCGAGCCCGCGGGCGGCGACATCCGTGGCCACCAGCAGGTCCACCTCACCGGCCTTGAAGGCCTGCAGCGCCTTCAGGCGTTCATCCTGGCTCTTGTCGCCGTGCAGCGCCTGGGTGCGCATGCCGTCACGCTCAAAGCTGCGCGCCAGGCGGGCAGCGCCCAGCTTGCTGTTGACGAAGATGATGGCCTGGGTGAGTGCGCGGGTCTTGATCAGCTGACGCACTGCCGCGCGCTTGTCGTCTTCGGCCACGCTGTAGAAGCGCTGCTCCACATTGGTGGCGGTGGCGTTGGCGCGGGCCACCTCGACGGTGATCGGGTCCTGCAGATAGCTTTGCGCCAGCTTCTTGATCTCGGGCGAAAAGGTGGCTGAAAAAAGCAGGGTCTGGCGGTTGCCTTTGGGCAGGTAGCTCAGGATGCGCTGCAGGTCGGGCAGGAAGCCGATGTCGAGCATGCGATCGGCTTCATCGAGCACCACATATTCAACCTGGTTGAGCACGCAGTTCTTGGCTTCGATGTGGTCGAGCAGGCGGCCGGGCGTGGCGATCAGCACCTCGACACCGCGCTTCAACTCGGCGGTCTGCGGCTTCATGTCGATGCCGCCGAACACCACTGTGCTGCGCAACTGGGTGTGCTTGGCGTAGGTCTTGACGTTGTTGGCCACCTGGTCAGCCAGCTCACGGGTGGGCGTCAACACCAAGGCGCGCACCGGGTGGCGAGCGGGCGACATTGACGACGTCTCGTGCTTCATCATCTTCTGCAGCAGCGGCAGCGAGAAGGCGGCGGTCTTGCCGGTGCCGGTCTGGGCAGCGCCCATCACATCACGCCCGGCCAGCACCAGCGGGATGGCCTTGGCCTGGATCGGCGTCATGGCGGTGTAGCCGGAATCGGCCACGGCGCGCAGCAGTTTGGGGTCGAGCGCCAGGGTGTCGAAGCGCTGCGCAACGGGTTCAACGGCCGGCAGATCGGCGCTGTCTTCGCCGGCATCGGCGGTGGGGTTGGTGTGATTCATTTGTCAACCATTATCAGTGAGTGGTGGAAACCGGCACGCCACGCCCTGCGGCGGCAGCCTGCGCAGCAGGCTGCCGCACCTAAACTTGCGGGTTTGCACCGCCGTGGCTGCTGTTGACCACAGCGCACATCGCTTGCAACTGCAACCCAAAAGAAAGACCGTATGAAGTTCACTGCGACCCGCCTGCCCGACGTGGTGATGATCGAGCCCGCCGTCTTCGGCGATGAGCGCGGCTGGTTCATGGAAAGCTTCAACCAGCGGCGCTTCCAGGACGGCCTGGCCGC
This sequence comes from Aquabacterium sp., assembly GCA_029865965.1. Lineage (GTDB taxonomy): Bacteria > Pseudomonadota > Gammaproteobacteria > Burkholderiales > Burkholderiaceae_C > Pseudaquabacterium. The sequence continues at coordinate 25,083 of JARXAJ010000310.1, forward strand.
GCTGGGGCTGCCGGCGCCGCGGCCGTTTGTGCAGGACAACGAATCGCAATCGGTGCGCGGTGTGCTGCGTGGCCTGCACTACCAGTTGCCGCCACACCCGCAGGGCAAGCTGGTGCGGGTGGTGCAAGGCGCGGTGGTGGACGTGGCGGTGGACATCCGGCGCGGATCGCCCCACTTCGGCCAATGGGTGGCGGTGGAGCTGAGTGCAGAAAACCGCCGGCAGCTGTGGATCCCTGAAGGCTTTGCGCATGGCTTCATGGCGCTGACTGACGATGCCCGCTTTCTCTACAAGACCACCGACACCTACGCCAAGGATTGCGAGCGCGCCATCCGCTGGGACGATCCGGCCATCGGCATCGACTGGCCTGCCAGCACCACCGCGCTGCTGGCCCCCAAGGACGCCAGCGCACCGTTGCTGGCCGACGCCGAGACTTTCTGACCAGCCCGAAGCCGCCGCTGTGCCCACCGCCTACGACAGCCTGCAAGACCAGCTGCGCCAGCAGCCCCGCCATTGGCTGGTGACCGGCGTGGCCGGCTTCATCGGCAGCCACCTGGCCGAGACCCTGCTGGGCCTGGGCCAGACCGTGACCGGCCTGGACAACTTTGCCACCGGCCACCGCCGCAACCTGGACGCGGTGCAGGCCAGCGTGGGTGCGGCACGCTGGGCCAACTTCCGATTCATCGAGGGCGACATCCGCCAGCTGGCCGACTGCCAGACCGCCTGTGCCGGTGTGCAGACCGTGCTGCACCAGGCGGCGCTGGGATCGGTGCCGCGGTCGATCGCCGACCCCATCACCACCAACGCGGCCAATGTCACCGGCTTTCTGAACATGCTGGTGGCCGCACGCGATGCCGGCGTGCAGCGCTTTGTGTACGCGGCCAGCAGCAGCACCTATGGCGACCACCCGGGCCTGCCCAAGGTGGAAGACACCATCGGCAAGCCGCTGTCGCCCTATGCGGTGACCAAGCTGGTCAACGAGTTGTACGCCGACGTGTTTGCGCGCAGCGATGGCCTGCAGAGCATCGGCCTGCGCTACTTCAACGTGTTCGGCCCGCGGCAAGACCCGAATGGTGCGTATGCAGCCGTGATCCCCAAGTGGGCAGCGGCCATCCTGGCGGGCGAGACGGTCTACATCAATGGCGATGGGCTGACCAGCCGCGACTTCTGCTTTGTGGCCAATGCGGTGCAGGCCAACTTGCTGGCGGGCACCGTGGCCGACGCGGCGGCGGTGAACCAGGTCTACAACGTGGCGGTGGGTGACCAGACCGACCTGCGGAAACTGCACCGGTTGCTGCTGGCGGCGCTGCAGGCGCAGCGGCCTGGGTTGGCGGACAGCATGCCGGTGCACCGGGACTTCAGGGCCGGAGACGTGCGGCATTCACGCGCCGACATCGGCAAGGCGGCGCGGTTGCTGGGGTATGTGCCCAGCCATGACATCCGGGCGGGGCTGGATGTGGCGGCCAAATGGTTTTCGAGCGACAGGCGTTGATCGGCCAAAGCGAACCCGTTCGTCGATTGGCCAGCAACGCACATTCGCATCAAAGTGCTAAAGTGTGGGGATGCGAACCACGCTTGATCTTCCGGATGATCTGCTGCGGCAATTGAAGGCGCAGGCTGCACTTGAGGGCACGACATTGAAGCAATTGGTGCTGACGCTGGTTGAACGGGGGATGAACACGCCCGCGCACGCGACTCCCGGATCCGCCCGCAGTGCGTTGCCCACCCTGGCGCTGACCAAGCCACTTTTGGCGAACGACTTCTCCAACGCCGGTCTCTTCGGGCTACTGGATGATTGACCGGCGAAGGTTGAGCCGAGCGACCGAATCGCCAGGTGGCGACCTGCCAGACGTCAACGTGTGGCTCGCCCTGGCTGCGACACAACACCCGCACCATGCCGCTGCGGCCGCCTATTGGACCGGGCACGATGGCGGCCGGATCTGGTTCTGTCGCATCACGATGCTGGGCTTGGTGCGCTTGCTGGCCAACCCCAAGGTGATGGGCGACCAAGCGCTGGACTTGAAGCTTTCACTTGCCGCTTACCAGCGATTCGCCGCGCTTCCAGAAGTTGGGTGGCATGCCGAGCCAACAGATTGCAGTGCGAAGCTGCAGCAAATGCTGGCCACCGATCTGCCCGCCCGCTTTTTGACAGATGCCTACCTGGCCGCCTTTGCTGCATCTGCGGGCCTGCGGATGGTGACCTTCGACAAGGACTTCGAACGCTTTGCTGGCCTGAGTTGCCTGCGTTTGGTGAATGCAGGCCTTTGAGCGGCCCAAGAGCCGCCAGCCGGATGCGGCTGAACCAGACCAGACTGGACATGATGCCGATGAATCGGACTTCAGTGCCGGAGACGTGCGGCATTGACGCGCCGTCATCGGCAAGGCGGTGCGGTTGTCGGGATATGCGCCCAGATGTGACATCCTGGCGGGGCTGGCGGTGGCGACATGCTGGCATGCGGCCTGGCGCGGCCAGTTTGTATCAGCGCTTGCCCAGCATCCAGCGCGGCGACTTGAACCGCACGATGCGCCAGTACAAGCCGGTATAGACCAGCCCGAACAGCACAATGAAGCCAGCGAGCAGCGCTGTGCTGTCCCAGAACAGCATCGCTGGCACCACGGCGGTCATGCACAGCATCCAGAGGTAGGGCGAGGTCATCGAATTGCGGCGCACGGCCGAACGCTTCGACTTGTTGCCGGTCGCCCAGCGCAAGATGCGCCGATAGATCAAGGAATGCAGATGGATGCCATCGGGCATGCCTGCGGGCTGATTGCGCAGCATCACGCGGCGGTAGACAGAGAAGACCGTCTCGAACACCGGGTAGATGCACACCAGCAAAGGGAACATCGGTGAGACCGAGGGGTTGCGGTGCAGCAGCAAGATGGCAAGTTCGGCGATGAAAAAACCAAGGAAGTACGCCCCGCCATCGCCCAGGAAGATCAGCCCCGCCGGGAAGTTCCAGACGAAGAAGCCCAGCACCGCGCCGACGCCGGCCACCGCCAGCCAAACGATCAGCATGTCATCGACCTGGAACGCGACATAGCCGATGCTGACCAGCATCAGCACCGCACACATGGATGCCAGACCGTTGAAGCCGTCGATGATGTTCAGCGCGTTGGCAACACCGGAGACCACGAACACCGTCACGATGATGGCCATGACCGGGAACGACACTAGCCAATCAAGCCCGGGGATGGAAGTGCGGTCGATGACGGCGTCCATCAGAACCGCCGCAAGCGCCGCAGACACGGCCGTGAAGAACAACCTGCGCCGCGGGCTCTGGGTCTTGGTGAGGTCTTCGGTCAGCCCGGAGCCGAAAGCCGGCAGGGCACACACCATCAACAAAGCCGCGACCGCAGCCGTTTGCGGCAGGCGGACCCAAAGCACGGCCAGGCCGCCCAGCACACCCAGCACGATGGCGATGCCGCCGACGCGGGGCACGGGCACGGTGTGAAACTTTTGCGGGCCCGAGAGATCGTGGTCTTTGAGTAGGTGCGAACCAAACTTGGCGCGACGAACCACAAACAATGTGACCGCCAAGGAGACGGCGAAGGCCATGAGCAAGACGAGCATTAAATGAATTCTATCGACTGCTGGTCATCCGACGACGCTGCTGCCGGGCGTCAGTTGCCTCGAACAAGGCCGATTCTCCGGGGCGAGCACCAAATGGGCAGGGCATAGAATCTTTGGGCGACTGAAGCAGATCTGCACCTTCGCGGTGCCCCATGATGACCCCATTTCTCTTACTGCATCCAACATGGTTTCGGATCTTGAAGCGCTGCCTGCCGCCGCTGATTGCTTGGACCACGGCGGGTGCCTGCCTGGCGCAAGGCACGGCAGCAACTGGCAATGGCGGGCTGTACGGCCCGGTCGAACAAGGCGCTTCGGTGCGTGTGCCGCAACAGCCAGTTGAACAAGGCGGGCCGATACGGCTGGGGCAACAGCCAGCGAGTCCGCAAAGGCCGTTTCAGGCAGAGGACGCTGAACCCCGGCAGCTTCAGCCGCCCCAGCCGCCCCAGCTGGCCTACGTTCCAGGCGAGTTCGAGCGGTTCGTGCAACGACTGACAAAAACACCCGTCAAGCGCTTGGGTGCAGAGTTGGTCACAGGCCCCATGGCCGGCGGACTGGGCGAGATCTCGACCCCCGTTCCGTCAGACTATATTGTTTCACCGGGCGACGAGATCCTGCTGCTGCTCTGGGGCTCGGTCGACGCGGACTTGCGGCTGATCGTGGACCGTACCGGCCGCATCAGCGTGCCACGGGTTGGCGCGATCCAGGTCAGTGGTGTCCGCAATGCCGACCTGGCGCCGCTGATCGAACGGCGGGTGGGCCAGGTCTTCAAGAATTTCCAGCTCAGCGTCGCCATGGGCCAGTTGCGCGGCATCCGGGTGTTCGTCACTGGCTTCGCGGTCAAGCCGGGGGTGTCTACCGTGTCGGCGCTATCGACGGTCGTTGGCGCGCTGATGCAAGCCGGGGGGCCGTCTTCGGCGGGCAGCTTCCGGCAGATCGACCTGCGGCGCAATGCGGCGCTGATTGCACGTATCGATCTCTACGACCTGCTGCTGCGCGGTGACAAGTCCACCGACCGGCTGCTGCAGAACGGTGACGTGGTGCATGTGGGCCCTGTGGGTGCGCAGGTCGGCGTGATCGGCAGCGTCAATCTGCCTGTGGTGGCCGAGTTGCTTCCGGGCGAGGTGATCGACGATGCGCTGCGCATGGCGGGCGGATTCTCGGCGGTGGCCGACCGCAGCCGGGTGGCCATCGAGCGCCTGAGTGAGCGGGCGGAGCAGCGGGTGACCCAGCTGCAGTTGCCGACCGACGTGCGGTCAGGCCTGAGTCAGGGTGATGTGCTGCGCATCTTCAGCGCGACCGAAGCGGTATTGTCCACACAGAGGCAGACCAAACGCATCCGCGTGGATGGGGAAGTGCAGCGTCCCGGCGAGTATCTGATGCGGCCTGACAGCACGTTGCATGATGCCATCCAGACCGCCGGTGGCCTGACCTCGGGTGCGTTTCTGTATGGATCGCAGTTCACCCGGGAGAGCGTGCGTGCAACGCAGCAGGAGAACTACGAGCGTGCATTGCGCGACATGGAGACTGACTTCGCCAGAGCGTCCAGCAGTCAGCGCGTGAGCAGCAGCGACCAAGTGGCGCAAAGCCAGGCCCAGGCCGCGAGCACCACCCGTTTGATCGAGCGCTTGCGCGAGCTTCAACCAAACGGCCGGGTCGTGTTGCAGCTGTCACCGACCGCCAATGATCTGCCCTTGTTGGTACTGGAAGACGGTGACCGGCTGTACATCCCGCCGAAACCCACCACCGTCGGCGTGTTCGGCAGCGTGTTCAACAGTGGCAGCTATTTGCATGGCGACGGCCGTACGCTGGAAGACTATCTGCGCCTGGCAGGTGGCCCGACCAAAGGCGCCGATCGAAGCAGCATCTTCGTCGTGCGATCCAACGGTCAGGTCATCAGTGGCAGGCAGCGCGGTGGTGATTCGTGGTGGGGCAGCAGCGGCAGTATTGGCGAGGTGAAGGCAGAGCCTGGTGATACTGTGGTTGTTCCTGAAGAAATGGATAGAACAACGTTCGTCCAGTCGGCCAAGGATTGGTCGCAAATCCTGTACCAGTTAGGACTTGGCGTCGCTGGCATCGCGAGCGCTCTCAAATGAGCACCGCCACGCAATGGCAAGATGACGATGACAGCGGCGGCCTGAGCCTGACTGAGCTTCTGCGGCCATTGCGCCGAGCATGGCTGACCCTGCTGCTGCTGCCACTGGCGGCGGGGGTGGTAGCCGTCGGGCTGTCTTTCCTGGTGCCGCCTACCTTCACTGCACGTGCCAGTTTTCTGTCGCCGCAGGCGTCGGGCGGCGCGGCCGCTGCATTGGCATCGTTAGGCAATCTCGCCGCGTTGGCGGGCGCGAACGCAGCAACGCGCAGCCCTGCGGAGCAATACGCGTCCTTAATGGACAGCGTGACGGTGGCTGACCGGTTGGTCGAACGCTTTGACCTGCTCAAGGTTTACGGCGAAGAGACCCGGGTCGATGCCCGTCGCAAGTTGCAGGGCAATACACGGGTGACGGTTGGAAAGAAAGACGGGCTGATCGTCGTCGAGTTCGACGATCACGATCCGAAACGTGCGGCCGAGGTCGCCAACCAATACATTGTTGAGTTGCGTCTGTTGACCGGCAAGCTGGCCCTGTCAGAGGCACAACAACGCCGCGTCTTCTTTGAAGGGCTGATGACGAAAGCACGAGACGACCTGTCGAAGGCGCAACTCGAACTGCAGGCCAGTGGCTTTAACCGCGGCGCCTTGCGTGCCGAACCGCGCGCTGCGGCTGAGGCCTATGCGCGCACCCGGGCCGAAGTCAGCGCCACCGAAGTGCGGCTGCGCGCCACGCGGCAAGGCCTGACAGACAGCGCACCCGAAGTGCAGCGGCTGGAAGCACAGCTGGGCGCCCTGCAATCGCAACTGGCGGGCATGGAGCGCGCCGACAAAGGCACACCGTCCGACTACCTCGACCGCTACCGCGAGTTCAAGTACCAGGAAGCGATGTTCGAAGTCTTCGCCCGGCAGTTCGAGGCGGCCCGCGTGGATGAAGCACGTGAAGGCGCCTTGATCCAGGTGTTGGATGCCGCAACGCCGCCCGAACGCAAGAGCAAACCAAAGCGCAGTGTGATCGGCCTGGTGACGACCGCGCTGGTTTTCCTTCTGGTCGCCCTTGTATTGATCGTGCGCGACCAACGGCGCACCGCCCTGCTACCTGCATCGGGTTGACCCTGGCGACTGGCCTGTTGAGGCGCCAGATGGGAAGGCGTACACTTCTGTGTTCGATGGTTGAACACAAAGAACCTTTCTCGCTTTCGGATGCCAGCAACCACGGTGACCAGGATGCAGCCCGCTTGGCGGTGTTGCGGTTGTTGACCGAGCAGCCTGAGATCTCGCAACGCGCTGTCTCTGCGTTGTTGGGTTTGAGCCTGGGCAAGACACACTACGTGCTGCACGCGCTTTTAGACAAGGGATTGGTGAAGGTGCGCAACTTTCAGCGCAGTCACCGCAAGTTGTCGTACGCGTATGTGCTGACACCGCGCGGGCTGGCGGAGAAGCTGCAGTTGACGCGCCGGTTCCTGTCGCGAAAGGAAGCCGAGTTCGAAGAACTCAAAAGAATGATAAGCACGTTGCGCCGTGAACTAGAAACGCACGATGCGCTGGTCACCGACAAAACCGCCTTCGAACGCAACGAACAGCCTTGATCTGCAATCGTTAGTCTCACGTGATGAATGCAACTAAATGATCGACTTTGCCGTCGTAGGCTGCGGGACGTGACTCTGAACCCTTGGCGCGTTGTGGCAAGCAACACCGTCTGGCTGGCCGCAGACCGCATGACCCGCATGCTGCTGGGCGTCATAGTAGGGGCATGGGTGGCCCGCCACCTGGGACCGGACCGCTTCGGTTCACTGGCTTACGTAGTAGCCTTTCTGGCCATATTCCAATCCGCAACATCACTGGGCCTAGACATGGTTCTGGCACGCGAACTGGCCAGGCCCTCGGGCGATGCATCTGCAACGCTGGGTACGTCCTTACGCCTGCGACTGGGTGCCAGCCTCGTGGGCTGGTTGGCGGCATGCGGCGCAATGGTACTTTCAAGGCCCGGCGACGCAGAGGCCCTGCTGCTCACGGCACTGATGGCGGTAGGTCTCCTCTTCCAGCCGGCCGACTTGCTGGACTTGTGGTTTCAAAGTCAGAACCAGAACTGGCGCGCCGTTTTGCCCAGAATACTTTCATTCATGCTGGTCAGCGGCCTTCGTGTGGGGCTGATCTTGAACGATGCACCCCTGTGGACTTTCGCCGCTGCGTACCTGGTCGAGTCCGCTCTGGCCCTGTTCTTTCTAGGTGTTTCCTACTTTAGCTTCCCAACGACGGCCCGCTGGCATTGGCAACGCGAAAGAGCCAGGGCCTTGATGGGTGATGCATGGCCGCTGCTGTTTTCGGGCCTGTCGACCGTCATTTACATGCGGATCGATCAGCTTCTTCTTAGGACACTCTCCGGCGAGCGGGAACTCGGCCTTTATTCCGCCATGCTGCCGTTTTCCCAGGCTTGGCACTTCATCGCAACCACTATCTGCGCCAGCGCGACGCCGCTGCTGGTCAACTTGCATGATCAGGAACCGGCAGCTTTCATGCGTCGTGTGGCCGACCTCTTTACACTGATGTTCTGGTCTTCTTTGTTAGTCTGCATCGCGATGCTTTTCGCTGCCCGACCCTTAGTGAGCTGGCTACTCGGCAATGAGTACCAAGGTTCGGCGCAGGTTCTAGCACTGCACGTCTTTTCTAACATCCCGGTCTTCCTGGGCGTGGCTCAAGCCCGGTATCTCTCGATCGTTGGCAACACCCGCGCCATCTTGATCCAAGCCCTGTGCGGAATGGCCGCGTCGATCATCCTGAATCTGCTGCTGATTCCCCGCTACGGCGCCATGGGTGCCGCAGCATCAGGTGTCGGCGCCTATTTCATCTCAGCCGTCCTTTGCAATGCAGTGCTGGAACCGAAAATTTTCATCATGCAAATGATGTCGTGGAAGCGGAATCATGCTGAAGGCCATTAAAAAGCTGATCCCAATAGGTGCGAAGGTCTGGCTTCGGAAGCTGCTGGGTTCGCGCGCTTATGCCAGCAGCCACTTCAGTCAGGAAGGCGAGGACGTCCTGCTGTCCCGAATCTTCAATGACACCGCACCCGGCATCTATGTCGATATCGGAGCGCACCATCCCTTCCGGTTCTCCAACACCTTCGTCTTCTACCGGAGGGGTTGGAGGGGCATCAATGTGGACGCCATGCCTGATTCCATGGCGGCATTCCACAAGCACCGCCCCCAGGACACCAACCTTGAGGTTGGCATAGCCGGTGTAGCTGGGTACTTAAGTTTCCACGTTTTCTCCGAACCTGCGTTGAACACCTTCGACGCGAACGTCGCCCAATTCCGCATTAAGGCCGGCAATGCGCTGATCCGCACTGTGAAGGTTGAATGCCTGCCATTGTCCGAGATCGTTCGCCGACATCTCGTGAAGATGCCGCCGCGCAATTCCTTTCTGTCCGTCGACGTGGAGGGGCTCGATCTGCAAGTCCTGAAGTCGAACGACTGGTCGATCTTCAAACCCTCAGTCATCATCGCCGAGGTCGATGGCAAGAACATCGCCGACTTGCTTTCCGACGAGGTCACAAAATACCTGGAATCGCAGGGATACCAGTTGTTCTCCAAACTGGGCCACAGCGTCTTCTTCAAACGCCTTGATTTCGAGATCATCTAAATGAGCCTACGCACCCTCGTCACCGGCGGAGCCGGATTCCTCGGATCGCATCTGTGTGAACGCCTGATCGAGCGAGGTAACGACGTCCTATGCATCGACAACTTCTACACGGGTAACAAGCGCAACGTAGAACCGCTGCTGGGTCACCCACGCTTCGAAGTGATGCGGCATGACGTCACTTTTCCGCTGTACGTTGAAGTCGACCGGATCTTCAACCTGGCTTGCCCGGCTTCTCCCGTGCATTACCAGTTCGACCCGGTGCAGACCACCAAGACCAGCGTGCACGGCGCCATCAACATGCTGGGGCTTGCCAAGCGAGTGAAGGCGCGCATCCTCCAGGCGTCGACCAGCGAGGTCTATGGCGACCCCGAAGTGCACCCTCAGCCCGAGGCGTATTGGGGCAAGGTGAACCCCATTGGCATCCGCAGCTGCTACGACGAAGGCAAGCGCTGCGCCGAAACCCTGTTCTTCGATTACCACCGCCAGCACGATCTGGACATAAAGGTGGTCCGCATCTTCAATACCTATGGTCCGCGGATGCACCCGAATGACGGACGCGTGGTCAGCAACTTTATCGTGCAGGCGTTGCGCGGACAGGACATCACCATCTTCGGCGACGGCCAGCAAACGCGCAGCTTCTGCTATGTCGACGATCTGATCGAAGCCATGCTTCGTATGATGGACACGCCAAAGGGCTTCACCGGCCCGGTGAATATCGGCAACCCCGGCGAGTTCTCGATGCTCGAACTGGCTCAGGCGGTAATCCGCCTGACCAGCAGCAGCAGCCAAATCGTATACCGCCCCCTGCCCGCGGACGACCCGCGCCAGCGCAAGCCTGACATAAGCCTGGCGCAGGCCCGGCTTGACTGGACACCACAGATCCAGCTGGAGCAGGGGCTGCAGAAGACTATCGACTACTTCCGCAGCGTCCTGACCGCCTGAGCCTCTGGGCTACGGAAACCGCTAGCCGCAATATTCCTGACATGTCAACCTACAACGACACCCTACCAGCGGCGCTCGACGTGCCGGTGGTGTTCCTCATCTTCAACCGGCCCGATGTGACACGCCGGGTGTTCGCCGAGATCGCCCGGCAGCGGCCTAAGCAGCTGTTCATCGTCTCCGATGGTGCCCGGCCGCACCGCGAAGGCGAAGCCGCACGCGTGGCCGAGACGCGCGCTATCACCGACGCCATCGATTGGCATTGCGAGGTACAACGCAACTACGCCGAAGTAAACATGGGCTGCAAGCTGCGCGTCGCGTCCGGCATCAACTGGGTGTTCAGCCTGGTCGATCGCGCCATCTTCATCGAGGACGATTGCCTGCCCTCGGAGGCCTTCTTCGGCTTCTGCCGTGACATGTTGGTGCGCTACGCGGATGAGCCGCGCGTGTTTGCCGTCTCGGGCAGCTTTTTCGGGGTCGAGACGGGTGCGCCGGGCCACTACTTCTCGCGCTATGCGCTGATGTGGGGCTGGGCCACCTGGCGCAGCCGCTGGCAGCATTACCAGATACAACCGAAAGACCATCGCTCGGTGCTGCTTAAGACTTGGTGGCGCCGACCGGTGGTCCTTACTTATTGGCTGCAGGTCAGTCGCCGTGTCGTCTTGGGTGCGCTGGATACCTGGGATGTGCAGTGGATCCTGACAGTTTGGCGCCATCGTGCGCTGGCTTGTCGCCCCAACCGTAACTTGGTCGAGAACCTGGGCTTCGGCGCCGATGCAACGCACACCGCAAACAGCCAGAGCGAGCTCAGCAGGCTGCGGCGCTCCACCGACACGAAAGACCTGCAGAACTGCCTGACGCCAATGACCGCCGACACTTTGCGCGACAGCGTGGATGAGCGCCGCTGGGCATTGATCAATGTGCGTAGCGTGCTATTGATGGCGTTTCCGATCCTGGCACGCGTGCGGGCCGTATTGCGCTGAACGGCCGTGTTACTGACCACCACGGTCCTGCTGCTCCTAACGCTTGTCGCATCGCGGCGGCGCAAGGGGCCGCTATGGGCATTAAGCATTATTTGGCTGGTGTCGCTGGTGCCAATTGCCACCGGGGCTGTGCGCTTCAACTATTTCGCCAATTTCGACCTAGCCTACGAAGCAACGCTGGCAGCTTTCCTGTCATGTTTCATCCTCGGTGTGTTCTGGCACGACAAAGTCGTTCCGCTCTCCCGCCTGCAGCCGGCGCGCACGCCAGACGTCGAACGCGTTGCGGCGCGACCCTGGGCTCGATTCGGCTGGTGGGCGGCGAGCTTAGGTACGGCCTGCCTGTGCATCGACTACATCCAGCTCGACGGCGCTGGGCTGGACGACCTGGCTGCCCTACGCGACCTGTACATCTCTAAGGAGGCGTCAGTCTTCGCACGTCTGGGTTCGGTGCTGAGTTGGGGCTGCCTGTATTGCTTCGCTTATGCGCTGATGTTCCGCGAGGTGCTGAAGCGCCGCCAGTTCGCGCTTTACCTGCTGCCGGTTGTCGGCTATTTCCTGATGGCGCTGTTCTCGGCCGGTCGGCAAGCGGCCATGCAGATCCTGATCTTCGCGCTGCTGACCCTTGCACTGAAGCGGACACAGGACGCCTTGCGGCCCAGGGTCAGGGCCAAGCGGCATGGCTCGCCGTTGCTGATGGCCCTCATCATCTCGGCGGCCATGGTCGGCTACATGGGCTACGTGGCCGGCGCCCGCAACGACGCGAACATTTCCGCCGACAAGAGCGAGGTGCTGGCGCAACTGTTCGACTTCACATTGGCTCCTTCAGTGGACGCCGTTCTGAGAGCCGCCGGCCCGGGCGTTCGCACCACCTTCGTCGAAGGTGTCATCTACTTTTCCAGCCCAGTGCCATTGTTCTCCCGCTTCCTGCAGGCCGATCCGAGCAGTCCGTCCTGGGGGGCGATGACCTTCCCCTTCGTGTTGCGACAGCTGGAGCCGCTGACGGGCATCAGCGTGATCGGTGCGCTGGAGGCCAAGATCGAGATGATGCGCAACATGGACGTCATCGGTGCCGGCTGGACCACGGCCATCTCAGCCTACCTGCAGGATTTCGGCATCTTCGGCGCCGGGCTGTTCCTGTTCCTGCAGGGTTACTACAGTGCCTGGGCATGGCGCCGCGCCCGCGAAGGCACTAACTTCCACCACGCGGTGATCGCGCTGCTGGTGCTGACTTCGGCCATATACATGCCGCTGGTCCCTGCGGTTTCCGACACCAACATCTTCCTGATGTGGTTGTATTGCTTGCTGGCCTTGTACTGGCAGGGCCGCCAAATGACCATGGGGAACCAGGCCAAGTCGTTGGCCGTGACCGCGACGAAGAAGGCGACCACGGTGACGCCCCTGACGCCCCCGCTGCCGTGATCCGTCACTTCATCAATATTCTGCTTTGGTTCCTGCCGCCGAGCCGGCTCTTCGGTCTACGGCGCTGGCTGCTCGCCCTGGCCGGGGTCGATTTGGCTGCGGACGCCTGCTACTGTGGTCGCGGCTGGGTTTACGGCCGCGGCGTGCTGCGCATTGGTGCCGGCAGTTGGCTGAGCCCAGGCGTCATCGCGCACACGCATGCCGAAGCAGCTATCGAGATCGGCGCCGCCTGCGACATCGGTCCCGGCGTGGAATTCATTCCCGGCAGCCATGAGATCGGCGGTCCAGAGCGCCGCGCCGGTCGCGGCACCGCGCGCGGCATCCGCATCGGCACTGGATGCTGGATAGGCGCCGGTAGTCGCATCCTGGGCGGCGTCACACTGGGACCGGGCGTGATCGTCGCGGCTGGCTGCGTCGTCACGCAGGACATGCCGGGCAACACGCTGGTCGCCGGCGTGCCGGGGCGTGTGAAACGGGAACTGGACCGATGAAGCCCGGCCGTGTTTACGTGATCTCCAATGCGCTGGACGACACCACCCGGACCGAACGCGGTATCGGCACCGACAGCCCGGCCGCGTCGCGCAAGGTCTTCCAGATGTGTGCGGCCCTACGCTTGGCGGGGGTGCGGCCCTGCGTGCTCAGCCTGGGCCGCGGCCACGCCGACGGCCGCTGGCGGCGTCATGCCCGCACGGTGCGCCGGGTGCAGGGCGTGCCGGTGGTCTATGCCCCGTTCTGGCAGCTGAAGGTTTGGTCGGAACTGGTGTCGCTGTTCGCACCGGCGGCCACCCTGCTGCGGCTGGCCCGGCACCGCCGCGGCCCGCAGGCCGTGGTCTTCTATAACGCTGAGCCGGCCTACCTGCCGACGCTGGCGGTGGCCAGTTGGCTGGGCCTGCGCCGCGTTCTCGACCTAGAGGACGGACGCACGCACCGCGACCTGCGCACGCTGCGCGGCTGGGTGATGGAAGGCACGCTGCGGCTATACGACCGGCTGTGCAACGCCGGTGCCTTGCTAGCCTGCAGCGCGCTAGCCGATGCGACGCGGCTGCGCCCGACGCTGTGCTACTACGGACTGGCCGAAGCTTCGGCCGCGGGCACACGTTGGCAAGCGGCCAGCATCAGCGCTGTGCTGGGCGGCACGCTTGACGCCAGCACCGGCGCCGACCTGCTGGTCGAGACCATCCGGCAGTTGCGCGCAACTCGCCCGGGCTGGGCCAATGGTCTGCGCATCGTTATAACTGGCAAAGGCCCGGCGCTGCCAGCCTTGCAGGCGCTGGCCGGCGAACACGGGCACCCGGCTCTGGTTGTGCACGGACGCACCAGCGACGCGGAATACCGCGCCATTCTGGATAGGGTGGAAGTCGGCATGGCGCTCAAGCCGCGCAGCGGGCCGCTCGCGCAGACCACCTTCCCCTCGAAGGTGGTGGAGCTGGCCAGTGCCGGCCTGCTGGTGCTGACCACCGACATCAGCGATGTCCGCGCGGTGCTGGGCGAAGGTGCGCTCTACCTGCTGAGAGAGGACGCCACCGAACTGGGCGAGCGCCTTCGGTGGATCGTCGAGCATCGAGGCAGCGCCCAGGCACTGGCCGCAACTGGCTGCCGGGGCGTACACGACCGCTGTGCCCCCGCCGCGGCAGGCCGCAGCCTGGCTGCCTTCCTGCTGCGGGAGCCGGCATGACCGCCGCCCCGGCTTTCGTGGCTTGGCAACCGGTGCTGACCGACCATCAGGCCTACACGCTGCAGGCGCTGGCCGGCGTGTCGGGCTGGCCGCTGCACTGCATGGTCATGCAGACCGAAGATCCAGCGCGCAAGGCGCAGGGCTGGCTGGACACTCAAGTCACCAGCATCGAACGCCGCGTGCTGCCGGCGAAGGCCAGCCTGCGGCAGCTGTGGAAACTGATGGGCCGCGAGAGCCATGCGGTGCACCTGTTCGGCAGCCCGTTCGACCAGCCGCGGCAAATGTGGGCGCTGGTGATTGCCGCCATCAGGGGTCTGGACTATTACCTCATCTCGGAGCCCTACTCACCCGGCGACGCGGGCTACTTCGACGACAGCCGGCGCTTGGCCAATCGGGTCAAGGCAGCGCTACGGCCGTGGATCTACCGCATCTACGGCATCACGGTCGGGCGGCGCGCGCGCGGCATCTTCGCCATCTCGGAGCTGGCCGTCAGCCAATACGCACGCTCGGGCGTGCAGTCTGAACGCCTCTTTCCGTTCGGCTATTTCGTGCCGGCCACGCCGGCACCCGTCATCACAGCGGCAGCTGCTGCGGTCTCGCCCACGCTGCGCGTCGTGTTCGTCGGCAGCCTGATCCGCCGCAAGGGCGTCGACTTGCTAACCGCGGCTGTGGCCCAGTTACGCCGGGAGGGCCACGCCGTGACACTGGATGCCTATGGCTCGGGATCGGCGTCAGGCCTGGGCTTCGATGGCGCCGCCAGCTACCACCGCGGATCGATCCCCTTCGGCAAGGCTCAGGACATCATCGCCGGCTACGACGTGCTGGTATTGCCCAGCCACTACGACGGGTGGGGTGTGGTGGTCAACGAAGCATTGCTGGCGGGCGTGCCCGTGATCTGCAGCGACGCGGTGGGTGCTCGGGTGTTGGTGGAAACCTTCGGCGCCGGTGAGGTCTTCCCCAGCGGCGACGCCGCAGCCCTCGCTGACAGGCTGCGCGACCTGCTGCAAACGCCATCGCTGTTGCCAGCGCTGCGCCAGGGTACGCACCGCGCAGCCGCCTGCAGCACACCTGAGGATGCCGCCCGCTACATGTGGTCGGTGATCGGGCGGCGTCCCGGCGCGCTGCCACTGGCGTCACCCTGGTATCCGCATGACGGTCGCTGACCTGGACCGCAACGGCCTGCGGGTGCGCCTGCACCTGACCAACGTAGCCGGTACCGGTGCGGTGCACTTGCTGCGCTCGCTGCTGCCGGCGCTGGAGGCAACGCCCGGCACGCGGATCACCGCCATTCACCTGCCCGACCGCGGCCCGCTGGCTCTCTACCGCTCGCCGCATCCGGGCACGCAAGTGCGGACCTATCGCCGCCACCTCCCGAATGCGCTGTCTCGGCTGCTCGAATGTCTGATTCCACAAAGGCGCTACGCCGGGCCAGAGCCCCTGTTGGTGCTGGGCGACCTGCCGCTGCGCAGCGCAGCGCTCCAGGTGGTTTTCGTCCAGACACCCCACTTGGGGGCCACAGCCGGTCGGCACAGGATGCCTGACCGCCTGAAGTTCGGCATCGCGCGCTGGGTCTTCAGGCGCAACGCGGCGAGCGTCGGGGCCTACATCGTGCAGACGCCGGTGATGCGCGATGCGCTAGCGGCTGCTCACCCGGCCATAGCAGGGCGCATCCACGTGATCGCGCAACCGGTACCGCAATGGCTGCTGGACGCCGGCCTCCGCCGGAGAGCGCGCGCAGAACCCAGAGCGGCCCGCCTGAGCCTGGCCTACCCGGCGGCCGGGTATCCGCATAAGAACCACCGACTGCTGGCGCAGATCGGGCCGGAGCAGGCCTCCACCTGGCCTATCAAGCAGCTGACCTTGACTCTGCCCGCAACGGCCCATCCGGCACCGGCGCTGCCCTGGGTCGCCTGCGTCGGCATGCTCGACGCACCGGCCATGTTGCAGCTGTACGCCTGCTGCGACGGGCTGCTGTTCCTTTCGACTGACGAAAGCTACGGCTTGCCGTTGGTCGAGGCCATGTTCATCGGCCTGCCCATCGTCTGCCCGGATCTGCCCTACGCACGGGCGCTGTGCGGCGACGGCGCGATCTACTTCGACCCGCAGTCGGCGGCCTCGCTGCGAGCTGCGTTGCTGACCCTGCAGCAGCGCCTGCAGGCCGGCTGGTGGCCTGACTGGACGGTGCCTTTGCGCAGCTTTCCGGCCGACTGGCCGGCCGTCGCGCAGGCCATGCTCGACGTCGTGAAGACCCTGTGAGCTCCGCATCCAACACTGCGCATGGCCTCAGCCTGCATCTGCAGGCGCAAGCCATGAACTTCGCTCGTCTGCTAGGGATTCTGGCCCTGCTGAACGCCCCCTTCTGGTGGCTGGCCAACCACCTGTTCCTGCCCCGTGCGATTTTCAGCCTGGACTCGGTTCTGGCCCTGCTGCTACTGGCCCTGTCCCCCTGCCTGGGTGCAGCGGCACTGGCGGTGTCGTGGGCCAGCGACCTGACGGTGGCCTCGTCGCTGACCTACAACTTTGTATCAGTGCTGGAATTCATGCGGTCGGTGGCCTTCGCAAAGCACTTGAGCTGGGGCCACCTCTTTGGGCTAAACACCATCCTACTGGCAGGGCCCTTCGGTCTCGCAGCATTGGGCCTGAGGCTGCTGCAGCCGCAGCGGCTGCACTGGCCGACAGTGGCTGCGGCACTGCTGGCGCTGGCGCTGGCGCTGGCGCTGGCGCTGGCGCTGCTCGACACAGTAAACGGCTCGTCTGCGCTTGCCAAGCGCGACGTGCGCCTGCTGAGTGCAAATCTGGCGGGAAGTTCGTGGCTGGCCCTGGGCCGTGCTGCGCTGGATGAAAGCGGCCCGACCGAAAGCCAATCCACTACGGGTGGCTCGGGCGGCGTGGCGGAATTCGAAGCCCTGCTGCCTGGGGTGATCGAAGGGCCGGACAGCGTGATGTACGTGCTGGTGGAGTCCCTGGGGGTTCACCAAGACTCGGCGATCCGCGACTGGCTTGCGCGCCAACTCGCTCCGCCGGAACTGGGCGCGCGGTACGCGCTCCGACAATGCAAAGTAGCCGTCAACGGGGCAATCACGGCCGGTGAGTTGAGGCGCCTGTGCGGACTGCAGGGCAACTACCGCAAGCTGCGCAGTGAACCCGCAGAACCATGTGTACCTCGACAGATGGCCGACAGCGGCCGCTCCACACTTGCTCTGCATGCCTTTTCCGAGAATGTGTTCGACCGCCAGCGCTGGTGGCCCTTGCTGGGCCTGCAGAAGCTCGAATTCGCCGAGCACATGGCGCTGCGGCTGGACCGGCAATGCGGCGGCGCCTTCCAGGGCATCTGCGATGAAGACCTGATTGCCCGGGCGGTGGCGGCCAGCGCGCGCCCGCGCAGCTTCGTCAATGCCCTGACGCTCAACACCTACCTGCCCATCGTCCCGGTCACGATTCCGCCCGACCTGGACAGGCTGTGTGCGACCGCGCAGACCGGTGGGGAGTTCTGCATGCTGCTGGCGCAACTGGGTGTGCTGCTGCGCAGCACCCCACACGAATTGCTTAAGCAGGCTGCTAGCCGGCAGGTCATGGTGGCAGTTGACCACCCGCTGCCCTTCGTGTCGATGCAGGCCCGCCGCCAATTCGCCACCGGCCTGGTACCTATCCTGGCCCTCGCGCCCCAGTCCGCCCAGCGGCCATGAATTGCATGGACCTGCCCAAGCACCCTATGCAGGATCAGCCCGCATGAGAGTCACAGTCATTACCGTCACTTACAACAGCCTCGAGACACTGCGCGAGACGTTGACCTCGGTGGCGGCTCAAACGCACACCGACCTCGAACACATCGTCATCGACGGCGGATCCACTGACGGCACGCTGGCATTGCTACAAGCCGCCGGACCGCGCGGCCCGCGTTGGGTATCGGGCCGCGACGCCGGCATCTACGACGCGATGAACAAAGGCCTGGCCATGGCCACGGGTGAACTGATCGGCTTTCTGAACAGCGACGACATCTATGCCGATGCCGAGGTCGTCGCCAATCTGGCAGCGTGTTGCGAGACCAATGCCGCAGACGCCGTCTACGGAGACCTGATCTACGTCGACCCGGCGCGCGCCCGGCCGCTGGTGCGCCATTGGCGCTCGGGCGAATTCCGACCCGCACGACTGGGCCGTGGCTGGATGCCGCCACACCCCACCTTCTACGCGCGGCGCCCGCTGATGCAGGCGGTTGGCGCCTTCGACGCGACGATGCGCGTGGCCGCCGACTACGAATTCATGCTGCGCTGCCTGACGCGACCAGGCCTGCGTGTTGCCTACCTTCCGCAGGTGCTGGTGCACATGCGAGTGGGCGGCGCCAGCAATGCCTCGCTGCGGGCGCTGTTGTGCAAGACCCGCGAGGACCTGCGGGCCATACGCCGGCATGGCGTGGGCGGCTGGTCGACCCTGCTGCTGAAGAATCTGCAGAAGATTCCCCAGTTCTTCCAGCCCCGCTGGGCAGGTTCTAGCGATATCCAGGGTTTGCCGAAATGACCGAACAACAGAAGAAGCTGTCTGCAACCCAGGTGCAGGAGTTCCATCACGACCTCTTTGTGTCCGAGCAGGTCGGCGCCTTCACCCAGGCCCTGGCCGGCGGGCTCAACAGCCAAGATCTGGTGGCCGACATCGGCGGGGGTTGCGGCTACTTCGCCCGGGCGCTGAACCAGCACCTGGGCGTGGCCACGGTGGTCATCGACATGAACCCTGCGTCGATCGACACCTGCACCGCCGCGGGCATCCCGGCAAGGTTGTCAGACGCGCTGAACCCGGCTATCACTGGAGACGAGACCATCACTACCTTCAACATGGTCCTCCATCACCTCATCGGCCATGGCGAAGGCCAAACGCGTGAACTGCAGAAACAGGCCCTGAAGGTGTGGCACGGTCAGGTCCGGCATGTCTTCGTCAACGAATACATCTACGAGGCCTTCGCCTTCACACGCTTTTCGAGCTGGATGATCTGGTCAGTGACCTCCAGCCAGGCTCTCTCGAACCTGGCACAACTCGTGGCGCGCTGGGTGCCTTCGCTGCGAGCCAACACCTTCGGGGGAGGCGTGCGCTTTCGCAGCGCTGACAACTGGCGCCGCCTGTTCGACGACGCCGGCTTCGAAGTGTTAAGCAGCCACCGCGGCGTGGATGACGCCGTGTCCTGGGCACGCCGGCTGATGCTGATCCGCAGCGCACGGCAAGACAGTTTCCTGCTCAAGCCCAAGCCGCTCACGGTTTGAAATCGACCAAGAGGCAGATCACCGGCCGGTTTGTCGAAGCCAATGAAAGAATAATATGTCGCTTTTCCAGGTTTTAAAGTTCATCACCGATCACCCGGTCAATCGGGATCAAAAAATAAAAGCCGTGATGAGGTTCGTTAAATGGCAAATCAGCAGCCGACTGGCGCCTGGCGCCATCGCCTGCGATTGGATCAATGGCGCCAAATTTCTGGCCCGAACAGGCGAAACCGGTTTAACCGGGAATATCTACGCCGGCTTGCACGAATTTCCAGACATGGGCTTCCTGCTGCACTGCCTTCGGCCAGAAGACACCTTCGTAGATATCGGCGCGAATGTGGGTTCCTACAGCATACTCGCAGGGTCAGTGGTCGGCGCGAAGGGGCATGCATTCGAGCCCGTACCCAGCACTTACCAGAAGCTGGTTGATAACATCCAGCTGAATGCGATGGGGAACCGCGTGCAGGCACTCAATCTCGGCTTAGCCGACGCAGAAGGACAAATTCGATTCACGAGTGATCTGGATACCGTGAACCATGCCCTGGCAAAAGGCGAGATTTCCACGAACACTATAGCAGTCAAGGTCACGACGCTAGACCAAGCCATGGTCGGCATCCAGCCGAATTTGATAAAAATAGATGTGGAAGGGTACGAAACACCCGTGCTTGCAGGCGCAGCCCAGACACTCAGAGATTCTTCGCTTCGCGCCGTCATCATGGAGTTGAACGGCAGCGGTAACCGTTACGGCTACGACGAATCCAAACTGCTCACCCTGATGATGGAGGCCGGCTTCAAGACCTTTACTTACGAACCATTTTCACGCGCACTGAAAAGTTTGAGCGGCAGAAACCAGCTGGAAGGTAATACCCTTTTCATCCGTGATGAAGTTTGGGTTCGCGAACGCCTGGCTCATGCACAAAAATTCAAAGTTTACGGCGTTGACGTGTAGCGCGGATCAACCGGCCGATACATAGAGCGGGCTACTGCAAGTACGCATGCCGTAATCAATTAAACCAGCGATTTAAATCATCATTCGTGCCCACAAGGCCGCCGCATAACTAGGGCTTGCCGGCCTCAAGTTTGAAGTGCGACACTGCCCAACCTGTCAGATATCGCCCAAATAGGAACCCACTAATCGCATGTGACACCGGCCGACCGGATGTCGATCCAAGCGCTGCTGCAGGCCAAGCTCAACAGCACGGAGACCGCGCGCAAACTCGGCATCAGCCACTCGACGATCAGCCGGGAGATCACCCGCGGCAAGGCCAAGCCGACCGCCTCGGCGAGCGACTACCAAGCCGGAGTCGCCCAGGCGCGCAGCTAGCAACGCCGCCGTGACGCTGGCGCGTGCCGCCGCAAGCTGAGCTCGGACACGCGGTCACCCCTGTGGCGCACGGTCATCGATGGCCTTCGCTGTCGTTTGTCGCTGCAGCAGATCGCGGGCAAACTGCCCGAGATGAACAAGTCGGCCAGTCTTGCAGCGCAGGCCCTGCCGCCGGGCGCGTTAAGCGTGTCGCACGAGACCATCTACTGTGCGATCTACACCATGCCGCGCAGCACCCTGCGCACCGAGCTGGTGGGCATGCTGCGCAAGAGTCACAAGACGCGGTTGCCACGCACGCGCGGTACCGCCCGCAAGAGAGGCCTGCCCAACATGACCAACATCAGCCTGCGCCCGCCAGAGGTGGCCGCGCACATCGTGCCTGGCCATTGGGAGGGCGATCTGATCAAGGGCGCGATGAACCGCTCGTCGGTGGGCACGCTGGCTGAAAGCATCAGCCACTACGTCATGCTGGTCAAGCTCGATGGCAACACCGTAGCGGTTCATTTGTAAGCCCGAGTCCATCAGTTCAATACGTTCTCACCGTTGACCACGATCGGCTGCCCTGTAGCGTGCGAGTAAAGGACGTCTGGGCAAACGTCTGCGCCGTTAGGCCAGACGATAGTGCCCAGATCGCTGTCCACCCGGACCTTCGCGAAGTACGCCTCGTCCATCAAGAGAGAAAAGACGCCACCGTAGCCCCGTTTCAGCACTTGGTCCATTTCCAGTACTGCGGTGATGCCGTCTGAGAAGGTGACTTGCAGGCGGCGCCGTTCAAGGGGTTGGACGTGGGTGACATCGACTCCGAACATGGCTTACTCCAGTGGGGCGATCTTGTTGAGTTCGGATTGGCCGCGAGCAAGGTCCCAATCCTGCATCAATGCGTATTTCAGCCCATCGTGGACGGCATTTCAGGCTGATGGTGGACGGGATTTCAGCGTGATCGTGGACGGCGTTTCAGTCTGATCGTGGACGCTGTTTCAGCGTGATCGTGGACGATGGGGGTGGTGCGCAGGTGATCTTTTGACCGGCATAGGCTGGCCGCTTTGAGAGGCCCCAGTCGATGCCAACGAACAGAGTCACCATGCGCCGTCTCCGAGAGGCATTGCGCCTGCACCAGGCGGTCTCGCACGGTGGCCAAGTAGAGCTCGGGTTGTGACATTGCGGCCCGGTCGGACTCGCGTTCCATGTCGAGGACGACCGCGCCAGGAAAGTGTGTCGCCACCTGATGCGCCAGCGTGGTCTTGCCCACCTGGCGTGAGCCGAGCAAGACCACCGCCGGACTCTGGCCCATGCGCTGAAGGACGGTGGCTTCCTGGATTCGCGTCAGCATCATTGTATTTTGGCTTTGTGGTGGCCAAAATACAATCTTTAAGCACAGACCTTTATGGTCTCGTCCATTCGGGTGCGTATTCGCTAAAGTTAGCTGGGGCCGCATGCGCGCCGATGAAAAGATCTGGCAGCGGGCTGTGAGGCAGCCCGCCACCGCACCGGGTTTGCCGGAAGGCCCCGGCGGCCAATGCAACACAACCCCAAGGCAACGCGCTGCAAGCCTGGAGTTGATCCACCGCCCAGGTGTGCCATGGGCTGGCAGGGCCCATGTCATCGATCCAGATGTTGGTGTCGATCAGATAGCCCGCGTTGGCGTGGTGGCTTGACAAGCTGAGGGTGGCCGTACGCTCACGGCTTGGCGGGTTCGCCGGCACGCAAGAAAGCCATCATGTCTGAAGCGTGCGTTTGACTGAACTCCGGGCTCATGCCTTGGCGGGCTTTTGCAGCCGCAGCGCGCAGCTGTTGGCGGCGGTCGGTCTTGATGCCGCTGGCCTGCTTGCTGATGACGATCTTGCCGCCTTCGATCGCAAACGTCACCTCGCTGCCTGGCACCACGCCTGCAGCGACACGGATGTGCTTCGCAATGGTGACTTGGCCCTTTTCAGTGACACGCATCGCTCTGGCCCCCAGTTGTGAAACCGCACAAGGATTGAACGCAGGAATCTTGCCGTGGCATGGCCTGGCTTTGGGCACCGCCGCAGCAATGCGCCGGATTGCCATGGTGGCACCACACAAGCGCGTTCAAGCAGGCCTGTACTCCGGCACAGTTTCCAGCAACCAGGCCCGCACGGCAGCAGGGCCGGCCTGGGCCGCCTCACCGAACGCCACCAAACGCACCTGCAACTTGCCTGCTGCGCCATGGTCCTGCAATTGCGCCAGCCTCAGACGGTTGACGTTGGTGGGCAGCGTCGTGTCCCCATCCGCCAGCAGTTCCTCAAACAACTTCTCCCCCGGCCGCAACCCGCTGAACACGATGGGGATCTCATTCACTGCGCGCCCCGACAACCGGATCAGATCCCTGGCCAGGTCAACGATCTTCACCGGCTCACCCATGTCCAGCACCAGCACCTGCCCGCTCTCGCCAATCGCCGCTGCCTGCAGCACCAGGCGCGCCGCCTCGGGGATGGTCATGAAGTAGCGGATGATGTCCGGGTGGGTGACGGTGACCGGCCCGCCACGGGCGATCTGCTCCTTGAACTTCGGGATCACGCTGCCACTGCTGCCCAGCACATTGCCGAAGCGCACCGCCATGAAGCGCGTGCCCGGGTGCTCGGCGGCCATCATGCTCACCACCATCTCAGCTGCGCGCTTGGTGGCGCCCATCACGTTGGTGGGGTTCACCGCCTTGTCGGTGCTGATCAGCACGAAGCGCTCGGCCCCCACGGCGGCCGCCGCGCGCGCCGCATGCCAGGTGCCTAGCGTGTTGTTGCGCAGCGCGGCCTGTGCGTTGTGGTCTTCCTCCATCAACGGCACATGCTTGAAGGCCGCCGCATGGAAGACCACCTGCGGCCGCCACTGGCCACAGGTGTGCTGCAGGTGCGCCAGGTCCTTCACGTCGCCGATCACCCGCACCAGCGGCAAGTTGGGGAAGCGCTGGCCCAGGTCCTGCTCGATGCTGTAGAGGTTGAACTCGCTCAGTTCATAAAGCACCAGGCGTGCGGGCTGGAAGCGGGCCAGCTGGCGGCACAGCTCGCTGCCGATGCTGCCGCCCGCGCCGGTCACCAGCACCGTCTTGCCGGCCAGCACCGCGCCGATGCCGGCTTCGTCCAGCTGCACCGGCTCACGGCCTAGCAGGTCTTCGGGCTCGATGTCGCGCACGCGCTCGATGGCGCCCTGGCCGCCAGCCTGGTCGTCGCGCAGTTCGGCCGCTGATGGCACGGTCAGCACCGGCAGGCCGCTGGGCGCGGCCAGGTCCAGCGCGCGGCGGCGCTGTGCCGGCCTGGCCGCCGGCATGGCCACGATGACATGGGTGGCGGCACCACGCACCGCCTTGTCGGCAATGGCGTCCAGCGGGCCCAGCACCGGCAGGCCGGCAATGCGTGCGCCCTGCTTGGCGGGGTCGTCGTCCAGGAGGCCCAGCACGATCCAGCCTTGCTGGTGGATGCCGGCCAGCAGCCGGCGTGCCGCATCGCCCGCGCCCATCACGATGGCACGGCGGATCTCGCGGTCGCTGCCGGTGATCTGCGCGCGCGCGTGCTCGTAGACCATGCGGTAGCCCAGCCGCACCAGGGCCAGGCCCATCAGCGCCACGATCGGGTGCAGCGCCAGCACCGCGCGTGGCACCTTGGTCAGCTGCAGCATCAGCACCATCACCGCGCTGGCCAGCCCGGCAATCAGGCAGGCCAGCGCCAGGCGCTTGACCTCGCCAAAACCCGAGAAGCGCCACATGCCTTGCGGCACCTTCAGCGCGCTGAAAGCCGCTGCATAGGCCAGCACGATGGCCAGCAGCACCCAGCCGTCGTAGCTGGGGCGGGCGCTGATCCAGCGCTCGAAGCCCAGGCGGAACAGGTAGGTCATGTTCCAGGCGATGGCCACCACTGCGCCGTCGATCAGCAGCGACAGGGGCTCGCGGTGGGGCCGCAGCCGGGCCAGGAAGCGGTCGAGCCGGTGCCAGAACGAGATCATGTGTTGTCGCCCATGTCTTGCCTGCTTAGCGCGCGGTGGTCATGCCGGTTATGGCTGATGCACCGATCCGCCGCCAAGCGATTGAGCTTGGGCCGCTGGGCAGGGCTTGCGGCGTGTGGCGGGCGTGTGGCGGGCATGGCATGCCGGCTAGCCTGTACTGTTTCAAGTTTCAACTTTGAAACTGTACAGGTGCACTGATCCGGAGACATCGACACAGGCGGTGTGCAGCAGGCATGGCGGCGCAGGCGCCTCAGGCGCGCGGCACCAGCAAGGTGTACTCGTGCCGGTCGAGCAATGCAGCAAAGTCTTTATCGAAGGTGACCAAATGGCTGCCGTGGCGGCGAGCGGCCATCGCGATCCAGGCATCTTGCACGGCATTGCCCTTCAGGCCCGCCGCGTTGCACAGTTGCGCAAAAGCGGGCCACTCAGACCCCAGGCCCAACCATTCGCAGCCGGGCACCCGCAAGAGCGCGTCGATGAAGCCGGTGGCCTGCAAGGGCCCCGCAGGCTGGGCGAACACCCTGGCGTGGGTGACGATGCGCACGAACGACGTGCAGACCATGGGCAGCAGTTGCAGCCGCCCGCCACTCTGGCAGGCGGCCAGCGCGGCATCCAGCCAGGCGCGTGCCACCGTGTGGTGCGGATGGCCAGCGTGGAATGCCGAGACCAGCACGTTGACGTCAGGCGTCGTCGTCGCAGGCATCGAGCAAAGACCGGTTGGAGCAAGGGTCGATCCCGGCAAGCAGACCTCCGCCGCCACCGAACACCGGGATGACAGGCTGCGCGCCACCCTGGTCGGCTGCCGCCTTGCGCAGGCGCAGGCTCAGGCCTTCCTCGATCAGCCGGGTGAGCGACTTGCGCTCGATGGCCGCCAGCGCCTTGGCACGCACCAACAGGTCGTCATCGAGATTCAGCGTCGTCTTCATTTTGGGATGATATACAGAAATCTGTACATCAGCCGCCTCAGCGTGACAGCAGCACTCGCAGCGTGCGCACCAGCACGGCCAGGTCAGAGCCCAGCGTTGCGCGCGCCGCATATTGCGCCTGCATGGCCAGCTTGTGCGGCAGGACCTGGTCGATGTAGGTGCGCTCGGGGTCGAGGCTGCCGGCCAGCAGGCTGGCTTCGTCGATGTGGGCCAGCGCTGCGGGGTCGGTGATGCCCGGGCGCACGGCCAGCACCTGGGCGGCCAGCGCGGGCGGGTAGTGGGCCACGAAGCGCGGCACCTCGGGGCGCGGGCCCACCAGGCTCATGCGGCCCAGCAGCACGTCGATGAACTGCGGCAGCTCGTCGATGCGGCGGCCGCGCAGCCAGTGGCCCACGCGGGTGATGCGGGCGTCCTGCCCCACCGTCACCTGCGGGCCCAGGGCTGGCGCATCGGCGCGCATGGTGCGGAACTTGTGGATGCGGAAGGTGACGCCATGCCGGCCCACCCGCTCCTGGCGGAAGAACACCGGGCCGGGTGAATCCAGCCGGATGGCCAGCGCCACGGCCATCAGCAGCGGCGCCAGCAGAAGCAAGGCCAGGGCCGCGCCGATCAGGTCGAACAGGCGCTTGGCCATGGTCGGGCCATCGGTGGCGGCGTCAGCGGCTCAGACCGGCGCCAGCAGGCCGCGCACGGCGCCGATCACCCGCTGCACGGCAGCTTGGTCCATGCGGCTGTAGACGGGCAGGCTCAGCATCTGCTCATAGGCGCGCTGGCTGGCCGGGAAGTCGCCGGCACGCAGCGCATAGCGGTCGCGCCAGTAGGGCTGCAGGTGCAGCGGGATGTAGTGCACGCTGCAGCCGATGCCCTGGGCGAACAAGCGCTCGATGAAGGTGTCGCGCGTGATGC
>JARXAJ010000054.1 GCA_029865965.1 Aquabacterium sp.
CGTCGTCGTCGGTGGCCGTGCTGCCGGTGGTCGTGCCGGCGGCGTTGACGGCGGCCACCGCCGCCGGGGGCGGTGGCGCGCCAGCCCGGTCGACAAACCGCAGCAGCGCGTCTTCAGCTTCCTTGGGCTGTTTGAGTTCCAGGCGCAGGGCGCCCAGCGTCAGCCAGGGCTCGGGCAGGGCAGGGTGGTCCTGCGTCAGGCGCTCGAGCTGGCGGGTGGCATCGATATACCGCTGGCCTTGCGCCAGGTTGCGCACATAGGCCAGGCGCACGGCGGGCTCGGCATCGGCGCGGGCCATGTAGTCGGTGACCACGGCCTCGGCGCCGGGGGTGGCCGGCACCATGTCGAGTGCCAGCAGCACCGGGCCGGGGGCGGTGGCGTCATCTGCCCGGGCGGCACGCGCCAGGCCCAGGGCCTGCACCGGCAGGCCGGCGGCCAGATGCGCCCGGCCCAGCGCCACCCGGGCGGCGATGCGGGTGCCGGGGTTGTCCAGCCAGGGCGTGAACAACCGGCTTGCCAGGGCCAGCGCCTTCTGCGGGTCGGGCAAGCGCTGCAATACCCGCGGCAGGCTGGCGATCAGCGCAGGGCGCTCCATCATCGGGGCTGCCGCCAGCCAGGCCGTGAGCGGTTCGGCCAGGTCGTCGCCCCGGTTCAGTGCCAGCAGGATCTGCACCTGGTAGCGCATCGCCGCCAGGGACTGCGGCCGCGTCTCTCGCCAAGCCTTGGCGGCAGCCAGGGCCTGGTCGCCGGCCCGGGCTTGCAGCGCGATGTCGACCGCGCGTTGGAACAGGTCGTCGTCACTCTGCCGCCGCGCTGCATCCAGGATCACCTGGTAAGCATTGCCGGGCCGGCCTTCCTTGAGTTCCAGTTCGCCGATCAGCAGTTGGTAGAACAGCGGCGCATCCAGTGCTGATGGCACGGGCGCGGCTTTGGCAGCAGGCGCCTGGTCGGCCGGCTTGTCGGCCTGCGCCAGGGTGGCGTTGCAGGCCAGCGCGGCCAGCACGGCGGCAAGCAGGCGCACCGCCGGGGCCGCCGGCCCTTGGCGGGGAGGGCGGGGGCCGCGGGGGCGGACGGTCAAGCCGGGCATCGAAGCTCCTGAAAACTGAAATCCATTCTAGGAGGCTGTCGGGCTTTGGGTGGGCCGACGCTCTGGCATGGTTCGGCCCGCGCATGGGCTTCGGGGGCGGCGACCATAATTCGGCCATGCCCGAATTGCCTGAGGTGGAAGTGACGCGCGCCAGCCTGGCTGACCGCCTGCAGGGCGCTGAAGTCCGGGGGGTGCGCATGGGCAAGCCATTGCGTTGGCCGCTGGGGGTGGCGCCGCAGGCGCTGCTGGGCCGGCGTGCCGGCGTGCTGCTGCGGCGTGGCAAGTACCTGTGGCTGCCGCTGACAGGCGCGCCGGCCGCCGCCGACCCCACGCCCGATGGCGGGTTGCTGCTGCACCTGGGCATGTCGGGCTCGCTGAATATGACGGATGCACCAGGGCAGCCCGGCACACACGACCACTTCGACCTGGACACCAGCCGGGGCCTGCTGCGCCTGACCGACCCCCGGCGCTTCGGCGCGGTGGTGTGGTCCGACGGGCTGCGTGCCGACCCCGCTGCGAAGTTGTTGGCCCGCCTGGGTGCCGAGCCCTTCGATCCGGCCTTCACGCCGATGCAACTGCATGCCGCCCTGCAGGGCCGCCGCACGCCGATCAAGGCCGCGCTGCTGGCGGGCGATGTGGTGGTGGGCGCCGGCAACATCTACGTCAGCGAGGCGCTGCACCGCGCCGGCATCGACCCGCGCACCCGTTGCGGCAGCCTGAGCCGCCCGCGCTGCGAGCGCCTGCTGGCAGCGCTGCGCCTCACGCTGGCACGCGCCATCGACCTGGGGGGGTCGACGCTGCGTGACTTCAAGGACGCCCACGGCATGGCCGGCGCCTTCCAGGATGAAGCGTTGGTGTATGGCCGTGCCGGCCAGACCTGCGCTCGCTGCGGCGGCACCATCCGCCGCATCGTGCAGGGCCAGCGCGCCACCTACTTTTGTGGCGGATGCCAGCGCCGTTGAAGAATTCACACCCCAGCGGGTGCACTTCAGTGCGGCGTTTGCACCTTGCAAGCTGGGCGAGCGACCTCTAGGCTAGGATGAATTTTCCAAATTATTCACGCTGCGCATGTCGACCACCCTGCTGACGCGCCTGGATTCACTGGCCCACTGGCGGCGCCTGCTCGACCGCACCGTCGAGCAACTGGTGGCCGGCATGGACGCCAACGGCCTGCTCGACGCCCCTGCGCGCGCGTTGGCAGCTGCGGTGCGCCAGCGTCTGGCGTCTGACCGGCTGGTGGTGGCCTTCGTGGCCGAGTTCTCGCGCGGCAAGTCAGAGCTGATCAATGCCCTGTTCTTTGCCGACACCGGCCGGCGTGTGCTGCCCGCCACCCCCGGGCGCACCACCATGTGCCCGGTGGAGCTGGCCTGGGACGCGCAGCAGCCGGCCTCGCTGTCGCTGCTGCCGATTGCCACCCGCGCCGGCGGCCAGACCGTGCTGGCCCTGCGTGAGCAACCCGAGCTCTGGCGCGAGGTGCCGCTGCCGGTGGGCGACGGCGCCGCACTGGCCGACGTGCTGCAGGCTGTCACCCGGGTGCAGAAGGTGACTCTGGCCGAGGCCCGCGCACTGGGTTTCTGGAGCGACGAACATCCCGAGGACAACCCGCCTGTGGATGTGCAGGGCCTGGTGGAGGTGCCGGCCTGGCGCCATGCGCTGATCAACTACCCGCACCCGCTGCTCAAGCGCGGCCTGGTGGTGCTGGACACGCCGGGCCTGAACGCCATCGGCGCCGAGCCCGAGCTGACACTGTCGCTGCTGCCCACCGCCCATGCGGCGGTGTTCCTGCTGGCTGCCGACACCGGCGTCACCCGGTCTGACCTGTCGGTGTGGCGTGACCATCTGGGTGACCGTGGCTGTGAGCGCTTCGTGGTGCTCAACAAGATCGACATGCTGGCCGACCCGCTGCTGGACGCCGCCGCCGTGGCGGTGCAGGTGCAGCGCCAATGCCACGACGCGGCCACCACGCTGGCCATCGGCGCTGACCGGGTGTTCGCCATCTCGGCCCGCCAGGCCCTGACGGCCCGCATGCATGGCGACGATGCCGCGCTGGCCGCCAGCGGCCTGCAACACCTGGAAGATGCGCTGGTCAACCAGTTGCTGCCGCAGCGCAGCCAGGTGATCGGCCGCATGGTCGACGATGGTCTGCTGGCCCTGCAGCAGCATGGCAAGGCCCGCCTGGCCGAACGCCTGCGCCAGCAGGCCGACCAGCTGCATGAGCTGCGCAGCCTGCGCGGCAAGAGCAGCGCGCGGCTGCAGCTGATGGCGCGCCGGCTGGAGGCCGAGGCGGCCGAGTTCGAGCAGTGCGCGCCGCGCCTGTCGGCCCTGCGGGCCGTGCTGCTGCGCCAGCAGCAGGCGGTGCTGGAAGCGCTGTCAGGTGACCGGTTGCGTGACCTGGTGCGCGAGATGCGCCGCAGCAGCCAGGCGGGCCTGTTCAAGCTGGGGGCTGGCAAGGCCTTTGCACGGCTTGGCGACCAGCTGCAGGCCAGCGTGGTCGCGGCCGGGCATGCCCTGGACGACCTGGAGCAGATGCTGCGCGCCAGTGCGCTGCCGCTGAACTCCGAGCTCGGCATGAGCCTGGACATCCCGCTGCGGCCCGCGCTGGATGCCCATGCACGTGAGCTGGAGCGGGTGCGCGAGGGCTACAGCCGCTATGTCGGCATCACCCAGCGCTGGCGCCTGGCCCAGCCCGATTTCATGGACCGCTTTTGCCGCCTGCTGCATTCACGCATGCGGGTGGTGTTCGAAGGCATTTGCCACGATGTGGAGCGGTGGGGCCAGCAGGTCAGCAGCCAGGTCGACACCCAGCTGCGCGACCGCCGCCAGGCCCTGGTGCAGCGGCGTGAATCCCTGGCCCGCATCCGCCAGGCCGAAGACGGGCTGGAGCGCAGCATCGCCGGGCTGGAATCTCTGGGCGCGCAATGCCAGCGTCTGGCCAGCCAGCTGGAAGACGATGTCGACCAGCTGCGGCACCTGGCGGCCATGCCACCGGCTGCCGTGGCCCCGGGCCTGGCGCCGCGGTCCACCCACCTGCACCTGGTGGCAGCCGCCAGCGCGGCGGCCTGAGCCTGGGCGGGCGGCCCCGGTCGGGGCGCCAGCACCCCCGGCGCATCGCCGATGATGGCGGCATGCCATCGCATCGCCCCACGCCCCCTGACTGCCCTGCAACCCCGCTGCCACCGCTGGCCAGCACCCTGGTCGCCTGGCAGCGCCAGCACGGCCGCCACAGCCTGCCGTGGGTGGGCAGCCGCGACCCGTACCGGGTGTGGCTGTCGGAAATCATGTTGCAGCAGACCCAGGTCAGCGTGGTGCTGGACTACTACCAGCGCTTTCTCGCCCACTTCCCCGACGTGGCGGCGCTGGCGGCCGCCAGCCAGGACGATGTGCTGGCTTTGTGGAGCGGCCTGGGCTACTACAGCCGTGCCCGCAACCTGCACCGCTGCGCCCAGGCGGTGGTGGCCGACCATGGCGGGTGCTTCCCCGCCACCAGTGCGGCACTGGCCAGCCTGCCGGGCATCGGCCGGTCGACGGCGGCAGCGATTGCCGCGTTCTGCTTCGGCGAGCGCTGCGCCATCCTCGACGGCAATGTCAAGCGGGTGCTGGGCCGGGCCTTGGGCTTTGCCGGCGACCTGGCCCAGGCACGGCAGGAAAAAGCGCTGTGGCAGCTGGCCGAGGCCCTGCTGCCCGAGACCGGCATCGAGGCTTACACCCAGGGCCTGATGGACCTGGGCGCGTCGCTGTGCAGCCAGCGCAAGCCGGCCTGTGACGCCTGCCCGCTGGCCGGCCTGTGCGTGGCCCGTGCCGAAGGCCGGCCCGAGGCCTACCCGGTGAAGACACGCAAGCTCAAGCGCGGCGCCCGGGCGCATCTGCTGCTGTGGCTGGACTGGGGCGACCGGGTGTGGCTGGTGCAGCGGCCCCAGGCTGGTGTGTGGGCCGGGCTGTGGAGCCTGCCAGAACTGGACACCGAGGCCGCCCTGTGGTCGTTGACAGCGGCCTGGCCGGGCGAGGGCCGCCTGCTGCCGCCTGTGGTGCATGTGCTGACCCACCTCGACTGGAGACTGCAGCCCTGCCATTGGCTGCTGCCGGCCGACCTGCCGGCCAGCCAGCGCCAGGCCATCGAAGCCGGCCTGCCGCCCGGCCGCTGGGTGCTGCGGGCCGACACGCTGGCCATGGGCCTGCCGGCGCCGATCCGCCGCTGGCTGGAGGCCGGCCCGCCGGCCTGACACCAGCCCGGGCCTGGCCGGTTGGGGCCTACAGCAGGCCCTTGCCCTGCAGGTAGTCCTGCACCAGCTGCAGGCGCAGCACGGGTTCGTCCAGTGCCATCAGCCGTTGCTTGGCGGCGCTGGATATCGGCAGGATCTCGCACCAGCGGTTGGCGACCCAGCCCGCGTCGTCCAGCCGGTAGGGCTGCAGGAAGGGGTGGTGCCCCTGCTCGTCCAGCGTGTCGATGGCCTTCGACAGCGCCAGCGCACCGGGCTGCAGTTCCAGCGGCACGGTCACATCGGCGTCGGGCTGCCCGGCAATGGCCTCGGCCAGCCACAAGCCGTCGTCACGCTGGTGGGTGGCACCCAGCTGCACCCGCAGGCCGCCGGTGCAGCGCACCTGCAGGATGCCGGGCTGCTCGGCGTCCACATCCTGCAAATGGGCCAGCACGCCCACAGAATCGAGCAGTGCCTTGCCGCTGCCCTGGCCACGCAGCTCGGCGCCCTGGCGGATGCGCACCACCGCAAACGGTGTGCCGGTGCGCAGGCAGTGGCTGACCAGGTCGAGGTAGCGGGCTTCAAACACCTTCAACGGCAGCAGCCCGCCCGGGAACAGCACCGTGCCCAGCGGGAACAGCGGCAGTGCCGTCCACGGGCCGGTGTGGGCTGGCGATGTGGCGGCGGTGCTCAATCGCCATCCACCAGTTCACGGTGGCGCACCACCGTGGCGCCATGGTCGGCAAAACGCCGGCCGAGCTGTTCGACCATGTAGACCGAGCGGTGCTGGCCACCGGTGCAGCCGATGGCCACGGTGACATAACCGCGCTGGTCAGTGGCCAGCGCCGGCAGCCAGCGGCGGATGAAGGTCTCGATCTGCTGCAGCATTTCGCCCGCCTCGGGCTGGCCGGCCAGGAACTGCGCCACCGGGTCGTCGCGCCCGGTCAGCGCGCGCAGTTCACGCACGTAATAGGGGTTGGGCAGCACCCGCACGTCGAACACATAGTCGGCGTCCAGCGGCACGCCGTACTTGAAGGCGAAGCTTTCGAACACCAGCGTCAGGCGGTTGGTGGTGGCCGACACCAGGTCACGCACATGGCTGCGCAGCCCCGCCGGGCGCAGGGTGCTGGTGTCGATGATGGTGGAGACCTCGCGCAGCTCGGCCAGCATCAGGCGTTCGAGCTCGATGGCCTCGATCAGCGCATGCTGGCCGCTGCCATCGGGCTCAGGCTGGCTGAGCGGGTGAGGGCGACGGGTTTCGGAGAAGCGCCGCACCAGGGTGTCGGTGCTGGCGTCGAGAAACAGCGGGCGGATGGCCACGCCTTCGGCGCGCAGGTCGTCGATCAGCGGCACCAGCACCGGCAGCGAGCCGGCGGCGCGCACGTCCACCGCGATGGCCACGCGCTGGGTGTAGCGCGGCTGGCTCAGCGCCATGTAATCGCGCAGCAGTTCGGGTGGCAGGTTGTCGACGCAGAAGTAGCCGGCGTCTTCCAGCGCATGCAGGGCCACCGACTTGCCCGAGCCCGAGATGCCGGTGATCAGCACCAGCTCGCGCCTGGCGGTGCCAGGGCCGGAGATGGCTGCGCTGTTCATGCCTTGCTGCGGCGCCGGGTGGCTGCCGGTGCCGGGCCATCGCCGGCTGCGGCCTGCTGCAGCATGGCCTGGGCATGGGCCAGGCTGGTGCTGCCGAGCCGGTCACCGCCCAGCATGCGCGCCACCTCGGCCACGCGTGCCGCACCGGCCACCGTCGCCACGGTGCTGGTGGCGGCGCCGTCGGTGCCCGGGGCCTTGCTGACCAGGTAATGGTGGTCGGCACAGGCGGCCACCTGGGCCAGGTGGGTGACCGCCAGCACCTGCCGCTGGCGCCCCAGCTGCTTCATCAGAGCGCCCACGGTGTCGCCCACGGCGCCACCGATGCCGGCGTCGATCTCGTCGAAGATCAGCGTGCCTGCACCGTCGGCCTCAGCCTGGTCGGTCTTGGCGGCGGTGGTGACGGCAATGGCCAGCGCCAAACGAGACAACTCACCACCCGAAGCCACCTTGGCCAGCGGCCGCGGCGTGCTGCCGGCGTGGCCGGCCACCAGCAGGTCCACTGTCTCCAGCCCCTGGCTCTGTGGCGTGGCCAGGGGTTGCAGGGCGACGTCGAACCGGCCACCGGCCATGCCCAGGCCCTGCATCGCCTGGGTGACCTGTGCGGCCAGCGGGCCGGCGGCCTGGGCGCGGGCGGCACTGACGCGCCGCGCTTCGGTCAGGTGCAGGCGGTCGGCGTCGGCCAGTGCGGCTTCAAGGGCGGCGGTGTCGGTGGCGGCGTCGAGCGCGGCCAGCTCGGCCCGCCACTGCGCCAGCAATGCAGGCAGCTCGGCGGGCGGGCGGCGGTAGCGGCGGGCCAGGCCCATCCAGGCGGCCAGGCGCTCGTCGAGCTCGGCAAGGCGGCGCGGGTCCAGGTCGGCACGGCCCAGGTAGGCGGTGAGCCCATGGGCGGCGTCCTGCAACTGCGCCTGCGCGCCACGCAGGGCGTCCAGGATGGGCGCAATGCGCGGGTCGTGGTCGGCCACATTGACCAGCGCGTCGATGGCGCGGCCCGTCAAGCCTTCGGCATGGGCCTCATCGGCTTCGGCCACCGACTGCAGCGCGGCGCGGGCGCCGTCGATCAGGGCCTGGGCATGGGCCAGGCGCTGGTGTTCGGCCGACAGCTCGACCCATTCGCCGTCGGCCGGGGCCAGCTTGTCCAGCTCATTGATCTGCCAGGCCAGGCGTTCACGCTCACGCAACAGGTCGTCGCTGCGCTCCCGGGCTTGCTGCAGCGCGTCGGCTGCGGCCTTGCGGGTGGCAAACAGCTGCACCAGCATGCCGGTGTCGATGCCGGCCTGGCTGTCGAGCAGGGCCCGGGTGGCGGCCGGGCGGGTGAGGCTCTGCCAGGCATGCTGGCCGTGGATGTCGAGCAGATGGTCGGCGGCCTCGCGCAGCTGGCTGACGGTGGCCGGGCTGCCGTTGATCCACGCGCGGCTCTTGCCCTGGGCGTCGACGGTGCGGCGCAGCAGCAGGCTGCCGGTGTCGTCGGCCGCGAAGCCGGCGGCGTCCAGCCAGCCGGCCAGTGACAGCGGGGAGTCGAACTCGGCGCAAATCTCGGCACGTGCAGTGCCTTCACGCACCACGCCAGCGTCGCCCCGGCTGCCCAGGGCCAGCTGCAGCGCGTCGACCAGGATGGACTTGCCCGCGCCGGTTTCGCCTGTCAGCACCGAGAAGCCGGCGTGGAACTCCAGTTCCAGCGCTGGCACGATGACGAAATCGCGCAGGGTCAGGCGGCGCAGCATGTCAGGCCGTTCCCAATCGTCGCGGTCGAAGACAGCCAAGCAGCCGCTGCGGAACCGGCTTTGCCGGGCCGCTGGGGGCGCCCCCCGGGGGGGGAGCGACGAGGTTGCTTTGTGGGGGGGTCACACCACCCCTTCATACCAACGCAGCTTGCGGCGCAAGGTGGCGTAGTAGCTCCAGCCACGCGGGTGCAGGAAGCGCACCTTGTGCGCCGAGCGTTGTACCCGCACCTGGTCGCCGTGCAGCAGGCTGGCCAGGCCCTGCATGTCGAAGTTGGCCGACGCATCGCGCCCGGCCACCACGGTGATGCGCACCGGGCCGCTGTCGGGCAGCACGATGGGCCGGTTGCTCAGCGTGTGGCTGGCGATGGGCACCAGCACCCAGCCAGCAATGCCCGGGTGCAGGATCGGACCGCCAGCCGACAGCGAGTACGCCGTGCTGCCGGTGGGCGATGACAGGATCAGGCCGTCGGCCCGCATGTTGGCGACGAACTCGTCTCCGATGTCCACGCGCAGTTCGACCATGCTGGCGGTGGCGCCGCGGCTGACGACCACATCGTTGAGCGACAGGCCTTCAAAGATGCAGTGGCCGTCGCGCCAGACTTCACCTTCGAGCATGGCGCGGAAGTCTTCTTCATAGTCGCCAGCGATCATCGGCGCCAGCGCCTCGCGGAACTGGCCGATGGGCACGTCGGTGATGAAGCCCAGCCGGCCCTGGTTGATGCCCACCAGCGGCAGGTTGTGGCGGGCCAGTTCGCGGGCGATGCCCAGCATGGTGCCGTCACCCCCTACCACCACGGCCAGGTCGCATTGCCGGCCGATCTGGTCGATGGTGAGCGCGTCGAAATCAGTGACGCCGGTGCTGGCGGCGGTGTGGTGCTCGAATGAGACTTCGAGGCCTTGGCGGACCAGGAAATGCGCGATCTCCTGCAGCAGCGGCCGGATGCCGTCGGCCTGGTATTTGCCGACCAGCGCAGCATGTTGGAATCGACGGGCCATGCCCGGAATTACACCACAGCGCCTGTGTCGGGACGGGGTGGTGACAGGGCGCCCAAGTCCTTGTCCGTACAATGAAAATCCAAGGTCCATCCTCTACCCGCCACCCCATGGACGACCGCGCCCGAAGCCTTCTGAAAACCCTGGTCGAGCGCTACATTGCCGACGGCCAGCCGGTGGGCTCTCGCACGCTGTCGCGGGCTTCGGGCCTGGAGCTGTCGCCGGCCACCATCCGCAACGTGATGGCCGACCTGGAAGAGCTGGGCCTGATCGCCAGCCCGCACACCAGCGCAGGGCGCATCCCCACGGCGCGGGGCTACCGTCTGTTCGTCGACACCATGCTGACGGCCCGGCCGGTCGATATCCACCACACCCCGCCCGAGATGGCTGGCGTGCATGCCCAGCTGCAACCAGACCAGCCCCAGCGCGTGATCGCCCAGGCGGCGCACCTGCTCAGCAACCTGAGCCACTTTGTGGGCGTGGTCACGGCGCCCAAGCGCGCCAGCGTGTTCCACCACATCGAGTTCTTGCGGCTGGGTGAGCGGCGGGTGCTGGTGATTCTGGTGTCGCCCGATGGCGACGTGCAGAACCGGGTGATCTTCACCACCCGCGACCACAGCCAGAGCGAGCTGGTGGAGGCCAGCAACTACCTGAACACCCACTATGCGGGCCTGGCCATCGATGAGGTGCGCAGCCGCCTGAAGCGCGAGGTGGACGCCCTGCGCGGCGAGATTGCCGCCCTGATGCAGGCTGCGGTGCAGGCCGGCAGCGATGTGCTGGCCGACAACACCGAGCAGTTGGTGGTGTCGGGTGAGCGCAACCTGCTGGGCGTGCAGGATTTCGGCAACGATCTGGGCAGCCTGCGCAAACTGTTCGACCTGTTCGAGCAGAAGACCGAACTGATGCGCCTGCTGGAAAACAGCAGCCTGGCCGACGGTGTACGCATCTACATTGGCGGTGAGTCGGGCGTGGTGCCATATGAAGAGCTGAGCATCGTCTCGGCACCTTATGAAGTGGACGGCCGCATCGTCGGCACGCTGGGCGTGATCGGCCCCACCCGCATGGCCTATGACCGCATGATCCAGCTGGTCGACATCACCGCCCGGCTGGTGGGCAATGCGCTGTCGGGGCCCAAGTAGCTGGCTCCTACAATCCGGGTTCTGCTGTGGGAAGTGCAGTGGGCCGTTAGCTCAGTTGGTCAGAGCAGAGGACTCATAATCCTTTGGTCGTTGGTTCAAGTCCAACACGGCCTACCAAATTCCTGCTTGCCCTGCCGCAGGCCCCGGTCTGACGGTCTTCGTGGTGCACCCCTGCTGCGCCCCGGCATCCACTGTGGCGAACCCTCTACCCGCCCGGCGCTGACTGACCGGAATTCCCCGAACGGCTTCGCGCTGTCCTACATCCAGGGGCGCGGTCTTCCGATGGGTGGCGCCGCATTTGCTTCCTAGACTGGGTGCTCACCCGGGCGCTGTCTGCGCCTGCCAGTCTGCCCACCGGGCCGGCTTCACCTGCAGGAGCCCGCCTTGTCCGCACGCCGCACGCTCACCGCGCTTGTCACCGCAGTTGCCACAGTCGCCGCACTCACCGCTCTGCCGGGCTGCGCCGTCACCCGCGGCCAATCCACCGTTGGCGCCTACATCGACGACGTCAGCATCACCACTGCGGTGAAGGCCCGCTTCGTCGACAGCATGCAGGTGGATGCAGCGGCCATCAGCGTGGAGACGCTGGAGGGCACGGTGATGCTCTCGGGCTTTGCCAAGTCGCAGACCGAGCGCGACGCGGCCGAGTCCATTGCCCGCGCCACCAAGGGTGTCAGGGCGGTCAGGAACCAGCTGTTGGTGCGTGGTTGAAGAGGTCCGCACCATGCATCCACCACGGTTGGGATAGCTGACCGTGCCATCAGCGGGCGCGGCCAGGCAGTGCGCGCTGCTTCGGCTGATGCCTTCCGATTTGTCCACAGCCCAAGGATCTGCCATGCCTGCCTATCAGCCCAGCCCAGCGTCTGATCCGCCCGTCACTGCTGGCAATGACGTGCTGGCGGCCGATGGCGACCAACCGATGGTGGGCTATGAATGCGCCATGCCCTGGTGGCAGCTGGCTGCACCGGCCATTGAGCCGCTGCAACCGCCATGGCCGGGCAGCCCGGCTGGTTGAGCGGCCCGGCCCTGCTGGTCTGCGCCGTGCTGGCCACGGCCTGCGCCAGCCCTGGCCCCCGCGCCGACCGCCTGTCGGCGCCGCCTGCCAGCGCGCCGGGCAACCGGGCGCTTGCCGCGCAGTTGAGGGTGCAAGGTGCACAAGGTCGCCTGGCGCCAGCACAGCGCGCGCAGCTGCTGGCCGTGTTGGGTGCACAGGGCAGTGCCGGGCTGCTGCAGCGCCACCTGGCAGTGATGGCCGAGGCCGGCGAGCCGCTGCTGTTTGCCAGCAACCGTGTGCAGTTGCTGGTTGACGGCCCCCGCACCTTTGCCGCCATGTTCGCGGCCATCGAGGCGGCCCGCCACAGCGTGCTGCTGCAAAGCTACATCATCGAAGACACCGCCATCGCCCAACAGCTGGCCGTTCTGCTGAGGCGCAAGCGCGCCGAGGGCGTGCAGGTGGCGCTGCTGTACGACGACCTGGGCTCGTTCGGCACGGCCACCGCCTTCTTCGATGGCCTGCGCGCCGCCGGGGTGGTCAGCTGTGCGCTGCACCCGGTCAATCCGCTCACCCGCCCCGGCTACTGGAACATCACCCAGCGCGACCACCGCAAGCTGCTGGTGGTCGACCGCGCCGTCGGCTTCACCGGCGGTATCAACATCAGCGCGGTGTATGCGTCCGGCTCGTTCGGCCGCGCGGGGCGGCGTGCCGGCGCAGCAGCTGCGGGCTGGCGCGACACCCAGGTGCAGATCCAGGGCCCGGCCGCCGTGGCAATGGACGACCTGGTGCGTGCCACCTGGCAGGCCCAGGGCTGCGGCGCCCCGCTGACGGCGCCGCCCGGGCTGGTCACAGCCGCAACGCCTGCGGCGGGCACGGCGGTGGTCCGCATCATCCCCACCACGCCCGACGATGCCATCAACCGCATCTACAGCCTGCTGATCACCGCCATCGACGCATCACAGCGCAGCGTCTTCCTCACCATGGGCTACTTTGCGCCCGGGGCCGACATGCTGGACGCCCTGTGCGATGCGGCCCGACGCGGTGTGGATGTGCAGCTGTTGTTGCCCGCACGCAGTGATTTCGCGCCGGTGCTGCATGCCGGCCGCAGCCACTACAGCCAGTTGCTGGATGCCGGTGTGCGGGTGCATGAACTGCAGGACGCCGTGCTGCATGCCAAGACCGCCGTGATCGACGGCGTGGTGTCCACCGTCGGCTCCAGCAACATGGACTGGCGCAGCTTTGCCGGCAACAGCGAGCTCAACGCGGTGGTCTTCGGCGAGGACTTCGGCGACGCAATGCAGCAGATGTTCCGCCAGGATCTGCGGGACGCGCAACCCATCCTCGCCGCTACCTGGCACCAACGGTCATTGCTGCAGCGCCTGCGTGAAACCCTGGCGCGCTGGTTCGAGGCCTGGTGGTGACAGGCCCGGGCAGCAGCCGGCAGCGTCGGATTGCCGCAGCCGCAACCGCGGCCACGCAGGGTCAGATGCGTCCCATCAACAGCAGCACCACCAGCACCACCACCACCAGACCCAGCCCGCCGCTGGGCCCGTAACCCCAGCTGCGGCTATACGGCCAGGACGGAAAGGCGCCGATCAGCAGCAGCACCAGCACGATCAACAAGATGGTTCCCAGGCCCATGGCCGTCTCCTTGGCGCGAAGGCGCCCATGGGACAGATGCTGGCAGTGGCGGCCTTGCGGGTCGGTGCGCTGTCGCACGCTGGCTGGCTGGTGCCCGGGCTGGGGCAGCTCGCAGCGGGGCTGGCGTCGCCCGCACAATGTCTGCCTGCGCCGGCTGGCGTCAGCGCACTTGCGCGGTCAGGCATCGCAGCGCCCCTATTCCGGAGACAACGCTTGAAGTTCAACCTGCCCCGCAATTCATTGTTCAGCATGCTGCTGCGCTCGCCCTGGTGGGTCAGCGTGGCCATCGCCGCCGTGCTGGGCCTGGTGGCTGCCGCCCTGCTGCCAGAGGCCTTCCGGGTGGTGGGCAGTGTGTCCGGGTTTCCGTTCCTGGTGATTGCGGCCATGGCGGCCCAGCGCCAGTGGCGCCTGCCCAGCGCCGCCCGGGTGCAGCAAACGCAGGCAGCGGTCAGTGTGCTGGCCTGGCCGGCGTTTCAGGCGCTGCTGACGAAGTCATTTCAGCGCAACGGTTTCGAGGTGCTGCCCAGCCCGCGCGGTGATGCGGTGGATCTGGTGCTGCAGCGCCAGGGCCGGCGCAAGTTGGTGAGCGCGCGCCGCTGGAAGACCGCCCGCCTGGGCGTGGAGCCGTTGCGCGCGCTGCAGGCGGCCCGCCAGGCCGATGACACCAGTGCCGACCTGCCACAGGCGGTTTGCATCTGCCTGGCTGGTGCCACCGACAACGCGCTGGACTATGCGCGCACCCACGCCATCGCGCTATGGGGCGCGTCGGAGCTGGCCGTGGTCCTGCGCGGCATGCCGCTGCCGCCCACGCCGCCTGCGCTGCCTGCGCGTTAGCGTTTGTGCTGGTGGGCGCGCAGCCGGCGCCTGCTGTCAGCCGCGCGTGCCGGGCAGCGGGCGGGGCAGGGGGGCGTTGCCGTCTTGCGGGGCGTAACCCGGCGCACGCGACACCCGCACCTTGCCGCCGGTGGTGACCAGAATCACCGCGTCGCCGGGTCCAAATGATTCGTTGCCCTTGGCCTGCACCACCGACCGCCGTTCGCCGTTGCGCAGTTGCACCATGATCTCCAGCGCGTCTTCACGCGTGGTATTGCGCTCGATGGCATTGCCGATCACTGCCCCGGCCACCGCGCCCAGCACGCCGCCGACAATGGAATCGCGCCGCCCGCCGATCGACGAGCCGGCCACTGCCCCCACCACGCCGCCGGCCACGCCGCCGGTGCCGTTCTGGCTGCCATCCACGGTGACCGGGCGCACTGCCAGCACCGTGGCGTCGACCACGGTGGACATGCGCTGGGTGTCATGGCGGCTGATGACGTCGGGGCTGCTGGTGGCGCAGCCGGCCAGGGCCAGAACGGCGGCCAGGGTCAGGGCAGAGGTGGAGCGCAACATGGTTGATCCTTTTTGGGTGTGGCTGTACAACGGGGCGTGCACGCCCACCGTTGACCTGGTGCCGATGCTGCGTGGTGCGGCCGGCTGGCAGGTTGCTGCCAGGTGAAGAAGCGTGAAGGGCCCCTACAGCATGCACCTGCGCCGCCGTGTACGCCGCCAGGGCGCCAGCCCCACCTGCACGCCGTCAGCGCGCCAGCAGCACCTGCACCGCGCTGACGGGCGCCGCATCGTGCCCCCAGCTGGCGCGCAGCCAGGTGGCCAGCGCAGCCAGGTCGTCATGCGGCAGGTCGTAGGGTGGCATGCCGTAGGGCCGCGGGTTGCCCGCCGTGGCTGGTGCAAACCCGCCGCCAATGATGGCCTGCACCAGGTTGGTGGCGTCGGGCAGGGTGACGATGGGGTTGCCGGCCAATGCCGGGTAGGCGCCCGGCGCGCCCTGGCCCTGCGGGCCGTGGCAGTCCACGCACTGGTCGGCATACAACTGGCGGCCGCGGTCCAGCGTGCTGCTCTCGCCCGGCGGCAGGCTGGCGGTGCGTGGTGCTGCGGCGCCAGGCTTTGGCGCCAGCGATTGCAGGTAGGCCACCATCGCCTGCAGGTCGGCGTCACTCAGGTGCTGGGTGCTGTCGGCCACCACCTCGGCCATCGGGCCCATCACGGCGGCCTGGTCCGACAGGCCGGTCTTGAGCAGTTGCACCAGTTCGCTGGCGCTGCGCCGCCCCATCGCCAGCTGCTGCGGGTCGGTCAACGACGGTGCCTGCCAGCGCTGGCCGGGCACGGCGCTGCCGCCGCCATCGCTGCCCAGCGCGCCGCTGCCACCCAGCATGTTGCGGCTGCCATGGCAGGCACTGCAATGGCCCAGGCCGTTGACCAGGTAGGCGCCGCGTTGCACCACCGCATCGGCCACAGCCGCCTGGGTGGCAAGGGCGGGGCCATTGCCCGCCTGCGGACTGAAGAACAGTGCCCGCCATACCGCCAGCGCGGCCTGGCTGCCATAGGGCCAGCGCAGTGCATGCGGGCGGTTGGCCTGCGCCACCGGTGGCAGGCTGCGCAAGTGGGCCCACAGCGCATCGGCATCGGCGCGTGTCACCAGCGTGTAGTGGGTGTACGGAAATGCCGGCACCAGCAGGCGGCCGTCGGCACTGCGGCCGTGCCACAGCGCACGGCGGAACTGGGCGGCTGTCCAGCCGCCCAGGCCGCTGGCATCGGGCGTCAGGTTGCCGGCATACACCGTGCCGAAGGGCGTGGCGATGGCACGCCCGCCGGCATAGGGCGCGCCGCCGCGTGCGGTGTGGCAGCCGGCGCAGTTGCCGGCTTTGGCCAGGTAGGCGCCACGC
Source organism: Aquabacterium sp. (assembly GCA_029865965.1). Classification (GTDB taxonomy): domain Bacteria; phylum Pseudomonadota; class Gammaproteobacteria; order Burkholderiales; family Burkholderiaceae_C; genus Pseudaquabacterium. The sequence goes on from JARXAJ010000054.1 coordinate 16,085, forward strand.
GCCAGCAGGGCAGCGTCTGGCGCTGCGGCGGGGGGTGCGTCGGGCACCAGGGCGGCCTCGCCATGCAGGTTGCGCCACAGCACCCACAGCGACACAGCCAGCGCCAGGGCCAGCAGACCGCCACCCAGCATGGCGGCAGGGCGCAGCCAGGGGCGGCGGCTCATCGGAGAGCCTCGGGCTGCGCGCTGCGGAATTCGCCCGTCGGGCGGTCATGCGGGATCATGGTGGTGGTTGGTCCACGCTGCCGCAGGGCATCGGAGCCGGGCCGGGTGCGGTGGCGTCAGCCTGCGGCTGGGTGGGTACCGGCTGGGCGGCCAGCCAGGTGGCCACCGCGCCCAGGTCGGCGGGGCTCAGCCGCTGGGCGATCTGCGCCATGCAGTCGGGCGCCTGGGCATGGCGCTGCTGGGTCTGCCAGGCGCCGAGCTGGGCGATCAGGTAGTCACGCGGCAGGCCCAGCAGGCCCGGTACGGCAGGCTGCACGCCGCTGAGCCGGTTGCCGTGGCAGGCGCTGCAGGCCGGCAGCCGCTGGCCAGCGTCGCCTTGCAGGGCCAAGGCCTGGCCGCGGGCCAGCACGGCCGGCGGCGCAGTCACCACCGGCACAGGGGCATGCGGCAGGTCCAGCACGGCGAAGTAGCCGGCCATCTCGCGCAGATAGGCATCGGTCTGCTGGGCCAGCAGCCGCGCCATGGTGGCGTTCTGGCGCCGGCCGTCGCGCAAGTGCAGCAGCTGCTGGTACAGATAACCAGCCGGCTTGCCGGCGATGCGGGGCAGGTAGCCCTCACGCCCGGCGCGGCCCTGGGCGCCGTGGCAAGCCATGCAGGGCTGCAAGCGCTGGGCCAGGGTGTCGGGCACCTGCAGGGCGGCAGGCCGGTCAGCCGCCCAGGCGGGCAGGCCCAACAGTGCGCTGGCCAATGCCAGCGCCCGAGCGCGGCGCATCAACCGTGCAACCGGCTCGACCGCGGCACGCTGGCCAGCAGGAATTCCATCTGGTCGGCCACGATGCGCCGGCCGCGCAGGATCATGTCCTCATGCAGGCTGGGCGTGTAGGGCAGGTAGAGCAGGGTCATGTTGGCTTCTTCGGGCAGGCGGTTGCCCTTGCGGCCGTTGCAGGCCCGGCAGGCGGTGATGCAGTTCATCCAGGTGTCACGCCCGCCGCGCGATGTGGGAATGATGTGTTCACGGGTGAGGTTGTCGAAGCTGAAGCGGCCGCCGCAATAAGCGCACACATGGCGGTCGCGCACAAAGAGCTTGGGGTTGGCCATCGCCGGCGTGACGCGCCAGGCCCGGCTGGGGATGGCGCCCCGCACCGCGATGATGGCGTGCACCTCGATGCGTGACTGCAAACCCGTGGACCGCTGGATGCCGCCGCGCAAGACATGCACGGCACGGCCCAGCGTCCATGCCACGCCGTCGCAGGCGTAAAGCAAGGCGGCCTCCCTCGGCGTGATCCACGCTTGCGGGCGTCCCGACACATCGAGCTGCAGCACGTCCAAGGACAGAACCTCCAGTCAACTGTGGCAAGCGTACTGCATTCGGCTGGCCCCAGGCCGCCGCAGGGCTGCCTTCTATGGGTCCAACGGTGTCGTCACGCCCGCGTTCTGGTGTGATCTAGTCGCCTTCGTCTAGAAAAAAAGCGTTGTCGCCGGCGGCATAGCGGCAGAGGATTCTGCAAAATAGCACGATCGTTCGTTTCATTCCATCTGCCCCAATCTTCCACAACCGTGTCCGTCCATCCCCTGCCTGTCGACCCTGTTGCCGACGCCGGCCGCAAGCGCGCCGTTGCCACCCACGCCGCCCGTTCCCTGCACAAGGGCCAGCAGACCCGCGCCGTCATCCTGGAGGCGGCGCTGGCCCAGGCGGCGCACATGGGGCTGGAGGGCCTGTCCATCGGCGCACTGGCTGAAATGACGCAGATGAGCAAGTCGGGCGTGTTTGCCCACTTCGGGTCGCGCGAAGAGCTGCAGATCGCGGTGATCCGCGAATACCACACCCGCTTCGAAGACGAGGTGTTCTTCCCCGCTGTGCGTGAGCAACGCGGCCTGCCGCGCCTGCGCGCCCTGTTCGACCGCTGGGTCAAGCGGGTGTCGGTGGAGCTGGATTCAGGCTGCATCTACATCAGCGGCGCGGTCGAGTTCGATGACCGGCCCGGCCCGGTGCGCGACGCGCTGGCCACGATGGTGCGCAACTGGCAATCGGCGCTGGAGCGTGCCATCCGCCTGTCGATCGATGCCGGCCACCTGCGCGCCGACACCGACACCCTGCAGATGCTGTTCGAGCTGCACGGCCTGATCCTGGCGCTGCACCACGACGCCCGCTTCCTGCGCCTGCCCGGCGCGGTGGACCGCGCCCGCAAGGGCTTCGACCGCATCGTCCAGTTCTATCTGCAGGACGAGCCGGCCGCTGCCACCCGTCCGCGCAGCGCCCCGCGCTGATCCGCTCTTCCCCTTCCGACGCCGGCCCCCGGGCCGCGCCCACTGTCACGCCCACTGTCACGCCCCAGGAGCCCCCATGCCCCAGTACAACCCACCGATACGCGACATGCAGTTCCTGCTGTATGAGGTGCTGGATGCCGTGCCCACGTTGCAGGGCCTGCCCGCCCATGCCGACATCGATGCCGACACGCTGAACGCAGTGCTGGTCGAGGGCGGCAAGTTCGCCGCCGAGGTGTTGACGCCGATCAACCTGCCCGGTGACGCCGAGGGTTGCCACCTCGACAAGACCACCCATGCAGTGACCGCGCCGCAAGGTTTCAGGCAGGCCTATGCGCACTACGTGGAAGGCGGCTGGCCGGCGCTGAGCGCCGACCCCGCCTACGGCGGCCAGGGCCTGCCGCTGGTGCTGAACCAGTGCTTCTACGAGATGCTGAACTCGGCCAACCAGGCCTGGGCGATGTACCCCGGCCTGAGCCACGGCGCCTATGAGGCCCTGCATGCCCACGGCACGGCCGAGCAGAAGGCGCTGTACCTGCCCCGGCTGACCAGCGGCCAGTGGACCGGCACCATGTGCCTGACCGAGCCGCACTGCGGCACCGACCTGGGCCTGCTGCGCAGCAAGGCCGAACCCATCATCGGCGGCGCAGCCGATGGCAGCTGGCGCCTCACCGGCCAGAAGATCTTCATCAGCGCCGGTGAACACGACCTGGCCGAGAACATCATGCACCTGGTGCTGGCGCGCCTGCCCGATGCACCGGCCGGCAGCAAGGGCATCTCGCTGTTCATCGTGCCCAAGTTCCTGGTCAACCCCGACGGCAGCCTGGGCGCGCGCAACGGCTTCTTCTGCAGCGCGCTGGAGCACAAGATGGGCATCCACGGCAATGCCACCTGCCAGATCATGCTCGATGGCGCGGTCGGCAGCCTGGTGGGCCAGCCGAACAAGGGCCTGGCGGCGATGTTCGTGATGATGAACGCCGCCCGCCTGGGCGTGGGCAACCAGAGCCTGGGCCTGACCGAGGTGGCCTACCAGAACGCCGTGGCCTATGCGAAAGACCGCATCCAGATGCGTGCGCTGTCGGGCCCCAAGGCGCCCGACAAGGCGGCCGACCCGATCATCGTGCACCCTGACGTGCGCAAGATGCTGCTGACCGCCCGTGCCTATGCCGAGGGCGCCCGCGCCCTGCTGACCTACACCGCGCTGCAGCTCGACGTGCTGGTGTCCACCGACGACGCCGATGCCCGCAAGGATGCCGACGACCTGGTGAGCCTGCTCACGCCCATCATCAAGGCCTTCGTCACCGACAACGGCTGGACGGCCACCAGCGCCTGCCAGCAGGTGTTTGGCGGCCATGGCTACATCCATGAATGGGGCATGGAGCAGTTCGTGCGCGATGCGCGCATCAACATGATCTACGAAGGCACCAACACCATCCAGAGCCTGGACCTGCTGGGCCGCAAGGTGCTGGGCGACAACGGCGCCAAGCTCAAGAAGTTTGGCCGCCTGATCGCTGAATTCGTCGAGGAAGAGGGCACCAGCGAAGCGATGCAGGAGTTCATCAACCCGCTGGCCGACCTGGGCGACAAGGTGACCAAGCTCACCACCGAGCTGGGCATGAAGGCCTTCGGCAATGCCGACGAGGTGGGCGCCGCAGCGGTGGATTACCTGCGCGTGGTGGGCCATCTGTGCTTTGCCTACTTTTTTGCCCGCATGGCCAAGGTGGCCCTGGACAAGCAGCACAGCGGGGACGCGTTCTACACCGCCAAGCTGCACACCGCGCGCTTCTATTTTGCCAAGCTGCTGCCCGAGACAGCCATGCTGATCCGCACCGCCCGCGCCGGCCTCACACCGCTGATGGCCATGGACGAGGCGCTGTTCTGACCTGCCTGCAACACAACGGAGACACGCCATGAAGCAACTGCTGATCACCCTGGCCCTGGCGGCTGCCGCCGGCACCGCGCTGGCCCAGGCCACGCCGGTGGGCCTGTGGAAGACCATCGACGACGAGACCAAGGCCGAGAAGAGCCTGGTGCGCATCAGCGATGTTGGCGGCGTGCTGACCGGCAAGATCGAGAAGATCGCCGACCCCACCAGGCAGGACGCCAACTGTGTGGAATGCAGCGACGAGCGCAAGGGCCAGAAGGTGCTGGGCATGACCATCCTGCGCGGCGCCAAGGCCGATGCCGGCAAGACCGTCTGGGAGGGTGGTGACATCCTCGACCCCAACAACGGCAAGGTCTACAAGCTGCTGCTCAAGCCCATCGACGGCGGCAAGCGGCTGGAAGTGCGCGGCTTCATCGGCATGGCGATGCTGGGCCGCACGCAGACCTGGATTCGTGTGGAATGACCCACCCCCGTAGCGCCTTCGGCGCTCCCTCAAGGGGGCGACCCCAGCGGCCTGGCGAAGCCGGTTCCGCGGCGCCCGCTTGGTCAGACCGAGTCCAACTGACAACTGAGGAGATCGAATGAACCGATTCAATGTGCGCAAGGTGGCCGTGCTGGGCGCCGGCGTGATGGGCGCGCAGATTGCCGCTCACCTGGTGAATGTGAAGGTGCCGGTGGTGCTGTTCGACCTGCCCGCCAAGGCTGGCCCCAAGAACGGCATCGGCCTGAAGGCCATCGAAGGGCTGAAGAAGCTCAAGCCCTCGCCCATCGGCGTGGCCGCCGACCTGCCGCTGATCGAGCTGGCCAACTACGACGAGCACCTGCACCTGCTGGCCGGCTGCGACCTGGTGATCGAGGCCATCGCCGAGCGGCTGGACTGGAAGCTCGATCTCTACACCAAGGTGGCGCCGCACCTGGCGCCTGGCGCCATCGTCGCCAGCAACACCTCGGGCCTGTCGATCACCAAGTTGAGCGACGTGCTGCCCGAGGCGCTGCGCCCGCGTTTTTGCGGCATCCACTTCTTCAACCCGCCGCGCTACATGCAGCTGGTGGAATTGATCCCCACGGCCGCCACGCTGCCGCAGATCCTGGACGACCTGGAGACCTTTGTCACCCGCAGCCTGGGCAAGGGCGCGGTGCGGGCCAAGGACACGCCCAACTTCGTGGCCAACCGGGTGGGCATTGCCGGCATGCTGGGCACCATCGCTGAAGCCGCCAAGGCCGGCCTGGGCTACGACGTGGTCGACGACCTCACCGGCAAGAAGCTGGGCCGCGCCAGCAGCGGCACCTTCCGCACCGCCGACGTGGTGGGCATCGACACCCTGGCCCATGTGGTGAAGACCATGCAGGACAACCTGCAGGAAGACCCCTTCTACGCCAGCTACGCCACGCCGGATGCCGTGGCCCAACTGATCGCCGCCGGCGCCCTGGGCCAGAAGACCGGCGCCGGCTTCTACAAAAAGGTGGGCAAGGACATCCTGCAGTTCAACGCCGCAGCCAATGGTGGTTTGGGTGACTACGTGAAGGCCGGCGGCAAGGCCGACGCCATCATCGACCGCATCCTGAAGAAGCCCGCGCCCGAGCGGCTGAAGCTGCTGCGCGAATCCACCAATCCGCAGGCGCAGTTCCTGTGGGCCATCCAGCGCAACGCCTTCCACTATGTGGCGGTGCACCTGGC
>JARXAJ010000262.1 GCA_029865965.1 Aquabacterium sp.
GGCCTGGGCCAGCGGAGTGGCCGTCGGCAGGGCCGACGCCGGCGCGGGCAGACCGGTGGGCGCTGCGCCCATCACCGGCGACACGGGCGCAGCCGCCTGCACCGGCGGCGCCGTGCGGCTGCCAGGGGGGTCGAACAGCAACGTGAACTCACGCACCAGACGGCCGGAGGCCGAGTTCAGCTCGACGATGACCTCGATGAACGGCTCTTGCACCGCGCGGTCGCTGGTGACGCGCAGGTAAGCCCGGCCGTCGGCGCGCCGCGCCACGGTGGCCTGGGCACCCGCCAGCACGGCGTTGTAGTCGACGCCGGCAGCGCGGTAGGCATCCGGCGGCGCCAGGCGCACCTGCAGGGTGGCCGCCTCTTCGGGCGACAGGCTGGTGATGTCGATTTCCGCCCGCATGCCCTCGCCCAGGGCCGATTGCACCGTCAAGCGCCCCAGGCCGACAGCCTGGGCATCGATCGGCGCAGCGCCGAGGGCCGCGATGGCGGCCAAGGCCAGCGCAGTGCGACCGGCAAGGTAGGGGCGGTTTTTCAAGGCGTCTCCACAACAGCACCAGCGAGCCCCAGGCGGGCAGGCTGCCAAGGGCAATTTTGCATCCCGTGTCCCTGCGGCAACCAGAGACGATTCTCAGGCCCCGGCACGGCGCCAGGATGCAGACCCATTGCCAGATTCAACGGGAGAATCTCACATGAAAGTACAGAAATTACAATAACAGCAAGCAGATACAGTGACAAGTTCATGCGCCGCGTGACATCCGCAGCGCAAGGCCACACAGGCTGTTGCACTGCGCAGTGCCCGCACGACTTTGCCGGGCGCCTGCGCTGGCCCCGCCGCTGCGCCGCCTGGCTGCAGGGCCTCTTGCAAGATCAATGCGCGATCAGGATGCGCAGCATGCGGCGCAACGGCTCGGCCGCGCCCCACAGCAGTTGGTCACCGATGGTGAAGGCGCCCAGGTACTCGGGGCCCATGGCCAGCTTGCGCACCCGGCCCACCGGGATCGTCATCGTGCCTGTCACCGCCACCGGGGTCAGGTCGCGGATGGTGGCCTCGCGGGTGTTGGGCACCAGTTTGACCCAGTCGTTGTCGGCGGCGATCATGGCCTCGATGTCGGCCAGCGGCACGTCCTTCTTCAGCTTGAAGGTGAGCGCCTGGCTGTGGCAGCGCATCGCGCCCACGCGCACGCAGAAGCCATCGACCGGCACGGCCGGTGTCGTGCCATGCGTGCCGAAGCCCTCGCCAAAGCCGAGGATCTTGTTGGTCTCGGCCATGCCCTTCCACTCTTCCTTCGACACGCCCCAGCCGGGCTCGTTCCGGCCCTTGCCGATCCCCAGGTCCTTGTCGATCCAGGGGATCAGCGAGCCGCCCAGCGGCACGCCGAAGTTGGCCGTCTGCTCGGCCGACAGGCCGCGCTGGGTGGCGGCCACCAGGCGGTCGATCTCGAGGATGGCGCTCTTGGGGTCGTCGAGCAGGGCCTTGACCGCCGCGTTGAGCGTGCCGTACTGGGTGAGCAGCTCACGCATGTGCTGCGCGCCGCCGCCGCTGGCGGCCTGGTAGGTCTGGGTGCTCATCCATTCGACGAGACCCGCCTTGTACAGCGCGCCCACGCCCATCAGCATGCAGCTGACGGTGCAGTTGCCGCCGATCCAGTTCTTGCCGCCCCTGGCCAGTGCCTGCTTGATCACCGGCATGTTCACCGGGTCGAGGATGATGACCGCGCTGCTGTCCATGCGCAGGGTGCTGGCGGCGTCGATCCAGTGGCCGGCCCAGCCGGCGGCGCGCAGCTTGGGGAAGACCTCGGTGGTGTAGTCGCCGCCCTGGCAGGTGATGACGATGTCGCAGCGCTTGAGCGCAGCGATGTCGTAGGCGCTCTGCAGCGTGGTTTCGTTTTTCGCCATCGCCGGGGCACGGCCGCCAGCGTCGGATGTGGAGAAGAACACCGGCTCGATCAGGGCAAAGTCGCCCTCGGCCTGCATGCGGTCCATCAACACCGAGCCGACCATGCCGCGCCAGCCAACCAATCCTACGAGTGCCATTTCAAAGCCTTTCAGTTGCGATCCGGACCCCTGGTGTTGCCCGGCGCGTTTCGCCGGGGTCCAAGAGGGGCGAGACGTTCCGGCGCTGACTAGCCCGTGGTGGTCGTGGTGATCGTCTTGCCTGACAGCGCCGCAAGCACGGCGTCGCCCATGGCGCGCGTGCCCACCCGCTGCGTGCCCTCGGACCAGATGTCGCCGGTGCGCAGGCCGGCCGACAGCACTGCCTTGACCGCAGATTCAATGCGGTCGGCAGCTTCTGGCTGGTTGAGGGTGTAGCGGAGCATCATGGCAGCGGACAAGATTGTAGCCAGCGGGTTGGCCACGCCCTGGCCGGCGATGTCGGGCGCGCTGCCGTGGCTGGGCTCGTACAGGCCCTTGTTGGATTTGTCCAAGGACGCGCTGGGCAGCATGCCGATCGAGCCGGTGAGCATGGCCGCCTCGTCCGACAGGATGTCGCCGAACATGTTGCCGGTGACGACCACGTCGAAGGCCTTGGGCGCCTTGACCAGCTGCATCGCGGCGTTGTCGACGTACATGTGCTCCAGCGCCACGTCGGGGTATTGGGCATGCACCTCGGTGACCACGTCCTTCCAGAACTGGAAGGTCTCGAGCACGTTGGCCTTGTCGACGCTGGTCACCTTCTTGTTGCGCCGGCGCGCGGCCTGGAAGGCCACATGGGCGATGCGCTCGATCTCGGGCTTGCTGTAACGCATGGTGTCGAAGGCTTCCTCGGCACCCGGGAAATGGCCGTCGATGGCCACCCGGCGGCCGCGCGGCTGGCCGAAGTAGATGTCGCCGGTCAGCTCACGGATGATCAGGATGTCCAGGCCGGCCACCAGCTCCGGCTTGAGTGAGGAAGCATGGGTCAGCTGCTCGTAGCAGATTGCCGGGCGGAAATTGGCGAACAGCCCCAGGTGCTTGCGCAAGCCCAGGATGGCCTGCTCGGGCCGGAACTGGCGCTCCAGCTTGTCGTACTTCCAGTCGCCCACGGCGCCGAACAGCACCGCGTCGGCGGCCTTGGCCAGGTTCAGCGTGCTGTCTGGCAGTGGGTGGCCGTGGGCCTCATACGCGGCACCGCCGACCAGGGCGGTCTCGGTCTCGAACTTCAAATCCAGCACGGCCAGGACCTTGACGGCCTCGGCCATGATCTCGGTACCGATGCCGTCGCCCGGCAGGATGGCGATCTTCATGTGGATGCTTTCTGGAAAGGGAAACGGTCAGAGTTCGCGGTGGGTGAGCCAGGGCATCTTCGCGATGCGCTCGGCTTCGAAGGCCTTGATCTTGTCGGCATGCCGCAGCGTCAGGCCGATGTCGTCGAAGCCGTTGACCAGACAGTACTTGCGGAAGGCCTGCACCTCGAACGGGATCTCGGCGCCGTCGGGCAACACCACCACCTGGCGTGGCAGGTCCACCGTCAGCCGGTAGCCGGGGAAGGCCGCCACCGCGTCGAACAGCCGCGACACCGCCGCCTCGGGCAACACGATCGGCAGCAGGCCGTTCTTGAAGCAGTTGTTGAAGAAGATGTCGGCGTAGCTGGGCGCGATGATGGCGCGAAAGCCGTACTGGTCCAGCGCCCAGGGCGCGTGTTCGCGGCTGGAGCCGCAGCCGAAGTTGCTGCGCGCCAGCAGCACGCTGGCACCTGCGTAGCGTGGCTGGTTGAGCACGAAGTCGGGGTTGGGCCGGCGGCTGGCCGGGTCTTGCCCGGGCTCGCCCTTGTCCAGGTAGCGCCATTCGTCGAACAGGTTCTCACCGAAGCCGGTGCGGGCGATCGACTTCAGAAACTGCTTGGGGATGATGGCGTCGGTGTCGACGTTGGCCCGGTCCATCGGGGCCACCAGGCCCTGGTGCACGGTGAATGCTTGCATGGTGTGTGTCCTTCAGGCGATGCGACGCACGTCGACGAAGTGGCCGTTCAGCGCCGCCGCAGCCGCCATGGCCGGGCTGACCAGGTGGGTGCGCCCGCCATTGCCCTGCCGGCCTTCGAAGTTGCGGTTGCTGGTGGACGCGCAGCGCTCACCGGGCTCCAGCCGGTCGGCATTCATCGCCAGGCACATGCTGCAGCCGGGTTCGCGCCATTCGAAGCCGGCGGCCTTGAACACCTCATGCAGGCCTTCGGCCTCGGCCTGCGCCTTCACCAGGCCCGAGCCGGGCACCACCATCGCCAGCTTGACGTTGGACGCCACCTTGCCGCCGATGCGGCGCACCACGGCAGCCGCCTCGCGCATGTCTTCGATGCGGCTGTTGGTGCAACTGCCGATGAAGACCTTGTCGATGCGGATGTCGGCGATGGGCTTGTTGGGCTCCAGCCCCATGTAGACCAGCGCGCGCTCGATGGCGCCACGCCGGGTGTCGTCCTTTTCCTTGTCGGGGTCGGGCACGCGGTCATCGATGGACAGCACCATCTCGGGGCTGGTGCCCCAGGTGACTTGCGGCTTCAAGGTGCTGGCGTCGAGTTCGACCACCGCGTCGAAGTGCGCGCCCTCGTCGCTGCGCAGCGCGCGCCACAGCGCGGCGGCGTGGTCGAACTCAACGCCCTTGGGCGCGAAGGGCCGGCCCTTGACATAGGCGATGGTGGTCTCGTCCACGCCCACCAGGCCCGCGCGGGCACCGGCCTCGATGGCCATGTTGCACACCGTCATGCGGCCTTCCATGCTGAGCGCGCGGATCGCGCTGCCGCCGAACTCGATCGTGTAGCCGGTGCCGCCGGCGGTGCCGATCTTGCCGATGATGGCCAGCACGATGTCCTTGGCGGTCAGGCCTCTGGTCAAACTGCCGTCCACCTTCACCAGCATGTTCCTGGCCTTCTTGGCCAGCAGGGTCTGGGTGGCCAGCACATGCTCGACCTCGCTGGTGCCGATGCCGTGGGCCAGCGCGCCGAAGGCGCCGTGGGTGCTGGTGTGGCTGTCGCCGCACACCACCGTCATGCCCGGCAGGGTGGCGCCCTGCTCGGGGCCGATGACGTGCACGATGCCCTGGCGCTTGTCCAGGAACGGAAAGTAGGCCGCAGCGCCAAAGGCGGCGATGTTGGCGTCCAGCGTCATCACCTGCTGCTTGCTGGTGGGGTCGGTGATGCCGTCGTAGCCGCGCTCCCAGCCGGTGGTGGGGGTGTTGTGGTCAGCCGTGGCAACGATGGAGCTGACGCGCCACACCTTGCGCCCGGCCAGGCGCAGGCCTTCAAAGGCCTGCGGGCTGGTGACTTCATGCACCAGGTGGCGGTCGATGTACAGCGTGGCGGTGCCGTCGTCTTCGGTGTGGACGACATGGTCGTCCCAGAGCTTGTCATACAGGGTGCGTGCGGCGTGCAGGGTGGTCATGGCATCCTCTTGCGGGGGGTTGATTGTCGCGCCAAGGCGGCTGGCGCGGGGCTGTCGGGGGGCACGGCGGGGGGCACGGCGGGGCACAGGGATTCGACGAAGCGCTGCACCACGGCGGGCAGCACGTCCTGCGTGCGCACCGCCAGCAGATAGGGCCGTTTCGCCCAGTCTTCCAGCAGCGGCAGCGGCTGCACCGCAAAGATGCGGGCAAAGCGTTGCGCCACCACGGCCGGCAGCACCGCCACGCCCAGGCCGGCTTCCACCAGCTGGGCGATGGCGTCGAAGCCGCGCACCTGCAGGCGCACATTCAGCGTGCGGCCCAGGGCCCGGGCGCGTTCGCGCAGCTGCTCTTGCACGGCAGCGCCCAGGTGCAGGCCGACGATGTCGAAATCCAGCAGGGCATCGAACTTCACCCCGCCCTGGGCCTGGCCCGCCGCGCCGCTGCGCCGGGCCAGCACATGCTGCTGCGGCACCAGCACCGCCAGTTCGCCGTCGCGGTAATGGCGGCTGGTCAGCCGGGCCTCATGCTGCGGCGGCACGAAGATGCCCACGTCGGCCCGGCCCTCGGCCACCGCCGCCTGCACCTCGGCGCTGGTCAGGTCTTCCAGGCTGATGCGGATGCCGGGGTGGGCCTGGCTGAAGGCGGCCAGGTCGGCCGGCAGGCATTCGGTGATGGCGCTGGCGTTGGCGGCGATGCGCAGGTGGCCCTTGATGCCGCGCGAGAACTCGACCACCTCGCTCTCCAGCGCATGCAGGCTGGCGTTGAGCGACCGGATGTGGCGCACCAGGGCGCGGCCGGCTTCGGTCAGGTCGACACCGCGGGCACGGCGGTCGAACAGCGCCACGCCCAGGCGGCCTTCCAGGTCGGACAGGGGCTTGCTGGCCGCGGCCAGCGCCAGGTGCTCCTGCGCGGCGCCGCGGGTGATGCTGCGGGTGTCGGCAATGGCCAGCACGAGGTTCAAGGTGGTGAGGTCGAAACGCATGGCCGGGTTGTCGGCAGGGACGTGGCACCGGCCGGCAGCGCCACTGCCTCACACCGGTGGGCGTGGGCGGCGGCGCCGGGGTCGGCCCGGGTGGGGCCAGGGGCCGGCTGGTGCCACCTCTGGATGATGCGCGAAGGCTGACTGCGGAATGCTCGGCAGACGTGAATCCAGCCTTCGTCTGCCGCGAAGTCTAGCCTGGCAGCCGGCGGCAATGGGCTTCTACACTGTCGGCAACCATGCCTGATCTGTTACCTGCCGACGGACCCGCGCCGCACGCCCTGCCACCCGACACCCAGACGGTGTTCGACGCCCTGTGCTTCCTGCAGGCGCCATTGAACATCACCCGGCTGGCGGAATTCCTGGGCGACCACACCACCGCCCGTGGTACCCATTTCCACGGCCCCGAGCTGCGCCGTCTGCTTGGCGACCTGCAGGCCGCCGGCCTGGCCGCCACGCTGCCGCAAGGGCCCTGGTATGCGCCGCCGGCCAAGGCCTGGCCGCGCTTCCTGGCGCTGCTGGCGGATGGACCTGCCCGCACCGCCTGGTGGGCCAGCTGGCGCCGGCTGTTCCGCTTCGACCACACCTGGCACATGGAACTGTTTGCACCCGAGGCGATGGTGGGCGCCATCCGCGTGGTGGTGCTGGCCGGCGGCTCGGCAGCAGCATTCGAGCGGCTGTGCGATCTCAGCCGCCATCAGTCGCCCGAGCAGCCGTCACTGCTGGCCGCCGCGCTGCTGCAACCGTTCGATGCCGGGCTGTGGGACGGGCTGGACGCCGAACTGCGCCACCGCCTGCTGAGCACCCTGCTGCGCCACCTGGGTGGTGATGCCGAAACGCTGACCCAGCCGCTGTGGGCCTGGCTGCTGGCCCAGGCCACGCCCGACGCCGGCGTGCTGTACGACGGCCAGCGCCTGCGCCTGGCCGAACGCCTGCTGCTGGCCGGCCGACGGGATGAAACCCTGCGCGTGCTGCGCGGGCTGGACCACCCCGAGGCCCAGGCCCTGCGCGCGGCCGTCGACATCGCCGCCGGCCACCATGCCAACGGCGCCCGGGCCTTCGAGCTGGCCTGGAAGGAAAGCGCCATGCTCGTCGGCAAGCGCAAGCAGCTGTTTTCCGACGCCACCAGCTGGTTCTATGTGCTGGCGCTGATCGCCCAGCCCGACCCCGCCGCCTGGACCAAGGCGCGCAAGTTCGCCGCCGGTGAAGCCGGCAAGCGCGATGCCGACGCCTACACCTTCTGGGGCGTGTGGCAGGAGGCCATCGACCAGCGCCTGGGTGACGCGCCGCGCCAGGCCCGCCGCCTGCTGTTCACCGGCCTGCCGGGTGTGCGCCTGCATGGCCTGCAGCAGCTCAGCCACTGGCTGCTGGGCGCCTGGCTGGGCCATGTGCCGCCACACCCACCGGCGTTCGAGGCCGAGGCCCGCAGCCTGGCCCAGGGCTATGACGCCGCCGGCCTGCCCTGGCTGGCGATGGTGGTGCGGCGCAGCGCCGCCCTGTTGCTGGGCCAGGCGCCGACCACCGCAGACGCGGCCCAGGCCTTCCCGGTGGGCGCACCCACCGACCGCTGGCGCGAGGCGCTGAACGCCATCGTCGCTCTCGGCCCGGTGGGCGGTGCCGCCGCCGCGCCCGGGCCCGATGCCCCCGCTGACCGGCTGATCTGGACGGTGGCAGCCGATGCCCAGGGCCGCGTGCGCCGCATCGAGCCATTCGAGCAGAAGGCCGGCGCCCGCGGCCTGGGCAAGCCCAAGCCGGCCTCGCTGGCGGCGCTGGCCAAGCGCACCGACCTGCCGGCGCACGATGCGGCCGTGCTGCGGGCGGTCAAGAAGCTGCCCTACGGCGGCCGCCTCACACTCGACAAGACCCAGGCGGTGCAGGCCCTGGTGCGCCACCCGCATGTGGCCTGGGCCGACGCGCCGCTGCAGCGCATCGAGCTGAGCGAAGGCCTGCCGCAGCTGGAAGTGCTGACCCGTGGCGACCACCTGCAGTTCAAGGTGCTCGACCCGATCCGCCCCGACGACGCCACAGCCACCGATGACGACGACATCGACGACGAGGACGAGGACGACGCCTGGACCCGCAGCCGCCGCAGCGGCGAGGCTGGCAAGCCGCCGGTGCTGCTGCTGCGCGACGGCCCCGAGCAGGCCCGCCTGGTGCGGGTGACGCCGGCCCAGCTGCGGGTGGCCGAACTGGTCACCCAGGGCTGGCAGGTGCCGGTGGCCGCCCGGGCCGAGCTGGACGCGGCGCTGCGGGTGCTGGGTACCCACTTCCAGCTGGCCAGTGACGCCGAAGCCGGCCATGAAGTGGTGGCCAGCAGCCTGCTGCGCGCCGAGCTCACCCCCCAGGGCGACGGCCTGGCCCTGCGCCTGGTGGCCGCGCCCTTCGGCGACTTCGGCCCGCGCCAGGCACCCGGCCTGGGGCGCGAGCGGGTGACCACGGTGCACCAGGGCATCACCCTGTCGACCAAGCGCGATCTGGCCACCGAACATGCCCACTTGCAGGCGCTGGTGGCCAAGGTGGACTGGCTGGACGACGGCGGCCATGCCTGGAGCCTGGACGACCCCGAACAGGCCCTGGCAGTGGTGGAAGCCCTGGCCGGCCTGGCGGAGTCCATCGTCAGCGAATGGCCCAAGGGCAAGCCGATGCGGGTGCGTACCGTGGCCGCGCCGCAGCTCACGCTGCAGGTCAAGAGCCAGGGCGACTGGCTGCAGGTCGACGGCAGCCTGGCGCTGGACGGCGGCGAGGTGCTGCGCCTGAAGCAGCTGCTGGAGCTGGTGGCGCAGGGCAAGCGCCGCTATGTGGCGCTGGGCGATGGCGACTTCCTGGCGCTGGGCGACACCCTGCGCCAGCAGCTGGCCGACCTGCGCGCCATCAGCACGCCGCAGGGCAACCAGCAACGCGTGGCCGCACTGGCGGCGATGGCCTGGAGCGCCCAGGCCGGCGCGCCGGTGCTGGACGGCGACACCGCCTGGCAGCGGCGTTGCGACGCCTGGGCCAGCGCGCAGGCACAGACTTACACCGTGCCCGCCGGCCTGGCTGCCGACTTGCGTGACTACCAGGCCAGCGGCTGGCTGTGGCTGATGCGTCTGGCAGCCAGCGGCTTTGGCGCCGTGCTGGCCGACGACATGGGCCTGGGCAAGACCCTGCAGACCCTGGGCCTGCTGCTGGCCCGCAGTGCCGGCGGGCCAGCCCTGGTGGTGGCGCCCACATCGGTGTGCGGCAACTGGCTGGCCGAGGCGGCCCGCTTTGCCCCCGGCCTGCAGGTGGAGATGTATGGCGACACTGCCAGCACGGCCGAGTTCACGGCCGAGCCTGACGACGACAGCGACGCCGCGCCAGCCGATGGCAACGCGCCGCAGGACACAGCCCGCCAGGCCGCCCGCCGCAAGCAGGTGCAGGCCCTGGGCCCGGGCCAGGTGCTGGTGTGCAGCTACGGCCTGCTGCAGCTCGACGGCGACATCCTCACCGGGCGCACCTGGCACACCGCCGTGCTGGACGAGGCCCAGGCCATCAAGAACGCCGGCACCCGCCGCGCCCGCGCTGCCCAGGCGCTGGGCGCCGACTTCAAGCTGGCGCTGACCGGCACGCCGGTGGAAAACCGCCTGGGCGAGCTGTGGTCCATCATGGCCTTTGCCAACCCGGGCCTGCTGGGCAGCGCCGAGCAGTTCAACACCCGCTTTGCCGGCCCGATCGAGCGTGACGGCGACGCCCAGGCCAGCCGCCGCCTGCGCCGGCTGGTGGCGCCCTTCCTGCTGCGCCGCACCAAGACCGAAGTGCTTGCCGACCTGCCGCCGCGCACCGAGATCGTCCATGAGGTGGTGCCCGGCACCCGCGAGCGTGCGCTGCTGGAAGCGCTGCGCCAGCAGGCCGAAGAGAGCGTGGCCCAGGCCATGGCCGGCGGCGCGGGTGGCGGCGCGCCGGGCCAGGCGCAGATGCACATCCTGGCCGCGCTGACCCGGCTGCGCCGCGCTGCCTGCGACCCGCGCCTGGTGGCACCCGAGCTGGGCCTGGTGGGCGCCAAGGTGCAAGAGTTCGAGCGCCTGGCGCTGGAACTGGTGGCCGGCCGCCACAAGGCCCTGGTGTTCAGCCAGTTCACCGACTTCCTGGCACTGCTGCGCGAGCGGCTGGACGCCGCCGGCCTGCGCTACCAGTACCTGGACGGCAGCACGCCGGCAGCGCAGCGCACCCAGCGGGTGGCAGCCTTCCAGGGCGGCGAGGGCGACTTCTTCCTGATCAGCCTGAAGGCTGGCGGCTTCGGCCTGAACCTGACCATGGCCGATTACGTGATCATTGCCGACCCGTGGTGGAACCCGGCGGCCGAAGACCAGGCCAGCGGCCGCGCCCACCGCATTGGCCAGGCGCGGCCGGTCACCGTCTACCGGCTGGTGACCCAGGGCTCGATCGAAGACCGCATCGTGGCCCTGCACCACCAGAAGCGGGCATTGGCCGATGGCGTGCTGGCCGGGCAGGACGGCGACGCCACCGGCGCGGTGATGGACGCGGCGCAGATGCTGGCCTTGCTGAAGGGCTGAGGGGCTGCACGGTTGCAAGGCTGAGGCAGGACGCTTCGTTCGTTCGCCTTCCGCCTTCCGCCTTCCGCCTTCCGCCTTCTGCCTTCTGCCGCTTGCAGCCGTGCGGCGATCGTGGCGGCGAGGCCGAGGCCGTGGGGCCGTTCAGGACTCGGCACGCGAACACACGGCGGACCACCTTGCCAGGCGTGAAATGGCCGCCGCGCCTCGCGTTCCGAGCCCTGCCCGACCCCACGACCCCGGCCTCGCAATCCACCAGTCGTCCACCGGCACGATGCGCTGACCGGTGTTGCCACAGGGCGGGCAGACGGGGATCGTGTCGCGGCAGTTCGTCCCTGGTGGCGCAAGGTCGGGGTCGTGGGGCTGGGCAGGGC
>JARXAJ010000099.1 GCA_029865965.1 Aquabacterium sp.
CCGGTGCCGGTGCCGGTGCCATAGCATGTGCAGCGACCGAGGGCGCGACGCGGGGCGCGGCAACAACCGGCCCAGCCAAGGGCACCGGCGGTGGCACCAGCCGCGCCGGCGTGCTGCTGCGCGCCTCGCGCGGGGCCGCCACCAACGGTGCGGCGCGCGGTGTACTGGCCAGGGCGGGCGCCGGCCCGGCGGGCGCAAAGGCCAGCAAGCGCAGCAACACCATGGTGAGCGCGGCATAGTCGTCCGACAGCAGGCTCAGCTCGGGCCGGCCATGCACCACGATGCTGTAGAGCAGCTGGGTTTCGTCCGGCGGCATCAACGCGGCCAGCATGCGGGCGCCGGCGGTGTCGGCATCGGAGTCGTCCAGCGCGCCGGGCACGGCCTGCTCCACCGCCATCTGCTGCAGCAGGCCGGCCATCTCTTCGAGCGTGCCGGCGGCCGACAGGCCCATGGCACGCAGCGCGTCCACCGTGGCCAGCACTGCCGGGCCATCCCGCAGCGCCAGGCCCTGCACCAGGCTGGCCGCGTGCGACCGGTCGACCGTGCCCAGCATGGCCCGCACGCCGTCTTCGGCCAGCGTGCCGGCGCCAAAGGCAATGGCCTGGTCGGTGAGGGACAAGGCGTCGCGCATCGACCCGCGCGCTGCGCGCGACAGCAGGCGGATGGCGCCGGCGTCTGCGTCCACACCTTCGGCTGCCAGCACCTGGCGCAGGTGCGCGGCCACGGTCTCGGGCGCCATCGGCCGCAGGTTGAACTGCAGGCAGCGGCTCAACACCGTCGGCAGCATCTTGTCAGGGTCGGTGGTGGCCAGCACGAACTTCAGGTAGTCGGGCGGCTCTTCCAGCGTCTTCAGCAGGGCGTTGAAGGCATCCTTGGTGAGCTGGTGTGCCTCGTCGATCATGAAGACCTTGAAGCGGCCGACGCTGGGCTTGTAGGCAGCGCGTTCGATCAGGTCGCGGATCTCGTCGATGCTGCGGTTGCTGGCGGCGTCGAGCTCGATGTAGTCGATGTAGCGGTCGGCGTCGATCTCGGTGCAGGCCTGGCAGACACCGCAGGGCTCGGCAGTGATGCCACCGGCGCCATCGGGGCCGGTGCAGTTCAGGCTCTTGGCCAGGATGCGGCTGACGGTGGTCTTGCCGATGCCGCGGGTGCCGGTGAACAGGTAGGCATGGTGCAGCCGCCCGCTGGTCAACGCATTGCCCAGCGCCTGCACCACATGCGCCTGGCCCACCATCTGCGCAAAGCTGCGGGGCCGGTACTTGCGAGCCAGAACGACATGGGACATGCCACCATTCTAGGCGGCGGTCTCCCTGGCTGCCGTCTTGCAGCAGCCCGACAGCAGCCTGGCCCCTGCCTGGCAGCTGCCCGGCAGGCCGGGGCCGGCGGGCACGCTGCCGCGTCGATAATCCGGCCCATGTCTTCGTCCCACGCCCCTTCCAGCCCCGGCACCCTCAGCTACACCCAGGCGGGCGTCAACTACGACCTGATCGACCCGCTGAAGGTCAGCGCCCAGCGTGCTGCGGCTGCCACTGCCGGCCACCTGGCCGGCCATGGCTTCACCGAAGTGGCGGCTTCGCGCGGCGAATCGGCCTACGTGGTTGATGTGGGCCCGTTCTACATCGCCAGCATCGTTGAATGTCTGGGCTCCAAGGCCCTGGTGGCCGATGAGATGGCCACCCTCACCGGCCGCAGCTGGTATGCCGGCATCGCCCAGGACACCATTGCCATGGCGGTGAACGACCTGATCACCGTGGGCGCCACGCCGCTGGTGGTGCAGGCCTACTGGGCTGCTGGCGGGTCCGACTGGTTTGCCGACAGCGACCGCGCCCAGGCCCTGGTGGCGGGCTGGAAAGCCGCCTGCGACACCTGCGGGGTGGCCTGGGGCGGTGGCGAGACGCCGGCGCTGGCCGGCATCGTCGAGGGCGGTCGCATCGACCTGGCAGCCAGTTGCACAGGGCTGATCAACCCCAAGCAGCGGCTGAGTGTGGGCGACAAGCTGGCGGCCGGCGACGCCATCGTGCTGCTCGACTCCAGCGGCATCCATGCCAACGGCCTGAGCCTGGCACGCAAGCTGGTCGAGCGCCTGCCCCAGGGCTGGCTGACCGAGGTCGACCCCGACGGCCACCCCGGGCTGGGCTACGGTGCAGCGTTGCTGGCGCCCACGGTGCTGTATTCACCGGTGACCGAGGCGCTGTGGGCCGCCGGCATCGTGCCGCACTACAACGCCAACATCACCGGCCATGGCTGGCGCAAGCTGCTGCGCCACCCGGCCACCTTCACCTACCGCATCCACACCCTGCCGCCGGTGCCGCCGGTGCTGCGCTTCATCCAGCAACAGGCACAGCAGGACGACCGCGAGGCCTACAGCACCCTCAACATGGGCGCCGGATTTGCGCTGTTTGTGGCGCCTGGCGATGCCGAGCGCACCGTGGCCATCGCCCACGGCCTGGGCATTGGCGCACGGGTGGCCGGCCAGGTGGAGGCCGGGCCCAAGCAATTGCTGATCGACCCGTTGGGCCTGCACTTCGGCGACGACGCGCTGCAACTGCGCTGAACCGTCGCCGCCGCAGGCGGCCAGCAAACCGTGACGGATGGCCGGCGCATGGCGACCGGATCGAGAACACCCTACCCGCGTTGGATCGATCAGATATGATTTGTTGGTCATCAGCAGTCCAACGCCATGTCATATATCAGCACCCCCGACGCCTTCGCCGAGTCCCGCCTCTACCCGGTGGCCTTTCAGGGTGGGGCGCCGACAGCGCTGCAGGCACCGCCCGGCAAGACCAAACCCCAGGTCGCGGTGGAGACACTGGCCGGCGTGCCGCTGTTCAGCCAGCTGGAACCCGCCCTGCTGCGCCAGTTGGCTGATCGGGCGGTGGTGCGCAAACTGGCGCGCCATGCCACCGTGCTGGAACAAGGCAGCCGCGACCAGGGCCTGTTCATCCTGCTGCGCGGCCAGGCGCAGTTGGTGCGGCACAACCTGCGCGGGCGCTCGCTGGTGATCGACCAATTGCGCCCCGGCGACCATTTCGGCGAGCTCAGCGCCATCGACGAACAGCCGCAATCCGCTGCGGTGCGTTGCACCATGCCCAGCGAGGTGCTGGTGTTCGGCCGCACCGATTTCATCGACTGCCTGCATGAATCCCAAACCTTGCTGACCATACTGCTGCAGATGATGGTGAAGCGGGTGCGGCGCAAGAACCGGCGCATCACCCTGCTGGCCTTGCATGACGTGCGCTGCTGCGTGGTGCAGCAGCTGCTGGACCTGGCCGAACTGCAAGACGGCCAGCCGGTGGTGCGCGGACGCATCTGCCGCCAGGCCATCGCCGACATGATCGGCGCGTCCCGCGCCATGGTCAGCCGGGTGATGATGGCGCTGACCCGGTCGGGTGAGCTTCAGACACTGGCCGACGGCTCCACGGCGATCTTCTGCCAGCCCACCAGCCCGGTCAGACAGCCGCTGCAGCGCGCCGCTGCACGCCGCCCTGCGGCCGGCTGACCAGCAAGCGCTGAAACAGCGGGCTGCACGCACGCCTGCCTTCACAATGGCGCCTTGCAGCGCCGCGCTGGCGCAGTGCATTCCAGGCCTGCTGCCCGATGGACCCATGCTGCCGTTGTCCCCGCTTCAGCTGACCGCCATGGTGGCGGGCGTGCTGTACGGCATGCTGGCCATCACACTCTGGGTGCTGCTGCGCCGCAGGCATGCGGCCCAACCCTTGAGCCTGTGGGTGATCGGCGCCCTGCTGGCCGGGGTTGGGCTGGCGCTGCTGGGCGCGCCTGAGTGGCTGCCAGGCGGGCTCAGCCCCGGGCTGGCCTTCCACTGCCTGATGGGAGCCTTCGTGCTGCGCATCCTGGCGTTGCGCCACGAACTGGGCCGCCCGTTGCAGCTGGCGCGCGCAGGCGCAAGCTGGGCCCTGGCCGGTGCGGTGCACCAGTTGGCACCCTTGCTGCCGCCACCTGGCAGCCAGCTCGCGCTCAGCGCGGCCCTGCTGGTGGTCGCGGCCCTGGTCTTTGCGCGCCATGCGGCGGCAGCAGGCCGCCTGCTGGGTGCACGCATCGGCCATGGCCTGGCCGCCACCGAATGTCTGCTGGCCCTGGCCATTGCGCTGCGCACTGTTGCGGCCGTGGCCGGCTGGGCGCCCGCCGATGGCAACGGCGGCGCCCTGGATCTGGCCCTGGCGGTCGGGTTGGCAGTTCTGACGGCGGTGTTCGGCAATCTGGGCTACCTGGGGCTGGTGCTGGGCCGCAGCCGCGCTGCCGAACGCGCCGCCATCGCCGTCCAGTGGGCCGAGCGCCTGCGCAGAGAAGCGGCCGAGGACCGCGCCGCCAGCCTGCGTGATCTGCTGCACCAGCGCGACGAACTCGCCGCCGAGCGCGACCAACTGTTGAAGCTGCTGGCGCATGAGATCCGCCAGCCGCTGCACAACGCCAGCGGCGCCTTGCAGGCGGCCCGTGCAGTGCTGGTCGAGCCCCGCCAGGATGTGCTGCCGATGGCGGCCGAGCGGCTGCAGCGCGCCCAGGGCGTGCTGGCCGACGTGCGTTCGGTGCTCGACAACACCCTGGCCGCAGCCAATTTGCTGGGCGGCGATGACGCGCTGTGTGTGCCTGACACACCGCTGCTGCCACTGATCCAGCTGGCCCTGGGCGACCTGCCCGAGACGCAGCGCCGCCTGGTGCGGGTGCACTGGCAAGACCTGCCCGACACCGCCGAGCTGGAAGCCGGCCTGGTGCGCCTGGCCCTGCGCAACCTGATGCGCAACGCCTTCACCCATGGCGGGCCGGCCGTGTCGGTGCTGGTGCAGTGTGAGCGGCAAACCAAGCCGCCAGCACTGGTGCTCAGCGTGGTCGACGACGGTGTCGGGCCGCCGCCCGGCTGGCAGCCCGCTCTGCAGCCGGGCGCCCAGGCCAGCCCGGCGCGGACGGCTGGCAGCCGGCCGGCAGCGTGCGGCCTGGGCCTGTTCATCGTGCGCGAGGTGATGGCGCGCCATGGCGGCAGCCTCAGCCTGCAACCGCGCCACCCCCACGGCATGGTGGCGCGGATGGTGTTTCCGCAACACGCCCAGGCCCCGGCAACCAGCCCCCGGACGCCCCGCAACCCGCAGTGGGGTTTGCCGTGAGCGATGCCTTCAGCGCCCAGCTGGCCACGGCCACCGTGGGGCTGCTGCATGTGCTGATGGCCTGCGCCGCCTGGCTGATGCTGCGGGGCCCGCGGCAGGCCCAGGCCGTGCAGCTGTGGGCAACCGGCGCCCTGGTCCTGGGGGTCTGCCTGGCATCGGGCGGGCTGGCCCATCCCCTGCCACCGCAGGTGCCCGAGGCCATGCGCGACCTGCTGCTGCCCGGCTTGCTGCTGGGATCGATGCTGCTGCGGGTGCTCGCCCTGCGCCGGCACATGGGCCGGCCGCTGCGGCTGGGCACATGCACCGCCATGGCCGCAGGGGTGGCTGTGGGCTGGGCGGTATCGCTGCAATCGGCCGACCCGCGGGTGCCGGCCAGCTATGCCAACGCAGTGCTGATCCTGGGCACCGCCATCATCGGCCAGCATGCCTGGGAAGACAGCCGAACCAGCGGTGCGCCCACCGCCCGCTGGGTGGCCTGGGCCGAGTGGGCGCTGACAGCCGCCCTGGTGCTGCGCGCCCTGGCCTTTGCCAGCGCGCCGCCAGAGGCCGGACGCTGGGACTGGTGGGCCGTGGTGGCCGCCGCTGCAGTGGCCGCGCTGTTCGGCAACCTGGGCTTCCTGGGCATGGTGCTCGACGACATGCACCGCGCCGAACTGCAGGCGCGCCAGGCCCAGATCGACGAGACCGCCAGCCGCGAAGCCGCCGAACAGACCGCGCAGGAACTGCAGACCCTGCTGGCCCAGCGCGACGAGCTGGCCGAGGAACGCGAAAGCCTGCTGCAGGTGCTGGCGCACGAGATCCGCCAGCCGCTGCACAGCGCCGGCCTGGCAATGCAGGGCGCGGTGCAGGTGCTGCGCAACCCGCGCAGCGCCAGTGCCACCGAGGTGGGTGCGCAGCTGATGCAGGCGCAGATGGTGCTGGGCGACGTGCGCTCGGTGCTGGACAACATCCTGGCGGCGGCCACGCTGCTGTCACGCGGCATGCCGCTGGTGCGCCAGGATGTGGCGCTGGACTTCATCGTCGAGCTGACCATGGGCGACCTGGGCGCGCGCCAGCTGGAGCGGCTGACGGTGGACTGGCGCACCGGTGTCGACACGCTGGAGGTCGAGCCCGGCCTGGTGCGCCTGGCGCTGCGCAATCTGCTGATCAACGCCTTCGCACATGGCGGGCCGGGCGTGCAGGTGCGCCTGTGCGTCGACGAGCTGCCGGCATCCAACAGCCTGCGGCTGGTGGTGGCCGATGACGGGCCGGGCATCACCCCGGCGCAACTACGCGACCCGGCACCGCTGCCGGGCCAGCCGGCAAGGCGGCGGCTGGGCCTGACCATCGTGCGCCAGGTGATGGACCTGCACGGCGGCCAGTTGGTGTTGGGCAATGCGTTGCCACGCGGCTTTGCCGCCCAGCTGGTGTTCCCGCTGCCGGCCGATGACTGGGAGATGGACGACGACCTGGCCGAGGCCCTGGTGGGCACCGACGACGGGCCGGCAACAGTTCAGGCCGGCTCGAGCGGCGCGCGGAACACATAGCCCACGCGCGATTTCGACTGCAGCGGCACCAGCCCCGGCGTGGCGCGCTCGATGCGGCGGCGCAGGCGGTAGATGGTGGCGTGCAACAGGTTGGGGTCTTCGGTGAGTGACAAGCCCAGTCGCTGGGCCAGGGTGTCGCGCGCCACGGTGGCGCCGTCGGCTGCCAGCAGGCAGGCCAGCACGCTGGCGTCGGTCGGGCTCAGGTCGATCACCGCGCCATCGGGCGCCAACAGGCGGCGCGCCGCCTCGTCCAGCCGCCAGGCCGCCTGGGTGACGCGCTTGCCACCCGAGCGGCGGAACACCGCCGCCACCGCCAACGCCACTTGCTCGAAGGTGACGGGCTTGGCCAGGTGCATGTCGGCACCGGCCAGCATGACCTGGTCGAAGACATCGTCGGCCAGCTTGCCCGACACCACCAGCACCCCCGCGTCGGTACGGCGCCGCAGCAGGCGGATCAGGCTCAGGCCATCGATGCCGGGCAGCATCAGGTCGACCACATAAAAATCGAAGCCGAAAGGCTGCGGGCTGCACAACAGGTCATCGCTGTCACCGAACCATTGCACTGCCACACCGCGCCCGGCCAGGTACGGCGTGAGGTACTCACTGAAGGTGGCGTCGTCGTCGACCAGAGCCAGGGTGGCGGGGAGCATGGCTTGCCTGAACTGCCGCTTGGGGGCGAAACGCGGATTGTGACTGGCCCCGGCCCGACGGGCGCCCCTGGCCTTCACCTACAATCGACATTGACGGGCCTCCCCGCATGGAAGCGCGGCCAATCGGGTCAGGTCGGGAACGGAGCAGCCCCAACCGTTGTGACCAGTGCCGGGGTCAGGCTCGTCACCCCCCAAACGACCGCAGGGCTTGCGCGCACGGCATGGCGGCGCTGTATGCTTTCAACGGCTGGCGCATCGGCACTCAGCATGTCGCTGGCCTTGTGGCACACCGCGCCACACAGGTCGTGCAGCCGGCCCTTGGCCAGGTTGTGCAGACAGAAGCCTGGGCCCTGCGGGCCCGGGACGACACCGACAGGCAATTCCCCAACCGCGCACTGGGCGCCAAGGTCACGGCGTTGGCCCTGCCGGCACAACAGCGGGCGTCGAATGGCCGGAGCCGGGCTGCGCACCTGTGCCAGCCGCGTGCTCGGCCGGCTCTTCATTGGGCGACATGCCTTGCGCAGCCATCTGCACATCGCGCAGGCTGATGCCCAGCACACGGCCGTAGCGCTGCACCACCCGCTGCAACCAGGCCAGGCGGTGGTGTGCCGGCTGGGCGCGGGAGTCCACCACCTCGTTGGCACAGCTGGCCGTCAGGCGCAGCAGGTCGTTGTCGCCGTCGGGGGTGTGCACCGGCGCCATCCAGGGCACGCGGCGCATCATGTGCACCACGGTCTCATCCAGGCCCCAGTGGCGTGCCACCGCAGCGCCCAGCGCATCGATGTCGACGCCCAGCACGGCGAAGGACGCGCCCTCCTCGCCCATGCCCGGGTCCTCGGGCTCGCCGGTGCGTGCTGGTGGCGCAGGCAGCATCAGCCGGCGGATCTGCACAGCTTCCTCCGGGAAGTGGTATTGCACCACCAGCCGGCCCAGGCTCTGAAGCATGGCCAGCAGGTACACCACCTCGGGATCGTAGCCCGCCGGGCGCAGCCACTGCGCCACGCGGCCAGCCAGGCGCACCCGGTCAAGCAGCGCAGACAACTCGCTGGCCTGGGCCTCGTTCAGCGGCCCGGGCCAGGCGCGCAGCGTAGAGGCCGTGCGCCTGACGCCGTCGATGCCCACCATCTCGATGGTGCGCCGGACAGTGAGAATCGGACCGTTGCCGCCACCCATGGCACCGCGCTGGCCGGTGCCGTTGACGCTGCGCAGCAGCTCGAAGGTGAGGCCCACATCCTGGATCACGATCTCGGCCAGCCCGGTGCTGCGCTCGCGCTCCAATGACGCCAGACGTGCAGCGCGGCTGGCGCCACCGGGCATGGCCGGCAGCAGGCCGGCCGCCCGCATGCGGTCGAGCAACAGCACGATCGGCCCGCCACTGGCTTCGCCGTCGGTGCGCAACCAGCCACTGAGCGCACGCTCCAGCGTGCGGGCATTGCGGTAGCGCTGGCGCTCCTGGCGGTCGGTGGCGCGGTTGACGATGGCGCGCAGCGGTTCGGGGATCGGATGCGCACCGGTCCACGGCAGACGCACGATCTCGCGGCCCAGCGGCGGTATGCGCTCGATCACCGCACTGGTGTCGGCCAACTCCAGCGGCGCTGTGCCGGCCAGGGCATGGTGCAACACCAGGCCCAGGGCCAGCACGTCGCGCTCGGCGGCACGGCGCTGGGCCGGCAGGCCGCCGCCGTCGCCTTCAGGCGGCAGCGCCAGGCCCAGCCCCATCAGGCTGCAACTGCCGTTGTCCGCCAGGGCCAGCATGCCGGCCTGCACATCATGGTGGGCAATACCGGCCTCGTGCGCAAAGGCCAGCCCCTGCAGCACCTGCAGCACCCAGGGCACCAGTTCGGCTGCAGGCAGGCCCTTGCTGCCCAGGCGCTCGGCCAGCGTCACCGAGCTGCCGCGGTCATAGGCGATGTAAGGCCAGCGGTCATGCTCGCCCACCTCCACCGCAGGCTGCAGGCAGGGGTGCTCGATGCGTGTCGCACGGCGCGCAGCGTCGAGCCAGCGCTGCATGGCTGCGGCATCTGCCGGCTGGCTGCGCGGCAGCAGCAGCACCATGTCCTGCCCGACACGCGGATCGGCCACCAACCAGAGCATGGAGCGCGCACTCTTGCCGAGCAAGCGCAGCAGTTGAAAGCGGCCAAGATGGCGCACGGCTTGGGCGGCGGGACGGGGCGGCGAAGAGGCGGCCATGGGACAGCTCGGTGGTGTCGGGTGATTGGACCGAAGCTGCGCTGCCAGGATGCAGCAAACAGCGCCGCGTTCGCAGCGCTGTTCCGCCCCGGCAGCGCGCGGGCAAGCTGGCGCGCACTGGTCCACATGCGGGCCCTTTGTGTCAAAATTCCTTCACCAGGTGTTGCAGTGGCGGGCCTGCCCCGCGCCCGCCCACTCCATTCCGGCTGCAGCCCAGCCGCCACAGCCCCACAAGGAACAGCCATGAGCAGCGACCTGATCAAGCACACCACCGATGCCACTTTCGAAGCCGACGTCCTGAAATCAGGCACTCCGGTGCTGGTGGACTACTGGGCCGAATGGTGCGGGCCCTGCAAGATGATCGCGCCCATCCTGGACGAGACGGCCAAGGAGTTCGGCAGCCGCCTGCAAATCGCCAAGATGAATGTCGACGAGAACCGTGAAGTGCCAGCCAAGTTCGGCATCCGCGGCATCCCCACGCTGATGTTGTTCAAGGACGGCCAGCTCGCCGCCACCAAGGTCGGAGCCTTGTCCAAGGCACAGCTGACGGCTTTCATCGAGCCGCATCTATAATCAACCATCTTGTTGTCGGAAGCCGTGTCTTGCAGGGCACCGGCACCAAGACGATTCAAGCCACCTTGCCTGCGGGTTCCTGACCCGACCCCGGCGCGAGGTTCTGGCCAACTCCCCAAGTACCTGATGAATCCTGGCGCACCCGCGCCTCGATGTGGCGGCAGTTTCTGCGCCCGCTGAACTTGGAGAATGGCCCCCGAAGACCGGTGTTGCCCAGGGGGTGCGCCGCGCTCATCCGGCAAGGCGGCCCTGGCCCGGCGCGCTGCCACCACCTCCCGGTGATCCACACATGCATCTTTCCGAATTGAAGGCGCTCCACGTCTCTGCACTCATCACGATGGGCGAGGCGCTGGAGATCGACAACGTCGCCCGCCTGCGCAAGCAGGAGCTGATGTTCGCCATCATGAAGAAGCGCGCCAAGGCGGGCGAGCAGGTGTTCGGCGACGGCGTGCTGGAGGTGCTGCCCGACGGCTTCGGCTTCCTGCGCTCGATCGAGGCCAGCTACATGGCCAGCACGGACGACATCTACCTGTCGCCCAGCCAGATCCGCCGCTTCAACCTGCACACCGGCGACCTGATCGAAGGCGAAGTGCGGGTGCCCAAGGACGGCGAGCGCTACTTCGCGCTGGTCAAGGTCGATCGGGTCAACGGCGTCACGCCTGAGGAGAGCAAGCACAAGATCATGTTCGAGAACTTGACGCCGCTCTTCCCGAAAGAGCCGTTCAAGCTGGAACGTGACAACTACAAGGGCGAAGACAACGTCACCAGCCGAATCATCGACCTGATTGCGCCCATCGGCAAAGGCCAGCGCGCCTTGCTGGTGGCGCAGCCCAAGACCGGCAAGACGGTGATGATGCAGCACATCGCCCATGCACTGGTGGTCAATCACCCCGAGATCCATCTGATCGTGCTGCTGGTCGACGAGCGGCCGGAAGAAGTGACCGAGATGATCCGCACCGTGCGCGGCGAGGTCATCAGTTCCACCTTCGACGAGCCCGCCGCGCGCCACGTGCAGGTGGCCGAGATGGTGATCGAGCGCGCCAAGCGCCTGGTCGAGATGAAGAAGGACGTGGTGATCCTGCTCGACTCCATCACCCGTCTGGCGCGCGCCTACAACAACGTGCTGCCGTCCAGTGGCAAGGTGCTCACCGGCGGCGTGGACGCCAACGCCCTGCAGCGGCCCAAGCGCTTCTTCGGCGCGGCGCGCAATGTGGAAGAAGGCGGCTCGCTGACCATCATCGGCACCGCCCTGATCGACACCGGCAGCCGCATGGACGAGGTGATCTATGAGGAATTCAAGGGCACCGGCAACTGCGAGATCCACCTCGACCGCCGCATGGCCGAGAAGCGGGTGTATCCGTCGATCCTGATCAACAAGACCGGCACCCGCCGCGAAGAACTGCTGCTCAGGCCCGAGATCCTGCAGAAGACCTGGATCCTGCGCAAGCTGCTCTACAACATGGACGAGATCGAGGCGATGGAATTCGTCCTCGACAAGATGAAGCAGACCAAGAACAACCTGGATTTCTTCGACATGATGCGCCGCGGTGGGTGATGTCACTCTGGCTATAATCTGCGGTTTTTCCGCTTCACGGAAAGTGCGTTGCGTGGTGCAGCGTGGCTTCCAGCAAACCCAGCGAGCAAAGGTTCTCCCATGAAAGACGGCATCCACCCCAAATACCGCGACGTGTGCTTCGTGGACCTGTCCAACGGCTTCAAGTTCGTCACCCGCTCGACGGTCAACACGCGGGAAACCGTGAAGATGGACGACGGCCGTGAACTGCCGCTGGTCAAGCTGGAAACCACCAGCGAAACCCACCCGTTCTACACCGGCACGCAGAAAAGCGTGGACAGCCTGGGCGGCCGCGTCGAGAAGTTTCGCAACAAGTTTGCCAGCCTCGGCATCAACAAGAAGTCAGCCAGCTGATCGGCCATTGCACCACTGGCCGCCTGTCCTGCAGGGGCCGGCGGCGTACGACAGGGCAGCCCGGGCTGCCCTTTTTCATGTCTGACCGTCTCCTATCATCGCCCCGGTGACGCCCAAGCCCAACCCCGCCCTGGTGACGCAAGATGCGGTGCGGCGCCTGCCGCGGCTGGCGCTGCTGCTGTTCTGCGCTGCCTATGTGCTGCCGGGCCTGTTCGGCCGCGACCCCTGGCGTGGTGCCGAGCTGGTCGCCTTCGGCCAGATGCTGTCGATCGCCGAGGGCCGGGCGTCCTGGCTGGCGCCAGCTCTGGGGGGCCTGCCCACCGACGCCGCGCTGCTGCCGCACTGGATCGGCGCGCTGGCAATCCGCGCGGGCGCCGGCTGGCTTGACCCGGCCCTGGCTGCCCGTCTGCCCTTCACGGCACTGCTGGTGCTGACCCTGGTGGCGGTGTGGTACGCCACATTCCATCTGGCACGCAGCGATGCAGCCCAGCCCCTGCCGTTTGCCTTCGGGGGCGAGGCGTCACCGGTGGACTATGCCCGGGCCATCGCCGATGGTGCGCTGCTGTTGCTGATCGCCACACTGGGCCTGCTGCAGCTGGGCCACCAGACCACGCCTGAACTGGCCCAGCTGGCGGCGGTGGCGGGCCTGCAATGGGCACTGGCTGCCGCGCCGCACCGGACACACACGCCGCGGCTGGGTGTGCTGGCGGCCCTGTCGCTGCTGGCGGCTTGCGGCGCACCAGCCATGGCCATGGCACTGGGTGCAGGCACGCTATGGCTGTGCTGGCGCACCGGCGACGCTGGCCTGCGCGCCTTGCTGCCCTGGGTGGCTGCGGCCACGGCAGCAGCGGCGCTGCTGGCCTGGCTGTCGGGCGCATGGCACTGGCGCGCGACGACCGACATCGACGTGCCGTCACTGGCCCGCCTGCTGCTGTGGTTCCTGTGGCCGGCCTGGCCGCTGGCGCTGTGGACACTGTGGCATTGGCGCAAGCATCTGGCGCAGCGGCATCTGGCCATCCCGCTGCTGGGCGCTGCGGTGGCAGCCATCGCCTGCGTGGCGATGGACGGATCGGAACGGGCGCTGATGCTGGGCCTGCCCGGTGTTGCGGTGCTGGCAGCGTTTGCGCTGCCCACGCTGCAACGCAGCGGCGCGGCGGCGATCGACTGGCTGTCGGTGTTCTTCTTCAGCGTGTGCGCGGGCATCGTCTGGGTGTTCTATGCCGCCATGCAAACCGGCACGCCCGCCAGGCCGCTGGCCACGGTGCTGCGGCTGGCACCCGGCTTCGAGCCGCGCATGTCCTGGGTCAACCTGGCGCTGGCAGCCGCCGCCACGCTGGCCTGGCTGTGGCTGGTGCGCTGGCGCACCGGCCGCCACCGGGCAGTGATCTGGAAGAGCGTGGTGCTTCCCGCCGGCGGGGTGGCGCTGTGCTGGCTGTTGCTGATGACGCTGTGGCTGCCCTTGCTGGATTACGGCCGCAGCAACCGGCCGTTGGCCGAGCGGCTGGTGCGCCATGTGCCGCCGGGCCGCTGCATCGCCACGCCGCAAGCGCCGCTGACGCTGGTGGCGGCATTGGAGTTCCACGGCAAGCGCCGGGTCGATGCCACGCCGAACGCCGCGCGCGGCCCGTGCCCGGTGCTGATGCTGGTGCTGCCGCTGCGCGGGCCCGACCTGGCGCGCGGCACGGCATTGGCCGAAGCCCAACGCGCTGCCGGCTGGCGCGAGGTCGCGCGTGAACGCCGACCCACCGACCGCAGCGAGGCGGTGGTGGTGTTCCACCGCGGACCAGCCTGAGAACGCCCCCCAAGCCTGCTGCTTCGCTTCAGACCCCCGACGAGGATGCGACGACTTGGCAGAAGCGGGTCGGGTCAGACCGTGCTGGCCGGCTCGTCGAGGCGGCCGACCGGCGTGACCTGGCGGATGCGACCGGCCGGCAGCAGCAGGCGGAAGCGCGAGCCCTTGCCCGGTTCGCTGTCGACTTCGAGCGAGCCGCCATGGCGCTGCATCACATGCTTGACGATCGACAGACCCAGGCCGGTGCCACCGGTGTCGCGTGAGCGGCTGCCGTCCACCCGGTAGAAGCGCTCGGTCAGCCGCGGCAGATGCTCACGGGCGATGCCGATGCCGGTGTCGCGCACTTCCACTTCCCCCTGGCCGTCGGCGCGCAAGCGCCAGTTGAGCTGGATGTGCCCGCCGGCGGGGGTATAGCGCACCGCATTGGTGGCCAGGTTGACCACGGCGCTGAGCAGTTCACCCTCCAGGCCGGCCAGCTCGATGCCGTCGGGTGCATCCACCTCCACCTGGTGGCGGCCGGCAGACAGCGGGCGGGCATCGGCGGCCGCACGCTGCAGCAACGGCGCCAGGGCCGTCCAGCGGTCGGCCGGCGGGCGCGGGCCGCCCTCCAGCTGGGCCAGCTGCAGCAGGTCGGCCACCAACACCTGCATGCGGTCGGTCTGCTGCTGCATCAAGGTGATGACGCGGGCCCGCTCGGCGGTGCTCAAGGGCAGGCTGGCCATGGTTTCGACGAAACCAGCCAGCACGGTCAAGGGCGTGCGGATCTCATGCGACACGTTGGCGACGAAATCACGCCGCATGGCTTCGGCACGCAGGCGTTCGGTCACGTCCTGGGTGATCACCAGCTTCTGCTGGTCGCTGTAGCCACGCACCGCCAGTTGCAGCATGCCGCGCCCGCCGGGCGCTTCCAGCGTGATGGGTTCGCGCCAGGCACCCTCTTGCAAGTAGCTGACAAAGGCCGGCATGCGCACCAGGTTGGTGACAGGCTGGCGCAGGTCACGCCGGGCGTCCAGGCCGAGATGGTCGGCGGCGACCGCGCTGCACCAGGCGATCTGGTCATCCGCACCGAGCAGCATCACGCCATTGGGCGAGGCCTCGATCGCCGACAGGAATTCGCCCAGCCGTTGCCGCTCAGCGGCCAGGGCCTGCTCGCGGCTGCGCAGGGCACGCTCGATGCGGTAGGCCAGCTCACCCCACAGGCCAGCGTCTCGCGGCGCGTCGGCAATCAGGCCATCGCGCAACCAGCGTATCAGGCGGCCGGCATGCAAGGCATCACGCAACACCACCAGGCCCACACCGGTGGCAGCACCCAGCAAGGCGCCGATGGCCGGCGCCTTCAGCAATGCCCCCACCAGCACGCCCAATGCACCACCCAATGTCAGCGCGACGATGGTTGCCAGCAGGCGCGGCAGGAACCAGGCCATCTTCGGTGCCGCGATGCCCCGGCGGGCTCAGGCCGACAGCGCGCTGGCGTGCTGGGTGAGGCGGTAACCGGCGCCGCGCACCGTCTCGATCATGCCGGCGGCCTGCCCCGGCGCCAACGCTTCACGCAGGCGCTTGACGTGCACATCCACCGTGCGCTCCTCAATGAAGACATGATCGCCCCACACCCGGTCAAGCAACTGTGCCCGGCTGTGCACCCGCTCGGGGTGGGTCATCAGGAAGTGCAGCAGCCGGAACTCGGTCGGGCCCATCTTCAGATCGATCTCGCCAGCCGGCGTGCGGCGGCTGATGCGGCGGGTGGACGGGTCGAGCCGCAGGCCGGCCACCTCGACCATGTCTTCCAGCGCCTCGGGCGCCTTGCGCCGTAGCACCGCACGGATGCGGGCCATCAGCTCGTTGGTGGAGAACGGTTTGGCCAGATAGTCGTCGGCACCGGCATCCAGGCCGGCCACCTTGTCGGCCTCTTCGCCGCGCGCGGTCAGCATGATGATGGGCAGCTCACGGGTGCGCTCACTGCCGCGCCACTGGCGGGCCAGCGCCAGGCCGCTTTGGCCAGGCAGCATCCAGTCGAGCACCACCAGGTCAGGCAGCACCGCGTCGATGGCCCGCTGGGCCTGCTCGGCGCTGGCGGCCAGGGTCACCTCGTGCCCCGCATGGCGCAGGTTGATCGCGATCAGCTCGGCAATTGCCGATTCATCCTCGACCACCACGATTCGGCTCATCTTCTGATCCCCCTGCTAGCGCACAAGGTTCTCGACCGTGTCCACAGGGTTGTGGCGCACGTCGGTGCCCTTGACGATGTAGATGATCTGCTCGGCCAGGTTCTTTGCATGGTCGCCGACCCGCTCGATGGCCTTGGCCACGAACACCAGGTCGATCGCCGACGAGATGGTGCGCGGGTCTTCCATCATGTAGGTGATCAGCTTGCGCATCAGGCCGTCGAACTCCTGGTCGATCTGGTCGTCGTGGCGCAGCACATCCACCGCCGCCTCGATGTCGAGCCGGGCAAAGGCATCGAGCACCTTGCGCAGCTGCTTGGTGGCCAGCTCGCATTCGAAGGTGAGGTCGGCCACCGGCAGGCGCAGGCGGCTCGACATGCCGGAGCTAAGCAGCCGCTGCACGGTGCGGGCGATGCGGGCAGCCTCGTCGCCGATGCGCTCGAGGTTGGCGATCGTCTTGGACACGGCGATCAGCAAGCGCAGGTCGCGCGCCGTGGGCTGGCGCCGGGCGATGATGGTCGACAGATCGCGGTCGATCTCCATCTCCATCTGGTTGACCCGCTCTTCGGCTTTCAACACCTGGGTGGCCACTTCGCCGCTGAAGGTCGACAGTGCATAGACCGCCTGGGCCACCTGGCTTTCCACCAGGCCACCCATCTCGAGCACGCGGGTGGAGATGCCGGACAGCTCGTTGTCGAACTGGCTGGAGAGATGCTTGTCGGTCATGCTGGATGCCTCTGGTGGATCAACCGAATCTGCCGGTGATGTAGTCCTCGGTGTCCTTGCGCTTGGGCTTGGTGAACACGTCGTTGGTGGCGCCGAACTCGATCAGGTCGCCCAGATACATGTAGGCGGTGTAGTCGCTGCAGCGGGCGGCCTGCTGCATGTTGTGGGTGACGATCAGCACCGTGTAGTCGCTCTTCAACTCGTGGATCAATTCTTCGATCTTGCCCGTCGAGATCGGGTCGAGCGCAGAACAGGGTTCATCGAGCAGCAGCACCTCGGGCTTGATGGCGATGCCGCGCGCAATGCACAGGCGCTGCTGCTGGCCGCCCGATAGGCTGGCGCCGTTCTGGCCCAGCTTGTCCTTGGCCTCGTTCCACAAGGCAGCCTTCTTCAGCGCCCATTCAACGCGCTCGTCCATCTCCACCCGCGGCAGGTTTTCGAACAGGCGCACACCAAAGGCGATGTTGTCGTAGATCGACATCGGGAACGGCGTGGGCTTCTGGAACACCATGCCGATCTTGGCGCGGATCAGGCTCACGTCCAAGGTGGATGTCAGGATGTCGTGGCCGTCCAGGGACACGGTGCCTTCGGCGCGCTGCTCGGGGTAGAGCTCGAACATGCGGTTGAAGACCCGCAGCAAAGTGCTTTTGCCGCAGCCTGACGGACCGATGAAGGCCGTCACCTTGCGTTCAGGCAGTTCCAGGTTGATGTTCTTGAGCGCGTGGAACTTGCCGTAGAAGAAGTTCAGGTTGCGCACCGACAGCTTCACCTTCTCGGCGGCCTCGGTCTGTACTCGGGTGTCCATGGGGTTCTTAGTCCTTCTTGCGGAACAGCACACGCGCCAGGATGTTCAGCGCCAGCACGCCCACCGTGATGAGGAAGACGCCCGCCCAGGCCAGGTCGCGCCAGTTGTCGTAGGGGCTGAGCGCAAACTTGTAAATCGTGACCGGCAGGCTGGCCATGGGCTCGGTCAGGCTCATCGTCCAGAACTGGTTCGACAACGCGGTGAAGAGCAACGGTGCGGTTTCTCCCGCAATGCGCGCCACGGCGAGTAACACGCCTGTCAGCACCCCGGCCCGCGCCGCCTTCAGCGTGATCGATGAGATGACTTTCCACTTCGGCGTGCCCAGCGCATAGGCAGCCTCGCGCAGCGAACTGGGGATCAGGCTGAGCATGTTCTCGGTGGTACGGATGACCACCGGGATGACGATCAGCGACAAGGCCAAGACACCTGCAATGGCCGAAAACGACCTCACCTTGGCCACAAAGATGGCGTAGATGAACAAGCCGATGACGATGGAGGGTGCTGACAACAGGATGTCGTTGA
Source organism: Aquabacterium sp. (assembly GCA_029865965.1). GTDB lineage: Bacteria > Pseudomonadota > Gammaproteobacteria > Burkholderiales > Burkholderiaceae_C > Pseudaquabacterium. The sequence continues at coordinate 17,991 of JARXAJ010000099.1, forward strand.
TGAACCCCGTCACCCGCCCCAGCCAGGTGCCCTTGCCGTACTCTGCCAGGTAGATACCGCACATGACACCAATCGGCGTGCCCACCGCGGTGGCCAGGCCAACCATCACCAACGAACCGAAGATCGCATTGGCCAGGCCACCCGACTCGGCCTGCGGTGGCGGCGTCATTTCGGTGAACAACGACAGCGCAATACCGCCGATGCCGAGGCGGACCGTCTCGAACAGGATCCACGCCAGCCAGAACAAGCCAAACGCCATGGCGCCGAGCGACAGCGTGAGCGCCACCACGTTGACGCGTTTGCGCTTGAGGTGCATGCCCATGCGGGCCTTGTCGCCCGCAGACAGAACTGCACTCATGTCCTGCTCCCTTCATTGCGCTGCAGCTTCGACAGCAGCAGCTTGGACAAGCCGAGCACACAAAACGTGATGAAGAACAGAATCAGGCCAAGGTACATCAGTGAGGCCTGGTGCAGGCCCGGCGAGGCCTCGGCAAACTCATTGGCGATCGCCGAGGTAATGCTGTTGGCAGCGGCGAACAACGACAGGTTGTCGAGCTGGTTGAAATTGCCGATCACGAAGGTCACCGCCATGGTCTCGCCAAGCGCACGCCCCAGGCCAAGCATGATGGCGCCGATGACACCGCTCTTGGTGTAGGGCAGCACCACCTTCCAAACCACCTCCCAGGTGGTGGCACCCAGGGCGTAAGACGACTCTTTCAACATGCCGGGCGTGGTCTCGAACACATCACGCATCACCGAGGCGATGAACGGAATCACCATGATCGCCAAAATGATGCCAGCCGACAGGATGCCGATGCCCACAGGCGCACCCGACACCAGCGCACCCAGCACCGGCACACCCGACAATAGCGCCTGCGCCGGTTGTTGCACATAAGCGGCCAACAACGGACCGAACACCAACAGGCCCCACATGCCGTACACGATGCTGGGCACTGCCGCCAGCAGCTCGACAGCCGTACCCAAGGGGCGACGCAGCCAGTTAGGCGACAACTCAGTCAGGAACAGGGCAATGCCGAAGCTCACGGGCACGGCGATCAGCAATGCGATGAACGAGGTGGCCAGCGTGCCGTAGATCATCACCAGGCCGCCGAACTTCTCTTCAACCGGATCCCATTCCGCATTGACGAGAAAGCTCAAGCCGTACTTCGAGATCGCAGGCCAAGCGCTGATGAGCAGCGAGGCGATGATGCCCGCCAGCAAGGCCAGTGTGAGCCAGGCTGCGCCATGGGCAAGAAAGGAGAACAAGGCGTCCGCCCATGGCGTCCGCCTTGTGCGAGCGGGTGGGCCACCACCCAGGGCCGATTTGTCCGTCATTGTTTTTCTTGGGGGCGAATCGGTAGGGAATGTAGCAGCCACATCGTCCTCAACTCAGTGGTGAGCCAGAGCACAGCCGACAGACAGCGCGGAACGCTGCTGCTGGCGATGCACGGGCAAAAGGCTTACTTGGCAACGACAGCCTTGCCGGCGCCGTCCTTGACCTCTTCCCAGGCCTTGCGTGTCAGTACCTTCGCAGAGTCAGGCAAGGGCACGTACTCCAGCTCGGTGGCCATCTTGTCGCCATTGGCAAAGGCCCAGTCGAAGAATTTCAGCGCATTGGTGGCCTGCATCGGCTTGTCTTGCACTTTGTGCATCATGATGAAGGTGGCACCGGTGATGGGCCAGCTGTCCTTGCCCGGCTGCTCGGTCAGGATTTGGTAGAAGCTCTTGGACCAGTCGGCGCCGGCCGCAGCAGCCTTGAAGGCCACGTCGTCAGGGGCCACAAAACTGCCGGCCTGGTTGCGCATCAGCACATGCGACATCTTGTTCGATTTAGCATAAGAGTACTCGACATAGCCCAGCGAATTCGGCAGGCGCTGCACGAATGCGGCGACACCTTCATTGCCCTTGCCGCCGGCGCCAGTCGGCCAATTCACAGCGGTGCCCTCGCCAACCTTGGTTTTCCACTCGGCATTGACCTTCGACAGGTAGTTGCTGAAGATGAAGGTGGTGCCCGAACCGTCGGCACGGCGCACCACGGCAATCGCTGCGTCTGGCAGCGGCACACCCGGGTTCAAGGCGGTCAGCGCGGGGTCGTTCCACTTGGTGATTTTGCCGAGGAAGATGTCGCCCAGGATTTGGCCCGTCATCTTGACCTGGCCGGCCGAAAGGCCGCGGACGTTCAACACCGGCACAACGCCGCCAATGACCGTGGGAAACTGCATCAGACCGTCCTTGGCCAATTCCGCGTCGGTCAGAGGCAGGTCAGACGCACCGAAGTCAACCGTCTTGCCACGGATCTGGCGCAGTCCGGCGCCTGATCCCACTGACTGGTAATTGATGCGCGCACCCGTTGCCTTGTTGTAGGCGTCAGCCCACTTGGCGTAGAGCGGTGCAGGGAACGTCGCGCCGGCACCAGTGACATCCTGAGCCAGGGCCCCCATGCTGGTGAAGGCAAATGCGGTCGACGCAGCAAAAAAGACGAATGTGCGGAGCGGAGTCATGGGATCAGCCTCGTGAGCTTGAGTTAACGATTCCGACCAATGTAGGTTTGCGAGATGACATTGCCATGACAACGCTGACCGGGACCCACGCTTGTGTGACAGCCAGGAAAATTCGTCATGGGTCTGTCATGAAACCGCCCTACGCTCCCAAGGATCACATCAGGCATCTCCATGCCTCTTCCTTTGCCAACTTTCGGAGCGACCGCGCATGACTATTTTTCGCCGAACCTTGATGACCGCGCCTGTTTTGCTGGCCCTTTCCGTCCTGACCGGATGTGCAACCACGCCTGCGCCGGCAACGATCGCAGAAACGTTGGCTCGCACGCCACAATTGTCGACGCTGAACAAATTGGTGACCGACGCTGGCTTGACCGACACACTCAAGGGCACCGGTCCGTTCACCGTGTTCGCCCCCACCGATGAAGCCTTCAAGGCCGTCCCGGCCAAGACACTGGCGGAGCTGGCCGCCAACAAGGCGCGGTTGGCCGCCGTCCTGAGCTTTCACGTGGTCCCGGGCAAGGTGATGGCCGCGGACGTGAAGAACGGCACTGTCAAATCGGTTCAGGGTGCCAATCTGGCCACATCACGGGCCGGCACCTTTGTCACCGTCGAAGACGCGGTCGTGACGCAAGCGGATGTGGGCGCCACCAACGGTGTCGTCCACATCATCGACAAGGTGATGATCCCGCCGGCGCGCTGAGGCGACGACCGGCAGGCGCATGCAGCGCCGGAATCAGCCGGCAGCGGCTGCGCCGGCCATGGCCTCGGCGCACTGGCGGCCCAGGTCGCCGTCCAGCGCCTCAACCATCACCCGCAGTACCGGCTCGGTGCCTGAGGCGCGGATCAGGACGCGTCCGGTGGCGCCCAACCTGGCCTGCGCACCAGCTACTTCATCAGCCAGGCGTTGGTTGTCCTGCCAGCGTGCGCCATCGGGCAGACGCACGTTGATCATCGTCTGCGGGAACAGGTTCACACCCTCCAGCAGACCTGCCAGGGTGCGGCCACTGCGCTGCACTGCTTGCAGGACCTGCAGCGCGCTGACGATACCGTCACCTGTGGTGTGGCGGTCCAAGGCCAGCAAGTGGCCCGAACTCTCGCCCCCCAATGTCCAATTGCGGGCCGCTAGTTCCTCCAGCACATAGCGGTCGCCCACCTTGGCGCGCACCAGCGGCACGCCCAATTTGCGCAGTGCCAGTTCAACCGCCATGTTGGTCATCAATGTGCCCACCACACCCGGCACAAGCTGGCGCTGCGCCAAGCGGTCGGCGGCCAGCACATAGAGCAACTCATCGCCGTTGAACAGACGGCCCTGGGCGTCGACCATCTGTAGGCGGTCGGCGTCGCCATCCAGAGCAATGCCGTAGTCGGCACGGTGTTCCTGCACGGCGTGCACCAGGGCCCCCGGGGCGGTGGCACCCACGCCGGCATTGATGTTCATGCCGTCGGGGCTGCAACCGATCTTGACGACCGTGGCACCCAGTTCATGGAAGACATCGGGGGCCACGTGGTAAGCCGCGCCGTGCGCACCATCAACAACCACTTTGACGCCGCGCAGCGACAGGCTGTGCGGCACCGTGCTTTTGCAGAATTCAATGTAGCGCCCACTGGCATCAGTCAGCCGCCTGGCTTTGCCCAGGGTGGTCGAATCCACCCATTGTGGTGGCTCGTCCAACGCTGACTCCACGGCCACTTCCCAGTCGTCAGGCAGTTTCTCGCCTTTGGCCGAGAAAAACTTGATGCCGTTGTCAGGGTAGGCGTTGTGCGATGCGCTGATCACCACACCCAGGTCCAGACGCAGCGCGCGGGTGAGGTAGGCCACGCCCGGCGTGGGGAGCGGGCCGGTCAGCAGAGTGTCCACGCCGGCCGATGCCAGGCCGGCCTCGAGCGCGCTTTCAATCATGTAGCCGGAAATGCGGGTGTCCTTGCCGATCAACACGGTTGGACGCGACTGACTGCGGCGCAGCACACGGCCCACGGCATGGCCCAACCGCAGCATGAAGTCAGGAGTGATGGGCACCTGCCCCACGGTGCCGCGGATGCCGTCGGTGCCGAAATAACGTCTGCTCATGGTGTTTCTTGTCCCTGTTGATCTGCTGCCGGCGTTGCTGGCAGGCCGGCAGCGGCCCAAACCTTTAACACGTCGACTGTCGCCGCCACATCATGCACGCGCAGCACGCGCGCGCCGCGCTGCACCGCAGCCAGCGCTGCGGCAAGGCTGGCGGGCAAGCGTTCGCTGACCGGACGGCCAGTCAAACTGCCCAACGAGGATTTTCGGCTCCACCCCGCCAACAATGGACGCCCGAAGATCAACAGTTCATGCTGTCGGCGCAACAATTCCCAGTTGTTTGCCGGTGTCTTGCCAAAACCAATGCCTGGGTCCAGCGTGATGCGCTCGGGCGCCACGCCGGCAGCCACCACGTTGGCCAGGCGGTCGCCCAGCCATTGGGCCACGCGCTGCACCACGTCGCCGTCATAGTGGGGCGCGTGCTGCATCTCACCCGGCTCGCCTTGCATGTGCATCAGGCAGATGCCACAGCCTGGGTGCGCCGCCACCACCGCCAACGCACCAGGCCGGGCCAGGGAACGCACATCGTTGACGATGTCCACACCCAAATCGAGCGCGGCTTGCATCACCTCGGGCCGGCTGGTGTCGACCGACACCGGCACACCCAGGGTCACCGCATGCCGCAACACCGGCAGCACCCGCGCCAGCTCTTCGTCGAGGCCAGGCTGACGTGCGCCGGGCCGGGTGGATTCACCGCCGATGTCGAGGATGTGGGCGCCCTCGTGCAGCAGGCGGTCGCAGTGGGCCTGGGCAGACCGGGCATCGGCATGCAGGCCACCGTCCGAGAACGAATCGGGCGTGGCATTGACGATCCCCATCACCCGCGGCTGCTGCAGGTCAATGCGGTAGCTGGTGGTGTGCCAGAACACAGCAGGTTGTAGTGGGCAAATCGGCAGACCCGGAACAGCAACGGGGCCCGAAGGCCCCGTTTCCGTCACAGGGGTGCGATGCTGTACGTCAGGCTGCAGCTGCCGGTGCGCTGTCGGTCGCAACCGCGCCGCCACCGCTGGCCGGGCCGGAGCCACCAGTGCGCGGGTTCGGAGTCCAGTCCTTGGGTGGCCGCGGGGGCATGCCCTTCATGATGTCTTCGATCTGGTCGGCGTCGATGGTTTCCCATTCGAGCAAGGCCTTGGCCATCGCATGCATCTTGTCCTGGTTATCTTCGATGTGCTTGCGGGCGACGGTGTACTGCTCATCGATGATCCGCCGGATCACCGCGTCCACCTTGCGCATCGTTTCTTCCGACATGCTGGTCGTCTTGGTCACCGACCGACCGAGAAACACCTCGCCCTCATTCTCGGCATAAACCATCGGGCCCAGCTCGTCGGTCATGCCGTAGCGCGTGACCATGTCGCGGGCAATGGCGGTGGCACGTTCGAAGTCGTTGCTGGCGCCGGTGGTCATCTGGTGCATGAACACTTCTTCAGCAATGCGGCCACCAAACAAGACGCTGATGGTCGACAGCATGCGCTCCTTGTCCATGCTGTAGCGGTCGCCTTCGGGCAACTGCATCGTCACGCCCAGAGCCCTGCCACGCGGGATCACGGTGACCTTGTGCACCGGGTCGGTCTTGGGCATCAGGCGCGCCACCAGCGCATGGCCGGCCTCGTGGTAGGCGGTGTTGCGGCGCTCTTCCTCGGGCATCACCATGCTCTTGCGCTCGGGGCCCATCATGATCTTGTCCTTGGCCTTCTCGAAGTCGAGCATCTCGACCACGCGGCCACTGCGGCGCGCAGCAAACAATGCCGCCTCGTTGACCAGGTTGGCCAGATCGGCGCCACTGAAGCCGGGTGTTCCGCGTGCCAGGATGTCTGCACGGATGTCCTGGCCGATGGGCACCTTGCGCATGTGCACGTTCAGGATCTGCTCGCGGCCGCGCACGTCGGGCAATGTCACGTACACCTGTCGGTCGAAACGGCCGGGGCGCAGCAGGGCCGGGTCGAGGATGTCGGGCCGGTTGGTGGCCGCCATCACGATGACGCCCAGGTTGGTCTCGAAGCCGTCCATCTCGACCAACATCTGATTCAGCGTCTGCTCGCGCTCGTCGTTGCCGCCGCCCAGGCCGGCGCCGCGGTGGCGACCCACTGCGTCGATTTCGTCGACGAAGATGATGCAGGGCGCGCTTTTCTTGGCCTGCTCGAACATGTCGCGCACACGAGCCGCGCCCACACCGACGAACATCTCGACGAAATCAGAACCCGAGATCGAGAAGAACGGCACCTTGGCCTCGCCGGCGATCGCCTTGGCCAACAGGGTCTTGCCGGTGCCCGGAGGGCCGACCAGCAACACACCTCGCGGGATGCGGCCACCCAGCTTCTGGAACTTCTGCGGGTCTTTCAGGAAGTCGACCAACTCCTTGACTTCCTCCTTGGCCTCATCGCAACCGGCGACGTCGGCGAAGGTGGTGGAGTTGTTGGCCTCGTCGAGCATGCGCGCCTTGCTCTTGCCGAAGCTGAAGGCACCGCCCTTGCCGCCGCCCTGCATCTGCCGCATGAAGTACACCCACACGCCAATCAGCAGCAACATCGGGCCCCAGCTAACGAGCAGGCTCATCAGCAGCGAAGGCTCTTCACGCGGCTTGACATCGAACTTGATGTTGTTGTTGCGCAGATCACCGACCAAACCCCGGTCGAGGTAGGTAGCGGTGGCACGGATGCGCTTGTCATCGGTGGTCAGCGCGATGATTTCGGTACCGCCCTGGCCCTCTTGCAGCACCACCGACTTGATGCGGCGCGCCGCCACTTCGTCCAGGAACTCGGAATACCCGATCACCTGGCCCGAAGACACCCCGCGATCAAACTGCTTGAACACGGTAAACAGCACGAGTGCGATCACCAGCCAGACAGCGACCTTCGAGAACCATTGATTGTTCACTGCGGCTCCTTCAGCCAGTCAATTCTGCAAAACAAAATCGGAAACAGCACGCAGCACCTGCGGAAACTGCCCGGACTCGCAGCAGATGGGGCCAATTCTAGTCCAGTCAAGGGCCCCGGGGGTGGTGCCTGATTGCGCTGTCAACAGGGTGAATTCAAGGCGTTCTCGACCCACCGCAAGCTTCTGACGAAGAACGATCACGGCACCTTCAGACCGATGCCGACAAGAAAGGTTTCCGACGACTTGTCGCGCGAAGCCTTCGGCTTGATCGGCTTGACCACCCGGAACTGCCGCTTGAACCGCTCGACCAGTTGGCTGTAGCCGCTGCCGTGGAACACCTTGGCCACCATCGCGCCGCCGGGCTTGAGATGGGTCTGGGCAAATTCCAGCCCCAACTCGATCAAGTGCTCGGTGCGGGCGGCGTCGGCCGCGTCGATCCCTGACAGGTTGGGTGCGATGTCCGATACCACGACATCCACCGGCCGGCCAGCCACCGCCTGGTGCAACTGCTCGGCCACTGCAGCCTCACGAAAATCGCCCTGGATGAACACCACGCCCTCGATCGGCTCCATCGGCAGGATGTCCAGCGCGATGATCGTGCCCAGCAGTTCGCCCACGGCCGCGCCGCCGGTGCCGGCGGTCTTCGGCGCGAAGCGCCGGCGCAGGTACTGGCTCCAGGCGCCCGGGGCAGAGCCCAGGTCGACGACCACCTGGCCGGGCCTGATCAGGCCCAGGGTCTCGTCGATCTCCTTGAGCTTGTAGGCTGCACGGGCGCGGTAGCCCTCGCGCTGGGCCAGCCGCACATAGGGATCATTGACGTGGTCGTTGATCCACGCCTTGTTGATCTTCTTGCTCTTGGAATTGATTTTCATGACAAGGGGATAATAGGCCGATGCCTGCCATTCACCTGACGCCCGCCCAACGCAAAGAAAAACGCGGTGACGCCCACCATCTGGACCCTGTCGTGCTGATCGGCGACCACGGCCTGACCGATGCCGTCACCCGCGAGGTCGAGCTCGCGTTGAAGTCGCATGGCCTGATCAAGGTGCGCATGTTCTCGGATTCGCGCCCTGACCGCGAGGCCGCGTTGGCCAAGCTGGCAGACGCACTGAATGCCGCGCCGGTGCAACACATCGGCAAGCTGCTGGTGCTGTGGCGGCCGATCCCCGACAAGCCCAAAGCTGAGGTGCGCGATGACCGCGGCGCCGGCCCGCGGGTGGTGAAGATCCTGAAGTTCAGCAAGAGCGGCAGCCAGCGCGCGCAGATCAAGAAGATCACCGTGTTCGGCAACCAGCGGGTCACCGCTGGTGGTGAGATCAAGCGTGTGCAGAAGCGCGTGACCAGCGTCAAGAAACGGGCGTCGGACTGACGGCCCGGCCGGGCCCGGCAGCACGCCAGGCCAGCGCCAGGATGCACAGCAGCTTGGCCAGGAAGAAACCGACGCTGATGAAGTGCAACTGGCCGAAGCTCAATGGGCCCTGGCCTGTGCGCGCCGCTGCCATCAGCGGCTGCAGCGCGAAGTAGCCTGCAACGGTGCAGAACACCGTGGTCAGCAGCAGAAGGAGATCGGCAGACAGCACCGACCCCTGACCTGCCGCTGCGGCTGCCCGCGCACGCCCACGCTCGATCACCATCAGCAGCACGGCCGCCACCAGGCTCAGCCAGGCTTCACGGGCGAAGAACCAGCCCACCAACTGCCCCGCCGCAGGCCGATCCAGCAAGGCAAACGCGGCGGGCGCCGCAATGGCGGCGATGCACAGCAGCACGCCGGCCCACAGGCCGGGCAGCACGCGACGCAGACGGTCTTGCATCAACGCCAACACCTGGCCCGACTTGAAGGCATCAGACGTAGCGCACGTCCACGATCTCGTAGCGCTTGATGCCGCCGGGGGCCTGCACCTCGGCCACGTCGCCAGCTTCCTTGCCGATCATCGACCGGGCGATCGGCGAGCTGATCGAGATCAGCCTCTTCTTCAGGTCGGCCTCGTCGTCGCCGACGATCTGGTAGGTGACAGCCTGGCCGCTGGCCTCTTCTTCCAGGTCGACGGTGGCGCCAAACACCACCCGCCCGCCTGCGTCCAGGGTCGACGGGTCGATGACCTGGGCCGCAGCCATCTTGCCTTCGATCTCCAGGATGCGGCCTTCGATGAAGCCCTGCTTGTCCTTGGCAGCCTCGTACTCGGCGTTCTCCGACAGGTCGCCCTGGGCGCGCGCCTCGGAAATCGCCTGGATCACAGCGTGGCGTTCCACGGTCTTGAGCCGGTGCAGCTCTTCCTTGAGCTTCTCGGCACCGCGCTTGGTGAGGGGAATGGTGGCCATGCGGGCCTCCTGCAGGCGGAAACAGCAGACAAAACAAATCCGCCGCACTGGGCGCCGGCCGGGGGGCCGGGCACAAAGGCGGCGGAGCGAAGGGCGCGAGTTTAGTGCAACTCGGCGTGCAGCTCCTGCAGGCTGTGCACCGTCAGGCCCTGCTGGTGCTTCATCGCCTCGGTGGCGGCTTCGCAGCCGGCCATGGTGGTGTAGTAGGTGATGCGGTTGGCCAGCGCCGCCGTGCGGATGTGGCGGGAATCAGCAATCGCGGTGCGGGTTTCATCCACGGTGGAGAACACCAGCTGGATCTCGCCGGCCTTGACCATGTCGACGATGTTGGGCCGCCCGTCCTTGACCTTGTTGACCACCTTCACAGGTACGCCGGCCGCCGCGATGGCCGCTGCCGTGCCGCGGGTGGCCACCACCACAAAGCCCAGCGCCACCAGGTCGCGCGCCACGGCCACGGCGCGGTCCTTGTCGCCCTGCTTCACCGTGATGATCACCGTGCCCTTGGCGGGCAGGCGCGAGCCGGCGCCGAGCTGGCTCTTGAGCATGGCCTCGCCGAAGGTCCTGCCCACGCCCATCACTTCGCCGGTGGACCGCATCTCGGGGCCGAGAATCGGGTCCACGCCCGGGAACTTGTTGAACGGGAACACCGCCTCCTTCACGCTGAAGTAAGGCGGGATCACCTCGCGCGGGGGCTTGCCGTCGCGGCTGGTCTGGTCGGCCAGCTTCTGGCCGGCCATGCAACGCGCGGCGATCTTGGCCAGCTGCTGGCCGGTGGCCTTGCTGACGTAGGGCACGGTGCGCGATGCGCGTGGGTTGACTTCCAGCACATAGACCACGGCCGCGTCGCCGTCACCGGCCACGCTGCCCTGGATGGCGAACTGCACGTTCATCAGGCCCACGACCTTCAGCGCCAGCGCCATCTGCGTGGTCTGGCGGCGCAGCTCGTCCTGCAGCTTCTTCGGCAGGGTGTAGGGCGGCAGCGAACAGGCCGAGTCACCCGAGTGCACACCCGCCTGCTCGATGTGTTCCATGATGCCGCCGATCATCACAGCCGTGCCGTCGCTGATGCAGTCGACATCGACTTCGATGGCGTCGTCGAGGAAGCGGTCCAGCAGCACGGGCGATTTCTCGCTGACGCGCACCGCCTCGCGCATGTAGCGCTGCAGGTCCTTGTCACCGTGCACGATCTCCATCGCGCGGCCGCCCAGCACATAGCTGGGGCGCACCACCAGCGGGTAGCCGATCTCCTGCGCCAGCAGCAGCGCAGCCTCTTCGGTGCGGGCCGTGCGGTTGGGCGGCTGCTTCAGGCCCAGTGCATGCAGCAGCTTCTGGAAGCGCTCGCGGTCCTCGGCGATGTCGATGGAATCCGGGCTGGTGCCGATGATCGGCACGCCGTTGGCTTCCAGGTCGAGTGCCAGCTTCAGCGGCGTCTGGCCGCCGTACTGCACGATCACGCCGGTGGGCTGCTCCTTGTCGACGATTTCCAGCACGTCTTCCAGCGTCACCGGCTCGAAGTACAGGCGGTCGCTGGTGTCGTAGTCGGTTGACACCGTCTCGGGGTTGCAGTTGACCATGATGGTCTCGTAGCCATCGTCGCGCAGGGCGAGTGCCGCATGCACGCAGCAGTAGTCGAACTCAATGCCCTGGCCGATACGGTTGGGCCCACCGCCCAGCACCATGATCTTCTTGCGCTTGGTGGGCTCGGCCTCGCACTCGCCGTCCACGGTCTCGTAGCAGCTGTAGAGGTAGGCGGTCTCGGTGGCGAATTCGGCTGCGCAGGTGTCCACCCGCTTGTAGACCGGCCGCACACCCAGCGCATGGCGGGCGCGGCGCACGTCATGCTGGTTGCTGGCCAGCAACTTGCCCAGGCGCTTGTCAGAAAAACCCTTCTGCTTGGCCCAGCGCAGCTCGGCTGCACTCAGGCTGGGCAGCGTGCGGGCCTGCAACAGTTGCTCGGTCGCCACCAGATCTTGGATCTGGGCCAGGAACCAGGGGTCAATCGCCGTCTCTTCGTAGACCTCGTCGAGCGTCAGCCCGATGCGGAACGCGTCGGCCACGTACAGGATGCGCTCGGGGCCGGCTTCGCCGATTTCTTCGATGATCTCGTCGCGGTCGCTCGACCGTTCACTCAGGCCGTCGATGCCTGTCTCCAGCCCGCGCAGGGCCTTCTGCAGGCTTTCCTGGAAGGTGCGGCCCATGGCCATCACCTCGCCCACGCTCTTCATCTGGGTGGTCAGGTGCGGGTCGGCGGCCGGGAACTTCTCGAAGGCAAAGCGCGGAATCTTGGTGACAACATAGTCGATGCTGGGCTCGAAGCTGGCCGGCGTGGCGCCGCCGGTGATGTCGTTGCGCAACTCATCCAGGGTGTAACCCACCGCCAGCTTGGCGGCAATCTTGGCGATCGGGAAGCCAGTGGCCTTGGACGCCAGCGCCGACGAGCGCGACACCCGCGGGTTCATCTCGATGACGACCATGCGGCCGTCTTTCGGGTTGATCGAGAACTGCACATTGCTGCCGCCGGTGTCCACGCCGATTTCGCGCAGGATGGCGATGCTGGCGTTGCGCAGCAGCTGGTATTCCTTGTCGGTCAGCGTCTGGGCCGGTGCCACGGTGATGCTGTCGCCGGTGTGGATGCCCATCGGATCGAGGTTCTCGATGGCGCAGACGATGATGCAGTTGTCGGCGCGGTCGCGCACCACCTCCATCTCGAACTCTTTCCAGCCGATCAGGCTTTCCTCGATCAACAGTTCGCTGGTGGGCGACAGGTCGATGCCGCGCTTGCAGATCTCTTCAAATTCTTCCGGGTTGTAGGCAATGCCGCCGCCGGTGCCGCCCAGGGTGAAGCTGGGGCGAATCACCATCGGGAAGCCGGTGCCGCCGATTTCGGCTGTGATGCGTTTCTGCACCGACCAGGCCTCTTCCAGGTTGTGGGCGATGCCGCTGCGCGCCGAACCCAGGCCGATGCTGGTCATTGCATCCTTGAACTTCAGGCGGTCTTCAGCCTTCTCGATGGCGCGCTCGTTGGCGCCGATCATCTCCACGCCCCACTTCGCCAGCACACCATGCTTGTGCAGGTCGAGCGCGCAGTTCAGTGCCGTCTGGCCGCCCATGGTGGGCAACACGGCCATCTTGTCGTCGGGCCGGGCCTGGCGTTCCTTGGCGATGATCTTCTCGACCACCTGCCAGGTGATGGGCTCGATGTAGGTCACGTCCGCCGTGTCGGGGTCGGTCATGATCGTGGCCGGGTTGCTGTTGACCAGGATGACGCGGTAGCCCTCCTGGCGCAGCGCCTTGCAGGCCTG
>JARXAJ010000112.1 GCA_029865965.1 Aquabacterium sp.
CCTTTCTGCTGCCCGAGGACCATGCGGCCGACGGACCCAAGGCCAGGTTGCTGCGGTCGGCCGGCCAGCCGGTGCCGGGCGCGCGGGTGCGCATCGTCGACCCGGTGACCCTGGCCGACCTGCCCGAGGGCCAGACCGGCGAGGTGCTGATCGAGTCCCCCGGCAACATGATCGGCTACTGGCGCAACCCCGAGGCCACGGCAGCAGCCTTCCCCGAGGGCCGCAATGCCAACGGCGGCTGGTTCCGCTCAGGCGACGGGGGCTACTTGGTCGATGGCTATATCTACATCAACGACCGCATCAAGGACATGATCATCTCGGGTGGCGAGAACATCTACCCGGCCGAGATCGAGAACACGCTGATGAAGCACCCGGCGGTGGCCGACGGCGCCGTGATCGGCGTGCCCGACGACAAGTGGGGCGAAAGCGTGAAGGCCTGCGTGATCCTGCGCCCCGGCGCCACGGCCACCGACCGCGAGATCATCGACTGGATGCGTGAGCGGCTGGCGCACTACAAGTGCCCCAAGAGCATCGACTTCGTCGACGCCCTGCCGCGCAACCCGAGCGGCAAGCTGCTCAAGCGCATCCTGCGCGCGCCCTACTGGGAAGGCAAGACGCGCGGCGTGAACTGACGCTGCTGCGCCCGCCATGGACGCCGCCGCCTGCCTCGACCGCACGCTGGACCTGGTGACGCAGCGGGTGGGCGATCCGGCGCCTCTGGTGTTTGCGCGGTTGTTTGCCGAGGCTCCCGATCTGCAGGCGCTGTTCTGCAACGACGCCAGCGGCGCGGTGCGGGGCGAGATGTTCCTGCGCGCGTTGGAATGCCTTCAGGACGCTGCCGGCGCACGCCAGTTCGGCGCCGGCCTGGTGGCGGCCGAACATCTGAGGCACCAGGGCTACGGCGTGGACGCGACGCAGTTCCAGCGCTTCTTCACGCTGGTGGTCGAGGTCTTCCGCACCGCGCTGGGCCCAGACTGGACGGCCGAGACCGACCAGGCCTGGGCGCGGGCTTTGCGGCAGGTGGCCGCTCAGCCCGGCACGGCCTGATCAGCTCTCCTGCGGGACCTTGGCGTCCTTGATGGCCTGGGCGAATGCGACCAGCTGCGACTGGATCAGCCGGGTGAAGTCCTCCGGCGACCCAGGCCGTAGCGCCAACCCGTTCTTGTCGGCGGGGCCACGCAGGTCGGGGTGGGCGATGGCCTCGCGCAGCGCGCGGGCGGCGGCGGTGGCCACATCGGGCGGCGTGCTGGCGTGCACCACGAAGCCGGCCCATGGCACTACGTTGACCAGTGGCATGCCGGCCTCGGCGATGGTGGGCACATCGGGGTAGGCCGCGCTGCGCTCCGGCAGCAGCACCGCCAGCGGGCGGAACTTGCCGTCCTTCATCATTGCAGGCATCACGGTGGGCGACGCCCACATCATGTGCACCCGGCCGCCGATCAGGTCGGGCACGGCCTGGGCCTCGCCCTTGTAGGGCGCGCTGATCATGTCGAGGCCGGCCGTGCTGGCCAGCTGGGCACTGGCCAGCAGCGCCGTGCTGTGCGGCGACGCGTAGCTGAACTGGCCCGGCTTGCCCTTCACATGGGCCACCACCTCGGCCAGCGTGCGGCCGGGGATGCTCTCATGCACCATCAGGTAGAAGGTGTAAGTCATGAACTGGGTGAGTGGGGTGAAGTCCTTGATCGGGTTGTAGCCCGGGTTCTTGCGGATGTTCGGCACATAGGAGAACGCCGACGCGGTGACCAGGAACAGGTGGTGCCCGTCGGCGGGCGCACGCAGCGTCTCCATGGCCGACAGTGCGCCGTCGGCACCAGGCTTGGGATCGACGTTGAAGGTTTGCTTGCTGGTCGCCTGCATGATCGCGGCCAGGTTGCGTGCGATCACGTCGGTGGCACCGCCGGCGGTGAAGGGCGTGATGATGCGCACCGCCTTGGTGGGCCAGGCGGCCTGAGCGGCGGCCAGCCCGGGCAGCAGCAGTGCCGAGCCGCCCAGCAGCAGCTGGCGGCGGTTGGTATGGGTGGTCAGCAGGCTGTGGGTCATGGTGGCGGGTGGTGCGGGTTGGGTGGGGGAATCAAAGGTATAGCAAGCTGCCGTCGTCCAGGTCGGCCAGCGGCAGGCTCAGGCGTTCACTGGGGTAGTCCTGCCCGTGCACCCAGGGCGCGCGGTCGCCCTGCTGCGGCAGCAACGCCACGCCGCGCTCGACATAGCCGGCATTGAAGTTGTCGGCGGTGATCCAGGGCAGCAGCGGCATGTCGTCGTCCTGCGGCCGCAGCGCGGGCACCACCGTGCTGGCGCCTCGGGCGTCCATGTGCTGGAGCAGCCGGCACACCAGGTCGCCCATCATGTCGCTGCGCAGGGTCCAGCTGGCGCGCAGGTAGCCGAAAACCCAGGCCAGGTTGGGCACGCCGGTGAACAGCGCGCCGTTCCAGGCCACGGTGCGTGCAAAGTCCAGCGGCTGGCCGTCGATGCTGAAGGCGATGTCGCCCAGCACATTCAGGTGGAAGCCGGTGGCGGTGACCACCACGTCGGCCTCCAGCGTGGCGCCGGATCGCAGCTGGATGCCGTGCGGCGTGAAGGTCTCGATCTGGTCGGTGACCACCGACGCCTGGCCGCTGCGCACCGCCTTGAACAGGTCGGCGTCGGGTACGAAGGCAATGCGCTGCTGCCAGGGCCGGTAGCGCGGATTGAAGTGCTTGTCCACCTCGGCCTCCAGGCCGGGGCCCAGCGCGGCGCGCACGCCGGCCAGCAATTCCTGGCGCACCACCTCGGGCTCGGCCTTGCAGCGGCGGCTGAAGGTGGCCTGGTCGAACAGCACCTTGCGGCGCACGATCTCATGCGTCCATTCACTGGGGATGTCCAGCTGGCGCAGGGTGTCGGCCAGCTCGTTGGCATTGCGGCCGGTGATGAAGAAGGTGGGGCTGCGCTGCAGCATGGTGACATGGCTGCAGTGCCCGGCGATCGCCGGGATCAGCGTGGCGGCGGTGGCGCCGGAGCCGATGACCACGACCCGTTTTCCTGCCAGGCCCTGCGCCATGTCCAGATCATCGGGCCAGGTCTGCGGATGCACCACCCGGCCCAGGTACTGGTCCATGCCCGGCCAGCTGGGTGTGTAGCCCTGGCTGTGGCGGTAATAGCCCTGGCACATCCACAGAAAGCGTGCGCTGTACTGCACCGTCTCCGTGCCGTCACCACCGGCGGTGGGCCGCGTGGCGGTGACTGTCCAGCGCCGCGTGCCGCTGTCCCAGGCGGCCGACTGGATGCCGTGGCGGTAATGGATCTGCGGCGCCAGGCGGTGCTCGTCGATCACCTCGCCCAGGTAGGCCAGGATCTCGGCTGCCGTGGCGATGGGCTTGCCCATCCACGGCTTGAAGCGGTAGCCGAAAGTGAATAAATCGCTGTCGCTGCGGATGCCCGGGTAGCGGTGGGTGCGCCAGGTGCCGCCGAAGCCTTCCTGGCCTTCCAGGATGGCCCAGGTCTTGCCCGGGCACTGCTGCTGCAGGTGCACCGCCGCGCCGATGCCGGAGATGCCGGCACCGACAATCAGCACGTCGAGAATTTCAGAAGTCTCTGTCATGTCAGATCCAGGTCAAACCTTGCTGCCGCACACCCTCACCAGATTGCCGCCGCAGGCGCTTCGGGGGGTTACTCAAACTCGGGCTCGTCCCACCAGGGGAAGAAGTCGGGCATGTCGGTCGACACCTTGTTGGGATAGACCGGCGTGCGCTTCTCCAGAAAGCTGCTGACGCCTTCGCGCGCATCGGCCGACTGGCCGCGCGCCTGGATGGCCCGGCTGTCGATCTGGTGGGCCTTCATCGGGTGGTCCTGCCCGGCCATGTGCCACAGCATCTGGCGGGTGAGCGCCACCGACACCGGCGCGGTGTTGTCGGCGATCTCGCGCGCCAGCGCACGGGCCGCGGGCAGCAGTTCGTCGGGCGCGTGCAGGCTGCGCACCAGGCCGCGGTCTTTCGCCTCTTGCGCGTCGAACACCCTGCCGGTGAAGCACCACTCCAGCGCGGTCTGCATGCCCACCAGGCGGCCCAGGAACCAGGTGGACGCTGCCTCGGGCGTGATGCCGCGCCGGGCGAACACGAAGCCGAAGCGGGCGGTGGTGCTGGCCATGCGGATGTCCATGGGCAACTGCATCGTCATGCCGATGCCCACGGCCGCACCGTTGATGGCGCCGATCACCGGCTTGAGGCTCTTGAAGATGCGCAGCGTGGCGATGCCGCCGCCGTCGCGGTAGATGCCGCCCACCTTGTACTTGTCTCGGGCCGATTCGCCGCGCGAGTCGTAGTCGAAGGTCTTGCCGCCGGCCGACAGGTCGGCCCCGGCGCAGAAGGCCCGGCCGGCGCCGGTGATGATGACCACGCGCACATCGTCGTTCTTGTCGGTCTCGTCGAACACCGCCACCAGGTCGTCGCGCATCTGGGTGGTGAAGGCGTTCATCTTCTCGGGCCGGTGCAGCGTGACGGTGGCGATGCCGTCCTGCACGTCGTAGAGCAGGGTTTCGAAGGTGGGCAAGGTCTTGGGCAAGTTCGTGGGCAAGGTCGTGGTCAGTGCCATGGTCAGGGTCTCCGGTACGGGGTGTCTGGGGTGTCAGGCGGCCAGCAAGTGGCTGGGCCTGCGCAGGTGCGGTGCCAGGCCATGGCCCATCAGGTCGATGAAGTTGTCGGCAAAGAAGCGGCGCCGGTCGGCTTCGGGCGTGCGGGCCAGGGTTTCGTCGAAGCGCTTGAGCGGTGCGCGCCCGCCTTCCACATGCGGGTAGTCCGACGAGAACAGCGCCACTTCGGGGCCGCTGTTGGCGATGATCCAGCCCGCGTCTTCATGCGGGTAGGGCGTGACGCGCAGCTGCCGGCGCACGATCTCGCTGGGCAGGGCGCTGAGCTGCTGCAGCCGGGTTTCATTGCGGCGGAAGGCATGGGCAGCGCTGTCCATCGCCCGCATCCAGCCCGGCACCCAGGCCGCGCCCAGCTCGATGGCGCCCCATTTCAGCTTGGGGAAGCGGTCGAACACGCCGTCGAAGATCAGCGTGGCCAGGGTCTGCATCACCGCGCTGGGGATGGGCATGTAGCTGACCGACGTGAAGTTGTCGTCGCCACCGTGGAAGTCGGGCACCGGCGGGCCGCCATTGATCTTGTAGACCGGGTTCATCTTCTCTTCGCCGCCCACATGGAACAGCACCGGAATGCCGGCCTCCTGCGCCTGGGCCCACACCGCATCCAGCCCGACATGGCTGGGGCTGTGCCGTTGCGGGCAGGCCGACGGCACCATCAGCGCCTTGGCGCCCAGGCGGACGGCCAGCGCGGCGGTGGCGGCGGCGCGGCTGAAGTCTTCCAACGGCACGTAGGCAGTGGCCAGCAGGCGCTCATCGACCGCGCAGAAGTCGGCCAGCATGCGGTTGTGGGCGTCGGCGGCGGCGTAGCACAGCGCCAGGTCGTCGCCCTGGTCCAGCCCGAAGTTGCCCAGGCAGAAGGTGGTGAACACCAGCTGGCTGGCGAAGCCCAGCAGGTCCAGTGCCTCGGGCCGATC
>JARXAJ010000131.1 GCA_029865965.1 Aquabacterium sp.
CCGCTGTGCCGATCTGCCCGGTCAGCTGCAGCCCCGCATGCGCGGCCAGCGCCCCGCCCGCCCCGCCCCCCGCCACCATCAACATATATAACGTGCCTGTTGCCCCGTTAACCAACACCATCACGCCGGCTGCCAGCCACCAGCCGGTGGATGCGCTCCAGTCCATTACAACCCCTTGTCAGGCCCGGCCGGGTGGCCGGTGCGGCGCAGTGTAGCCATGCAGGGGCCTGTCATCGGTGGGTGGTGGTTCGCCCCTACACTTCGCGGCTTGCCCGGCGGCCAGGCCGGTCCCGGCCGCTTTCCCCGTGTTCTGCCCCGCTCCCAAGGAGCCCCTGCATGCTGCGTTTCCGCTTTCCCATCGTCATCATCGACGAGGACTACCGCTCCGAGAACACATCGGGCCTGGGCATCCGGGCACTGGCCGACGCCATCCAGAAAGAGGGCTTCGAGGTACTGGGCGTCACCAGCTATGGCGACCTGAGCAGCTTCGCCCAGCAGCAGAGCCGGGCGTCGGCCTTCATCCTGAGCATCGACGACGAAGAGTTCACGCCGGGGCCCGAACTCGACCCGGCGGTGCTGAACCTGCGCAAGTTCATCGAGGAGATCCGCTTCAAGAACAGCGACATCCCGATCTATCTGTACGGCGAGACGCGCACCAGCCAGCACATCCCCAACGACATCCTGCGCGAGTTGCACGGCTTCATCCACATGTTCGAGGACACGCCCGAGTTCGTGGCCCGGCACATCATCCGCGAGGCCAAGAGCTACCTCGACGGCGTGGCACCGCCGTTCTTCAAGGCGCTGGTCGATTACGCGCAAGACGGCAGCTACAGCTGGCACTGCCCCGGCCATTCAGGCGGCGTGGCCTTCCTCAAGAGCCCGGTCGGCCAGATGTTCCACCAGTTCTTCGGCGAGAACATGCTGCGCGCCGACGTCTGCAACGCGGTCGATGAACTGGGCCAGTTGCTCGACCACACCGGCCCGGTGGCGGCCAGCGAGAAGAACGCAGCGCGCATCTTCAATGCCGACCACTGCTTCTTCGTGACCAATGGCACCAGCACCAGCAACAAGATGGTGTGGCACCACACGGTGGCGCCGGGCGACGTGGTGGTGGTCGACCGCAATTGCCACAAGAGCATCCTGCACAGCATCATCATGACCGGCGCAGTGCCGGTGTTCATGACGCCCACCCGCAACCATTACGGCATCATCGGCCCGATCCCGCAGAGCGAGTTCACGCGTGAAGCGATCGAGCGCAAGATCGCCGCCAACCCGTTGCTGGCCGGCGTCGACCCGAAGACGGTGCGCCCGCGGGTGATGACGCTGACACAGAGCACCTATGACGGTGTTCTCTACAACACCGAGACCAACAAGGGCATGGTCGACGGCTACATCGACAACCTGCACTTCGACGAGGCCTGGCTGCCGCACGCCGCCTTCCACAAGTTCTACGGCACCTTCCATGCCATGGGCAAGCACCGGGTGCGGCCCAAGCAGGCGATGGTGTATTCCACCCAGTCCACCCACAAGCTGCTGGCCGGCCTCAGCCAGGCCAGCCAGGTGTTGGTGCAGGATTCACAGACGGTCAAGCTGGACAAGCACTTGTTCAACGAGGCCTACCTGATGCACACCAGCACCAGCCCGCAGTACGCCATCATCGCCAGTTGCGACGTGGCCGCCGCGATGATGGAGCCGCCCGGCGGCACCGCACTGGTCGAAGAAAGTATCAAGGAAGCGATGGACTTCCGCCGCGCCATGCGCAAGGTCGACAAGGAATTCGGCAAGGACTGGTGGTTCACCGTCTGGGGCCCCGACAAGCTGGTGGAAGACGGCATCGGCCGGTCAGACGCCTGGACGCTGAAGGCCAAGGACAAGTGGCATGGCTTCGGCAACCTGGCCACCGGCTTCAACCTGCTCGACCCGATCAAGTGCACGTTGATCATGCCGGGGCTCGACATGTCGGGCAAGTTCGCCAAGACCGGCATCCCGGCGGGCATCGTCACCAAGTTTCTGGCCGAGCATGGCGTGGTGGTCGAGAAGACCGGGCTCTACAGCTTCTTCATCCTGTTCACCATCGGCATCACCAAGGGCCGCTGGAACACGCTGCTGACCGCGCTGCAGCAGTTCAAGGACGACTACGACCGCAATGCGCCGATGTGGCGCATCCTGCCTGAGTTCAGCCAGGCCCACCCGCAGTACGAGAAGATGGGCCTGAAAGACCTGTGCCAGTCCATGCATGCGGCCTATGCCGAGGGCGACATTGCGCGGCTGACGACCGATGTCTACCAGTCCGACTTGCATCCGGCCATGAAGCCCAGCGACGCCTTCGCCCACATCGCCCGGCGCGAAACCGAACGGGTCGACATCGACGACCTGGAAGGCCGCATCACCACCGCGCTGCTGACGCCTTATCCACCGGGCATCCCGCTGCTGATCCCTGGTGAGCGCTTCAACCGCAAGATCGTGCAGTACCTGAAGTTCACCCGCGCCTTCAACGCCCGCTTCCCCGGCTTTGCCACCGACGTGCACGGCCTGGTGGAAGACGAGGGCGGCGCCGACGGGCGGTACTACGTGGACTGCGTGCGGCAATAGGCCGTTCGCGGGGCACAAGAAAAAAGGGCCGCGCATGCGGCCCTTTCCAATGGAGAACAGCCCGGTCAGTTGCTGGCAGCCGAAGCGGGCGCCGGTGCAGCAGCTGGCGCCACCACAGCCGGAGCCGGCGCTGCAGCGGGCGCCGTGACAGCCGCCGGCGCGGCATGCGCAGCCGCCGGCTTGGTGCTGGCACTCATCGGCAGCAGCGGCACGATCAGCAGCGCCACGATGTTGATGATCTTGATCAGCGGGTTCACGGCCGGGCCGGCGGTGTCCTTGTACGGGTCGCCCACGGTGTCGCCAGTCACGGCGGCCTTGTGCGTCTCGCTGCCCTTGCCGCCGAAGTGGCCGTCTTCGATGTACTTCTTGGCGTTGTCCCAGGCGCCGCCGCCGGTGCACATGGAGATCGCCACGAACAGGCCGGTGACGATGGTGCCCATCAGCAGGCCGCCCAGTGCCGCGGCGCCCAGCGTCATGCCCACCACCACCGGCACCACCACCGGCAGCAGCGACGGCACGATCATCTCCTTGATGGCCGCGCTGGTCAGCATGTCGACGGCAGCGCTGTAGTCGGGCTTGCGCTTGCCGGCCATGATCAGGCCGTCCTCGAACTGCCGGCGCACTTCCACCACCACCGAGCCAGCTGCCCGGCCTACGGCTTCCATCGCCATGGCGCCGAACAGGTAAGGGATCAGCCCGCCGATGAACAGGCCGACGATTACCTTGGGGTCGCTCAGGTCGAAGGCGATGCTCATGCCCCGTGCTTCGAGCGAGTGGGTGTAGTCGGCAAACAGCACCAGTGCCACCAGGCCGGCCGAGCCGATGGCATAGCCTTTGGTCACCGCCTTGGTGGTGTTGCCCACCGCGTCCAGCGGGTCGGTCACGTCGCGCACCGCCTTGGGCAGTTCGGCCATTTCGGCAATGCCGCCGGCGTTGTCGGTGATGGGGCCGTAGGCGTCCAGCGCCACCACGATGCCGGCCATGCTGAGCATGGACGTGGCGGCGATTGCAATGCCGTACAAGCCGCCCAGCTGGTAGGACGCCAGGATGGCGGCACACACCATCAGCACCGGCCAGGCAGTGGAGCGCATGCTCACGCCCAGGCCGGCAATGATGTTGGTGCCATGGCCGGTGGTGCTGGCCTGGGCGATGTGCTTGACCGGCGGGTACTGCGTGCCGGTGTAGTACTCGGTGATCCACACCAGGGCGGCGGTCAGCACCAGGCCCACGGCGCAGGCGCCGAACAGGCGGATCTGCGTGCCGGCACCCAGGGCGTCGTCGGGCATCACCGCGTTGGTGACGAAGTAGAAGGCGATCAGCGACAGCACACCGGCCACCGCCAGGCCCTTGTACAGCGCCGGCATCACGTTCTTCATGCCCGGGGTGGCCTTGACGAAGCTGCAGCCGATGATGCTGGCGATGATCGACACCCCGCCCAGCAGCAGCGGGTAGATGACAGCGGCCATCGGGGCGGCAGCCACCATCAGTGCGCCCAGCGCCATGGTGGCGATCAGCGTGACGGCATAGGTCTCGAACAGGTCGGCTGCCATGCCGGCGCAATCGCCCACGTTGTCGCCCACGTTGTCGGCGATCACCGCCGGGTTGCGCGGGTCGTCTTCGGGGATGCCGGCTTCCACCTTGCCCACCAGGTCAGCGCCCACGTCGGCGCCCTTGGTGAAGATGCCGCCGCCCAGCCGCGCAAAGATCGAGATCAGGCTGGAGCCGAAGGCAAAGCCCAGCAGCGGCTTGAGCAGCGTGGCCAGGTTGCTGTCAGGCTTCAAGTTGCCGTTGCCGATGAGGAACATGAAGAAGATGCCCACGCCCAGCAGCCCCAGGCCCACCACCAGCATGCCGGTGATGGCGCCGCCCTTGAAGGCGACATCCAGCGCCGGGCCGATGCCCTTGGTGGCGGCCTGCGCGGTGCGCACATTGGCCTTGACCGACACATTCATGCCGATGAAGCCGCAGGCGCCCGACAGCACCGCGCCCAGCACGAAGCCCACGGCCGTGACGCCGTCGAGGAAGACGCCGATGGCCACGGCCAGCACCACGCCGACGATGGCGATGGTCTTGTACTGCCGCGCCAGGTAGGCGGCTGCGCCCTGTTGAATGGCGCCTGCAATCTCTTGCATGCGGGCATTGCCTGCGTCTTGCGACAGGATCCAGCTGCGCTGGACAAAGCCATAGACCACGGCCGCCAGGCCGCATGCCAGCGCGATGTAGAGCGCGATGTTGGTGGATATCAAGGGATCTCCTTCCTCGGTTCTTGCCCTGTGAACAAACGCGCCCGTTGGTTGTTTTGCCGGCCGGCCTGCATGGGCAGCCTGGCGCGGGTCGCCAGGGCAATGTAAGGCGCCGCCAGCCAGGTGGCGACG
The DNA here is from genome assembly GCA_029865965.1 of Aquabacterium sp. GTDB lineage: Bacteria > Pseudomonadota > Gammaproteobacteria > Burkholderiales > Burkholderiaceae_C > Pseudaquabacterium. The sequence goes on from JARXAJ010000131.1 coordinate 4,968, forward strand.
GTGTTTTCCTGCGGTATCGCGGGGGCGACGTCAGGGGCTGGCAGGCGTGCTTCGTAGAATGCGGGAGAACCCTTGTAGATCCCTGTTCAAACCACCCCCCACGAGCCCATCCATGAGCCTGCACAACGTGACCCCCGGCGCCAAGGCGCCCCAGGAATTCAACGTGATCATCGAAATCCCGATGAACGCCGACCCGATCAAGTACGAGGTGGACCACGACACCGGCGCGCTGTTCGTCGACCGCTTCATGAGCACGGCCATGCACTACCCGTGCAACTACGGCTACATCCCCAACACCCTGTCTGGCGACGGCGACCCGGTCGACGTGCTGGTCATCACCCCGGTGCCGCTGATCCCTGGCGTTGTCGTTACCTGCCGTGCGCTGGGCATGATGCAGATGGAAGACGAGGCCGGTGCCGACAACAAGCTGCTGGCCGTGCCAATCGACAAGGTGCTGTCGATCTACAGCCAGTGGAAGAAGCCCGAAGACCTGAACCCGCTGCGCCTGAAGACCATCCAGCACTTCTTCGAGCACTACAAGGACCTGGAGCCCGGCAAGTGGGTGAAGGTGAACGGCTGGACCGGTGTGGACGGTGCCCACAAGGAGATCACCGACGGCATCGCCAACTTCATCGCCGAGAAGAACAAGGCCTGATCCGCCCCTGTGAAGTGGTCACCGTCGCCCGCAGTGCGGGTGCGGTGCACCGCCACCAGCGTCATCGCGCGGTCCCGGTCGGATCGGGCGGATGGAGCAGAGCCCGCCGCCCTTCATCGGCCATTCACGCGCTTAGGCGCTGAGGATGGCCAGGCGGTTGCAGTCGCCACTGCCGTGGCGGGCGGGCGGTGCATGCGCGATCACCACCCGGGCGCCCACCGCCACCGCGCCGCTCTCGCCGGTGATGAACGTGTTGATGTCCGCCGTCGGGCTTGGGTGAATGGATGGCCAGCATGCCGTCCACGCCCCGGGTCCTTGCCCAGGGTCAGCAACACGGTGCTCCCTTGGCGGCCGAAAACAGCTGGGTGATAGGCCGTCGCGCGCAGCGCGATCATGAAGCGGCGGGCGTAGCGGATGCCTTCCATGCAGACCGGGACCGACTTGGTGCTGGTCTCATGGGCCAGAAAGTCCAGCGCCTGCGGCAGGTTGCCTGCAAAGCCACCGGCACGCAGGCTGACCAGCAGGGTGCGGGCTGTCGCAGTCATGGCACCAACATCGGCCAGTGGTCCGGTCCGGCAACGGGCTTGCCCGGAGCGCGGGCTTGCGATGGCTCAAGCCCCGGTCTTGAACGGGCTGTGCTCGCGCAGTTCGTCCACGTAGGCAGCGATGCCGTGGCCTTCGCGCTGCAGGAAGTCGGCCACCGCAGCCGAGAACTGCGGGTGTGCCAGCCAGTGGGCTGACCGGGTGCCCACCGGCAGCAGGCCGCGGGCCATCTTGTGTTCACCCTGAGCGCCGCCTTCGAAGCGCAGAAAGCCATTGGCCATGCACCACTGCAGCGGCTGGTAGTAGCAGGCCTCGAAGTGCAGGCAGGGGATGTACTCGGTGGCGCCCCAATAGCGGCCATAGGCCTCGCCACGCGCGCGGTCGATGGCCACCAGCGACGCGCCCACCGGCTGCCCGTCGCGCCGCGCCACGAACATCAGCCAGTGCTGGGGCAGGGTGGTTGCCATGGCCTGGAAGAAGGCTGCTGTCAGGTAGGGCGTGGAGCCATGCGCCCGGTAGGTGAGGGTGTAGCACTGGTGGAAGAAGCGCCACAGGGCGGCGTCGATCTGCCCGGCCTCATGCACGGTGAATTCCACCCCTGCATCGGCCACGCGGCGGCGTTCCTGCTGGATCTTCTTGCGCTTGTCGCGCTGCAGGCTGGCCAGAAAGGCGCTGAAGTCGGCATGCGGTGCCGCCGGATCCTGGGTCCAGTGGAACTGCACGCCCTGTCGCGCCAGCCAACCCTGGGCTTCCACTGCCGGTGCCTCGTCGGGTTCATGGAAGAGCAGGTGCACGGACGACGCTTCTTCATCCTCGGCCACCTGGGCCAGCCCGGCCAGCAGGGTGTGGCGGGCGGGCTCATCCACCGCCAGCAGGCGGCTGCCCGGCACCGGCGTGAAAGGCACGGCCACCAGCAGCTTGGGGTAGTACGGCAGGCCGTGGCGCTGGTAGGCATCGGCCCAGGCCCAGTCGAACACGTATTCGCCGTAGGAATGGCTCTTCAGGTAGGCCGGCGCCGCCGCCACCAATTGCGCACCGCGGTGCACGGTGACAAAGCGCGGCGCCCAGCCGGCACGTGGCACGGCACTGCCCGACGCATGCAGCGCGGCCAGGTATTCCCAGCGCATGAAGGGGGTGGGTCGGCTTTGCTGGTCGAGCAAAGCGTTCCAGGACGCGCCATCCAGCGCACAAGGGTCTTGGTGGACCCGGATAACATCTCTCGCCATTGCCTCGAACCTGGTCTGATCACTCACCGTATGTCAACTTCCACCCCTGCGGTCCGCATTGCACTGGCCCAGTTCAATGCCACGGTCGGCGATCTGGCCGGCAACGCGCGCCGCATTGTGGACTGCGCGCGCGAAGCCCATGCCAGCGGCGCGGCGTTGCTGGTGGCGCCAGAGCTGGCGCTGACCGGCTACCCGCCCGAAGACCTGCTGTTGCGCCCGGCCTTCATGCAGGCCTGCGCCCACGCGCTGGCCGCACTGGCCAGCGCGCTGGCCGCCTTCGACGGCCTGACCGTGGTGGTCGGCCACCCGCATCAGTTTGATGGGCAGGGCGACCAGCGCAGCCGGTCGCATGCCGTGCTGCAGCGCTTCAATGCGGCGTCGGTGCTGGCCGGTGGCCGGGTGGTGGCCACCTACTGCAAGCGTGAGCTGCCCAACTATCAGGTGTTCGACGAGCGGCGCTATTTCATGTCGGGCCGGGATGCGGGGCAGGGCGCGTTGGTGTTCACCGCCGGCGGGCGCCGCATCGGCCTGCTGATCTGCGAGGACGCCTGGTTCGACGAGCCGGCCCGTGCCGCCCAGGCCGCCGGTGCCGAGATGCTGTGCGTCATCAATGCCTCGCCCTTCCACCTGGACAAGAGCGGCGAGCGTGAGGCGCGCATGGTGCAGCGGGTGCAGGCCACCGGCCTGCCGCTGCTGTACGCCCACCTGGTGGGCGGGCAGGACGAAGTGGTGTTCGACGGTGCCTCATTCGCCCTGGACGCGCAAGGCCGGGTGGCCGCCCGCGGCGCCAGCTTCGCCGAGCACCTGGTGTGGGTGGATTGGCATGCTGACGGTCGCCTGACCGGCGAGGTGCAACCGGTGCCCAGCCTGGAAGCCCAGGCCTGGGCCGCACTGGTGACCGGCGTGCGCGACTACATCGGCAAGAACGGCTTCCCCGGCGCCCTCATCGGCCTGAGCGGCGGCGTCGATTCGGCCCTGGTGCTGGCGATCGCTGTCGATGCCCTGGGCGCTGACCACGTGCGCTGCGTGATGATGCCCAGCCCCTACACCGCCAGCATCTCCTGGGTGGATGCGCGCGACATGGCCCAGCGCCTGGGCGTGCGCTACGACGAGATCTCGATCCTGCCGATGTTCGATGCCTTCAAGGGCGCGCTGGCGGAAGAATTCACCGGCCGGGCCGAGGACGCGACGGAGGAAAACATCCAGGCCCGCATCCGCGGCACGCTGCTGATGGCGCTGTCCAACAAGTTCGGTTCCATTGTGCTGACCACCGGCAACAAGAGCGAGATGGCTACCGGCTACTGCACGCTGTACGGCGACATGGCTGGCGGCTTTGCAGTCATCAAGGACGTGGCCAAGACCCTGGTCTATCGCCTGTGCGAATGGAAGAACCGCCAGCCCACACTGCGGGCCGACGGCACGCTGGGCCCGGTGATCCCCGAGCGCATCATCATCCGCCCACCGTCAGCCGAGCTGCGCCCCGATCAGACCGACCAGGACAGCCTGCCGCCGTATGAGGTGCTCGACGCCATCCTGGCCCGCTACATGGAAGAAGACCAGTCGATCGACGACATCGTGGCCGCAGGCTACCCGGCGGCCGACGTCGAACGGGTCACCCGGCTGATCAAGATCAACGAGTACAAGCGCCGCCAGTCACCGGTGGGCATCCGCATCACACACCGCGCTTTCGGGCGTGACTGGCGCTACCCCATCACCTCGAAGTTCCGTGCTTAAATTCAATCCAGACCTCTCACGCCCCCGGAGCCGCGCATGAAACAGATCACCGCCATCATCAAGCCTTTCAAGCTGGAGGAAGTGCGCGAATCCCTGGCCGATGTGGGTGTTTCGGGCCTCACCGTCACCGAGGTCAAGGGCTTCGGCCGCCAGAAGGGCCACACCGAGCTGTACCGCGGCGCCGAATACGTGGTCGACTTCCTGCCCAAGGTGAAGGTGGAGGTGGTGGTCAAGGACGTCGATGTCGACCGCTGCCTCGAGGCCATCGTCAAAGCCGCCAAGACCGGCAAGATCGGCGACGGCAAGATCTTTGTCACCTCGGTCGAGCAGGTGGTGCGCATCCGCACCGGCGAGACCGACGAATCGGCCGTCTGAGCCAGACGCTCAGGCAAACGGGGCAGGCCGATGGCCTGCCCCGTTGCATTTGGCCCGCCCCAATCAGATTTTGCCGAAGTTGTCGTCGCCGGGGTCGCCGGCCTGCGCGGCCAGCAGGTCCAGCAGCCGGTCGACCTGGTCGTCGCTGTGCAGCATCGCCATCTGGTCGTCGCCCATGAAGCCCTCGGCCGCCGCATGCCGCAGAAACTGCAGCATCGGCGCCCAGTAGCCCTCGGCATCGAGCAGGCCCAGGGGCCGGTCGTGGTAGTTCAAGTGGCGCCAGGTCCAGACCTCGAACAGTTCTTCAAAGGTGCCGATGCCGCCCGGCATGGCGATGAAGGCGTGGCTGCGCTCGGCCATCATCTGCTTGCGCTGGTGCATGGTCTGCACCACATGCAGCTCGGTTAGGCCGGCATGGCCCACTTCCAGGGTCATCAGCGATTGGGGTATCACCCCCACCACGGTGCCGCCGGCCGCCAGCGTGGCGTCGGCCACCGCGCCCATCAGGCCGGCGCGCCCGCCGCCATACACCAGTTGCCAGCCCCGCTGGCCGATGGCCGTGCCAAGCCGCAATGCCAGTGCCCGGTAGCCCGGACGCACGCCGTTGCGCGAGCCACAGTAGACACACACCGAGAACGGACCGTCCCCGGTCAGCTTGTTGTCACTCATGCCAGCCACCGTTGCCAGGCCACCGTGGCCCAGATGCCGCCGCACCACAACAGGGACATCAGCACGGCAGCGCTGCCATAGTCCTTGGCGCGCTTGGCCAGTTCATGCAGGTCGAGTGACACCCGGTCGACCACCGCCTCAATGGCGGAGTTCAGCAGTTCCACGATCATCACCAGCAACACTGAACCGGCCAGCAGCGCCACTTCGATCCAGCTGCGGCCCAGCCAGAAGGCGGCCGGCAGCAGCACCACGGCCAGCGCAGCCTCTTGGCGGAAGGCACTCTCGAATCGGACGGCCGCCCTCAATCCGTGCATCGAATAGACAAAAGCATGCAACACGCGGTCGATGCCGGTGCGCATCTTGTGCGGATTGTTCATGGGCCTGATTTGTCCTTGGCAGGCAGCGCCGGCTTGCAGTCGATGAGCTGCGTGCCGCAGACCACGTCATGCCAGAACTGGCGGTCGCGCCGCAGCCAGACCAGGGCTGCATAGGCCAAGACGCCAGCGATCACGGCGGTGGTGACCTCGCCCTTGCCATGCAGACCGGCAGCATAGACCGCCGCCGTGGCTGGCAGGAACCACAGCCACGACAGCAGGTAGCGCGCCATGGCCCGCGCGCCTGACACCGGTGCGCCGTCTGCCGTCACCAGGCGAATGTGCCAGGCCTTCATCGCGACAGTCTGCCCGCCGCGCGCCCAGAACCAGCTGAAGTACACGCCTAGCACGGCAAACAGGAACAGCATCAGCCCGACACGGCCCTCCAGGGCATGGCGGTGCTGGGTGATGACGGAGTACAGGAAGCCGGCGATCATCACCACGCCGAAAAGCAGCACGCCCTCGTATATGAACGCAGCCATGCGCCGCGCCAGACCCGGTGCCTGGTTCATGGCCTGCGCGGTGCGGATGCTGTGCCCGCGGCTGCCTGCGGGCCGCGCTGCGGCAGCAGGGTCTGGCGGTTCACCTGGTCTGGCTGGCCGGCAATCTTGGGTTGCCCTGGCTGCTGGTGGGCCGGTGGCACCACCTGTTGGGTCATCAGCGTGGTGGTGGCGCCCGGCTTGGCCTGCACGATGGTGGGCGCCACCGGCTTGAGCAACGGCGCCGACGCGCCGGCGCGCAAGGTTTCGGCTGTCTTTTTGGGCGCCGATGCGTTCGGCTCCGCGGCGCCGGGCTGGGCCTTGCGTGCATCTGCCGCCGGCCTGGCGCGGTCGGCCAGGGCTTGGCGTTTCTCGTCTGGCAGCGCCTGGTAGGCCTCCCAGCGTTCTTGTTTCTGTTCCCGCGTGAGTTGCTTGGATTCCTGGAAGGTCAGCCGTGCGCGGCCCCGTTCCGATGGTGTCATGCGGGCCCACTCGGCCATGCGTTCCTGCACACGCTGGCGCTCTTCGGCTGGCATCGACGGGAAGCGCGCCGCCACCTCCAGCCACTTCGCCTTGCGCGGCGCGTCGATGGTGTGCCAATCCCGCAGCAGCGGCGCCAGCACGCTGCGCTGCTCCCCGCTGAGGCTGGCCCAGCCGGGCCCGTCGGCGTCACCCGCAGCCACCGGGGCGGGCTGGGCCGGTTGGGCGCCTGTGCCCGTGCCCGCCACAGCGAGCAGCGCCAGGGTGAGGAGCCGGATCAGGACAGGCACAGTTGCCGGTCAGCGGCGCTCAAGGCGCATCGCCATTGCGCAGGAATTCACTGAACCCTGGGTCGCCATAGGCTGCTGGTGGCAGATCGTCGGCCAGCAAGGCGCTGTCGATTTCGACGGCCACTGCGATTTGCTGCAATTCATGGTGGTGCTGAATGAACACCAGGCCGGCGGCCAGCACCAACAGCGGCAATGCCGACACCAGGCGCAGCCAGAACGATGGTGTGTCACCACCCAGCGTGGCGGCACGTCCAAAGGCCAGAACCACCGGCGCCGTGCTCGGCATGGCCACTGCCCGGCGCGAGGCCAGCGCCCGTTCGCGGCTGAAGCGCAGGCGTTCGGAAATGTCATGCGGCAAGGCCTGCGCGCCACGGCTCAGATGGGCCGTCAGGCGCAGGGCCAGTTGGCCTTCAAGGGCTTCCAGCTTGGGCAGATGCCCTGCGGTGGACAGATTGGATGGCGTCAGCTTATTCACGGCACGATTCCCTTGGTTCGCAACGCCTTGGCCAAGGCATGAACCGCCCGAGAGCAATGTGTTTTGACACTGCCCTCCGAGCAACCCATGACAGCAGCCGTCTCGGCGGTGTCGAGCTCTTCCCAATAACGCAACAGGAATGCTTCCCGTTGACGCGCCGGCAATTCCTCGATCTCGCTTTCGATCAGAAGCAAGATCTGTGACCGGGATACGGTGTCTGCGGCACTTTCGGCGCCCAACATGCCTTCGGCTGATTCCAGGCTTTCCAGCAGGTCGAAATCCTCGCCGCTGCCATCGACGTCGAAATCCGACATGTTCTGCAGCACCGCGTTGCGCACTTTTTTGCGGCGGAACCAGTCCATCGTGGCGTTCGACAGAATGCGCTGGAACAGCAGCGGCAGTTCGGCTGCCGGCCGGTCGGCATACTTCTCTGCCAGGCGGATCATCGCGTCCTGCACGATGTCGAGTGCCGCATCCTCGTCGCGCACCGCATAGACGGTGCGCTTGAAGGCACGCTTCTCAACGCTCTTGAGGCAGTCGGAAAGTTCTTTGTCGCTGGCCAAATGGGTCCCGCAGCCCAGGATGGGTGGCGGCCGGAAACCATTGGATTATGGCACTGGGCCGACATGGTGCACCGCCGAGGCGCGGCGTGCATCGATCTGATGCGATAATGCTGCTTCGCACAAAGCGTCACTGGTCTCAAGCAGGTCCACCACCCGAGTGGGCCTTTGTTTTTTGATCGCGCAGGTGCCACATCCGCCTCACGAGGGCGCGAAGAGGCACACCAATGGTTTTTCGTCAGAGAAATTCACAGAGGTTCTCAATGGACATGTCTGCCGCGGAAGTCAAGCGCGCCACCGCCCAAGGGCTGGCGCCACCGCTATCCTCCCCCGCCCACCCGCCCGAGCTGAACGGTTCGGAAATCATGGTCCGCTGCCTGCAGGCAGAGGGCGTCAAGTTCATGTGGGGCTACCCCGGTGGGGCAGTTCTCTACATTTACGACGCGCTCTACAAGCAAGACACGATCGAGCACGTGCTGGTGCGCCATGAACAAGCCGCCGTGCACGCCGCCGATGGTTACGCCCGCGCCACTGGCGAAGTGGGCGTGGCCCTGGTCACCAGCGGCCCGGGTGTGACGAATGCCATCACCGGCATCGCCACCGCCTACATGGACTCGATCCCGATGGTGATCATCACCGGGCAGGTGCCCACGCCGGCAATCGGCCTGGACGCCTTCCAGGAGTGCGACACCGTGGGCATCACCCGTCCTATCGTCAAGCACAACTTTCTGGTGAAGGACGTCCGTGACCTGGCGCTGACGATGAAGAAGGCTTTCCACATCGCCCGCACCGGCCGGCCCGGGCCGGTGGTGGTCGACATCCCCAAGGATGTGTCGCTCAAGGTCTGCCCCTTCATCTACCCCGACACGGTGGAGATGCGGTCGTACAACCCGGTCAAGAAGGGCCATGGCGGCCAGATCCGCAAGGCCATGCAACTGTTGCTGACCGCCAAACGCCCGTACATCTATGCCGGCGGCGGCGTCATCCTGGGCAATGCCTCGGCCGAGTTGCGCGAACTGACCGACCTGCTGGGCTACCCCTGCACCAACACCTTGATGGGGCTGGGTGCCACATCGGCGGCCGACCCTAAGTTTCTGGGCATGCTGGGCATGCACGGCACTTACGAAGCCAACATGACGATGCAGCACTGCGACGTGCTGATCGCCGTGGGCGCGCGCTTTGACGACCGGGTGATCGGCAACCCCAAGCACTTCGCGTCGGTCGAACGCAAGATCATCCACATCGACATCGATCCATCTTCGATCAGCAAACGCGTCAAGGTCGACATCCCCATCGTGGGCGACACCAAGGACGTGCTGGCCGAGATGATCGCCTTCGTCAAGGACAGCCCGCTGCGTGCCGACGTGCATGCCCTGTCGGCCTGGTGGGGCCAGATCAATGAATGGCGCAAGCGTGATTGCCTGGCCTACAAGACCAGCCCCGACGTGATCAAGCCGCAGTTCGTGGTGCAGACGCTCAGCGAGCTGACCAAGGACATCGACACCTACGTCACCAGCGACGTGGGCCAACACCAGATGTGGGCGGCGCAGTTCTACCGCTTCCACGAACCGCGCCGCTGGATCAACAGCGGTGGCCTGGGCACGATGGGCGTGGGCCTGCCGTATGCCATGGGCATCAAGCTGGCCAAGCCAGACAGCGAGGTGTTTTGCATCACCGGCGAAGGCAGCATCCAGATGTGCATCCAGGAGCTGTCGACCTGCCTGCAGTACAAGACGCCGGTGAAGATCGTCGCGCTGAACAACCGCTACCTGGGCATGGTGCGGCAGTGGCAGCAGTTGGATTACGGCGGCCGCTATTCGCACAGCTATATGGATGCGCTGCCCGATTTCGTGAAGCTGGCCGAGGCCTATGGCCACGTCGGCATCAAGATCGAGAAGCCTAGCGAGGTGGAGCCGGCGCTGAAGGAAATGATCCGCCTGAAGGACCGCACCGTCTTCCTGGACGTGCGGACCGACCCGACCGAAAACGTCTGGCCGATGGTGCAGGCGGGCAAGGGCATCACCGAGATGCTGCTGGGGTCCGAGGAGCTGTGATCGGCCTCGAGCGCACCCGGGCGCCTGCGGTCACCGCCGCCGGCGCAGTGGGTGGGCGACAGGCCGGTTGCAACCTGGACCGATTGAATCCCAACGTTTGATGGGCGTGGCCAAGGCCCAGCGGTCATCGCTGCTGGCGCTGAAGAGCCACCGCCCGAAGGACCGACATGAAACACATCATTGCCGTGCTGCTCGAAAATGAGCCGGGCGCGCTGTCCCGCGTGGTGGGCTTGTTCAGCGCCCGCGGCTACAACATCGAGAGCTTGACGGTGGCCCCCACCGAAGACCCCAGCCTCTCGCGCATGACCATCGTCACCACCGGGTCTGACGAGGTCATCGAGCAGATCACCAAGCACCTGAACCGCCTGATCGAGGTGGTGAAGGTCGTCGACCTGACCGAAGGCAGTTACACCGAACGCGAGCTGATGCTCATCAAGGTGCGCGCTGTCGGCAAGGAGCGCGAGGAGATGAAGCGCATGGCCGACATCTTCCGCGGCCGCATCATCGACGTGACCGAAAAGAGCTACACGCTGGAGCTCACCGGCGATGCCGGCAAGCTCGATGCCTTCATCGAAGGCATCGACCGCACGGCGATCCTGGAGACGGTGCGCACCGGCGCCAGCGGCATCGGCCGCGGCGAGCGGATCCTGCGCGCTTGAGCTCTGCACCACACCACTGCACAACGACCACCCCAACACTGGAGAACCCCATGAAGGTCTATTACGACAAGGACGCCGATCTCAGCCTCATCAAGGGCAAGAACGTCACCATCATCGGCTACGGCTCGCAGGGCCATGCCCATGCGCAGAACCTGAACGACAGCGGCGTGAAGGTGACCGTGGGCCTGCGCAAGGGTGGCGCTTCCTGGTCCAAGGCCGAGAAGGCCGGCCTGAAGGTGGCCGAGATCGCCGATGCGGTCAAGAGCGCCGACGTGGTGATGATGCTGCTGCCCGACGAGCAGATCGCCTCGGTCTATAACGCCGAGGTGGCGCCCAACATCAAGGCTGGCGCTTCGTTGGCCTTCGCCCATGGCTTCAACGTGCATTACGGCCAGGTCGTGCCGCGCGAGGACATCGATGTCTGGATGGTGGCGCCCAAGGCCCCCGGCCATACCGTGCGCAACACCTACAGCCAGGGTGGCGGCGTGCCGCACCTGATCGCCGTGCATGCCGACAAGACCGGCCGTGCGCGCGACCTGGCACTGAGCTATGCCGCAGCCAACGGCGGCGGCAAGGCCGGCATCATCGAAACCAACTTCCGCGAAGAGACCGAGACCGACCTGTTTGGTGAGCAGGCCGTGCTGTGCGGCGGGACCGTTGAGCTGATCAAGGCCGGTTTCGAGACCCTGGTGGAAGCCGGCTACGCGCCCGAAATGGCCTACTTCGAGTGCCTGCACGAATTGAAGCTGATCGTCGACCTGATCTATGAAGGCGGCATCGCGAACATGAACTACTCGATCAGCAACAACGCTGAGTACGGCGAGTACGTCACCGGCCCGAAGATCGTGACCGAAGACACCAAGAACGCGATGCGCCAGTGTTTGAAGGACATCCAGACCGGTGAATACGCCAAGAGCTTCATCCTGGAGAACAAGGCCAATGCACCCACGCTGCTGAGCCGCCGCCGCCTGACCGCCGAACACGACATCGAGGTGGTGGGCGAGAAGCTGCGCGCCATGATGCCCTGGATCAAGGCCAACAAGCTGGTGGACAAGAGCCGCAACTGATCGGCCCCGGCCAACGACAGAAGCCGCCTTCGGGCGGCTTCTTGCTTGTGCGCTATCCTCGTCGACGATGACCGACTTGCCACCTGCCGACCCTGACGAGCCAACTGCGCCAGCGCCCATGCGCCGCAAGGGCATCTATGCGCTGCCCAATGCCATCACGCTGTCGGCGTTGTTCGCCAGTTTCTACGCCATCGTGATGGCGATGAACGGTCGTTTCGATACGGCCTGCATCGCCATTTTTTCTGCGGCCGTGCTCGACAGCCTGGACGGCCGCGTGGCGCGCATGACCAACACCCAAAGCGCCTTTGGCGAGCAGATGGACAGCTTGGCCGACATGGTGAGCTTTGGCGCCGCGCCGGCGCTGATCGTTTACCAGTGGGCCCTGCAAGACCTGGGCAAGGCGGGCTGGATCCCGGCCTTCGTCTACATCGCCGGGGCGGCGCTGCGGCTGGCGCGCTTCAACGTCAACATCGGCGTGGTCGACAAGCGTTTCTTCCAGGGCCTGCCCAGCCCGGCAGCGGCAGCGCTGGTGATGGGCCTGATCTGGGTGGTCGACGATGCCGGCGTCAAGAACGTCGGGCACCTCGACTGGGCGGCCTGGTCGGCCTTTGGCGTCACGTTGTACGCCGGCCTGTCGATGGTGACCAATGCGCCGTTCTACAGCTTCAAGGTCTTCGGTGGCCGCCGCACGGTGCCCTTCGTGGTGCTGGTGGCCATCGTGCTGGTGATCGCGGTGGTGGCACTCGACCCGCCAAGGGTGCTGTTCGTGCTGTTCTGCGGCTACGGCATCTCGGGCTATCTGGTCTATGCCTGGCGAAAGTTCAAGGGCAAGCCCGTCAGCGTGATCGCCACCAGCACTGACGAGCCTGACGAGATCGGCCTGCACCGATGAAACGCTGTGCTACATTCTTGTGCATGCCGATCTTCAACGTGACTCTCCTACTAGGCGTGCCGCCGGCGCGCTAGGTTTCCTCGGTTTCACGTTTTCAGGATCCACGGCCCGCCAGCATCACGCAGCGGGCCGTTTTCAGTTTCTGGAACCCACTCCCCGGCTGCGGCGCACCCCACCAGCCCAGTGTCACCCCCGGAGAGTTCCATGCCCATGTTGCCCGACCCCGCCATCAAGTACCGTGCCTTTGCCCCGGTGCGCCTGCCTGACCGCACCTGGCCCGACGCGGTGATCACCCGCCCGCCTGTGTGGTGCAGCGTCGATTTGCGTGATGGCAACCAGGCGCTGATCGAGCCGATGGACCCGGCGCGCAAGCTGCGGATGTTCCAGATGCTGGCGCAGATCGGCTTCAAGGAGATCGAGGTCGGCTTCCCGTCGGCGTCGCAGGCGGATTTCGACTTCGTGCGCCTGCTCATCGAGCAAGACTTGATCCCCGCTGACGTCACCATCCAGGTGCTGACCCAGGCACGTGACCACCTGATCACCCGCACCTTCGAGGCCCTGGTGGGCGCGCCGCGCGCCATCGTGCACCTGTACAACGCCACTGCACCGGTGATGCGCCAGGTGGTGCTGGGGCTGGACGAGGATGGCATCGTCGACCTGGCCACCACCCATGCCCGCCTGGTGCGCGATCTGGCGGCGCAGCAGCCCGGCACGCACTGGACGCTGCAGTACTCGCCCGAGATGTTCTCGGGCACCGAGCTGCCGTTCGCCAAGCGGGTGGTCGATGCGGTGACCGATGTGTGGCAGCCCACGCCCCAGCACAAGTGCATCATCAACCTGCCGTCGACGGTGGAGCACAGCACGCCCAACATCTTTGCCGACATGGTGGAGTGGATGCACCGCCACCTGGCGCGGCGCGATGCCATCGTGCTGTCGATCCACCCGCACAACGACCGTGGCACCGGCACGGCGGCGGCAGAACTGGCCATCATGGCTGGTGGCGACCGCATCGAGGGCTGTCTGTTCGGCAACGGCGAGCGCACCGGCAATGTCGACGTGGTGAACCTGGCGCTGAACCTCTACACCCAGGGCGTGCACCCCGGCCTGGACTTCAGTGACATCGACGCGATGCGCCGCACGGTCGAACACTGCAACCAGCTGCCGGTGCACCCGCGCCACCCGTATGTGGGCGACCTGGTCTACACCTCGTTCTCGGGCTCGCACCAGGACGCCATCAAGAAAGCCTTTTCCGCGCGGCGTGATGGCGACATCTGGACGATGCCCTATCTGCCGATCGATCCCAAGGACCTGGGCCGCAGCTACGACGCGGTGATCCGCGTCAACAGCCAGTCGGGCAAGGGCGGCATCAGCTACTTGCTGGAGGCCGACCACGGGCTGGCATTGCCGCGCCGCATGCAGATCGAGTTTTCCAGCGCGGTGCAGGCGGTGATGGACGTGCAGGGCAAGGAGCTGACGTCCGCCGATATCTGGGCCCTGCTGCGCGACGCCTACCACCTGGGCGACGGTGATGTGGTGATCACCGACCAGCACATCGATGAACAGCCTGACGGCCGGGTGCGCCTGGCGCTGCGGCTGCAGGCCGGCGGGCAGACCCTGGCTGTGCAGGGCGACGGCAACGGGCCGGTGGATGCCTTCGTCGATGCGTTGCAGCGCGCCACCGGCGTGCAGCTGGCAGTGCTGGACTACCAGGAACACGCGATCGGCAAGGGGCCGGGCAGCGGCGCCGGGGCCCGTGCCGCAGCCTATCTGGAGCTGCGCATCGCCGATACTCGCACGCTGTTCGGCATGGGGATCGACGGCAACATCGTCACCGCGTCGATGAAGGCGGTGGTCAGCGGCCTGCTGCGCAGCGGCGCCCGGATCAGCCAGACCCACGCCCACACCGCATCTGCCTGAGCCTGCCCAACGCGCAGGGCGACACCACCACACCGAGGAGCAACACGCCATGGCCGACCAACTGATCATCTTCGACACCACCTTGCGTGACGGCGAGCAATCGCCCGGCGCGTCGATGACGCGCGACGAGAAACTGCGCATTGCCCGCCAGCTCGAGCGCCTGAAGGTCGACGTGATCGAGGCCGGCTTTGCGGCGTCGAGCAACGGCGACTTCGAATGTGTCAAGGCGATCGCCCATGCGATCAAGGACTCCACCGTGTGCTCGCTGGCGCGGGCCAATGACCGCGACATCGCCCGCGCTGCCGAGGCCCTGGTGGGCGCCAAGCGTGCCCGCATCCACACCTTCATTGCCACCAGTGCGCTGCACATGGACAAGAAGCTGCGCATGTCGCCCGACCAGGTGTTCGAGCAGGCCAGGCTGTCGGTGCGCTTTGCCCGCAATCTGTGCGGCGACGTCGAATTCAGCCCCGAGGACGGCTACCGGTCCGACCCCGACTTTTTGTGCCGGGTGCTGGAGGCGGTGATCAACGAGGGCGCCACCACGCTCAACATCCCCGACACCGTGGGCTATGCGGTGCCTGAGCTGTACGGTGAATTCATCCGCAGCCTGCGTGAGCGCATCCCCAACAGCGACAAGGCGATCTGGAGCGTGCATTGCCACAACGACCTGGGCATGGCGGTGGCCAACTCGCTGGCAGGGGTGAAGATCGGCGGCGCGCGGCAGGTGGAGTGCACCATCAACGGCCTGGGTGAACGGGCCGGCAACTGCTCGCTGGAAGAGATCGTGATGGCGGTGAAGACCCGGCACGATTACTTCGGCCTGGCCGTGGGCATCGACGCCACCCAGATCGTGCCGGCCTCGCGCATGGTCAGCCAGACCACCGGCTTCGTGGTGCAGCCCAACAAGGCGGTGGTGGGCGCCAATGCCTTCGCCCACGCCAGCGGCATCCACCAGGACGGTGTGCTCAAGGCGCGCGACACCTACGAGATCATGCGCGCCGAAGACGTGGGCTGGGGATCCAACAAGATCGTGCTGGGCAAGCTGAGCGGGCGCAATGCCTTCAAGGCGCGCCTGCAGGAGCTGGGCATCGAGATGCAGAGCGAGGCCGACGTCAACACCGCTTTCGCCCGCTTCAAGGACTTGGCCGACCGCAAGGCGGAGATCTTCGACGAGGACATCATTGCCCTGGCCAGTGACGAAAGCGTGACGCGTGAGCAGGAGCACTACCGCCTGGTCAGCCTGCGCCAGCATTCCGAGACCGGTGAGCGGCCACATGCCGCGGTGGTGTTTGCGGCCGGCGGCATTGAGCACAGCGCCGAAAGCGATGGCAACGGTCCGGTCGATGCCAGCCTGAAGGCGATCGAGTCCCGGGTGGGAAGTGGCGCTGAACTGGTGCTCTATTCAGTCAACGCCATCACCAGCGGCAGCACAGAATCACAAGGCGAAGTCACGGTGCGGCTGCAACTCGGTGGCCGCGTGGTGAACGGTGTGGGTGCCGACCCGGACATCGTCGTGGCCTCGGCCAAGGCCTATCTGGCGGCCCTCAACAAGCTGCATTCCAAGGCTGAACGGGTGGCGGCCCAAGGCTGAGCGGATTTACTTTACAAAACGCATGCAAGTTTTTGATCTTGCCTGTGTTTTTCGGCTGGCCTACACTGTTGTAACGTGTTTGTCTCCCTTGTACCCGCCTGGATTCCCATGAAACTGACCCTGCCGCTGTCTCTGCTGGCGCTGTGTGCGGCTCTGACCATCGGCACACCTGCCCAGGCCCGCCAGGACGGCCAGCGCGCCAGCGCATCCAAGGCGGCCAAGGCCAGCCCGCAGCGGCGGCCCGCCCAGGCAGAGAAGGTGGGCAAAGTGGCCAAGTCCACCAAGACGGCCAAGGCCCTTGGGCTCCAGCGCGCTATCGCCGTGCGCGCAGCACAAACCCGTCGTGTGGTGGCGGTTCCGGTGGTGGCGGCCGTCCCCAGCATGGGCCAGGCGTTGGGGTTGCATGAGAGCGGAGACCCGCTTGACCTGAAATCCAGCGTGGTCCTGGTGGTCGACCAGGACACCAACGAAGTGCTGTTCAGCAAGAACCCGGGCGCTGTACTGCCCATCGCGTCGATCACCAAGCTGATGACGGCGCTCGTGGTGGCTGAATCCAAGGTCTCGCTCGGCGATGTGCTCACGGTCACGCAGGATGACATCGACACCGAGAAGGGCAGCCGCTCGCGGCTGGCTGTGGGCACCCAGCTGACCCGGGGCGAGATGATGCATCTGGCGTTGATGTCGTCGGAGAACCGGGCTGCCAATTCGCTCGGTCGTCACCACCCGGGAGGCATGCCGGCGTTCGTGGATGCGATGAACCGCAAGGCCCTTGCCCTGGGCATGCGTGACACGCACTATGTGGAGCCCACCGGCCTGTCCAGCAAGAACCAGTCAAGTGCGCAAGACCTGGCGGTGCTGGTGCGTGCCGCCCACCAGGTGCCGCTGCTGCGCGAGCTGTCCACCTCGCAAGAGGCGCAGGTGTCCGTGGGCCACCGGGTCATGCAGTTCCGCAACACCAACGGCCTGGTCAGAAACCCGCAGTGGGACATCGGCCTGCAGAAGACAGGCTACATCGCCGAGGCGGGCCGCTGCCTGGTGATGCAGGCGCAGCTGGCCGGTCGCAAGCTGATCATGGTGTTCCTGGACTCGACCGGCAAGTACTCGCGCATCGGCGATGCCGAGCGCGTCCGCAAGTGGCTGGGGTCGGCAGCCTTGCCGGCGGCAGCGCCTGTTGCCAACCTGAGCTGACGGCACCCCGCCGCGGCGCTCAAGCGCCGTGGTGGCCCAGGGCGTCCGAGATCTGCGCGGCTGTGGCCCGCACCCGCTCGCCCCACGATTCTTCCAGCCGGTCCGCTGGTGCCGACACCGACAGCCCGGCCACCAGCCGGCCCTGGTCGTCGAAGATGCCGGCGGCCATGCAGCGCACGCCCAGCTCCAGTTCTTCGTCGTCGCGCGCCAGTGCATGCTGGCGCACCTGGGCCAGTTCACGCTCGAGCCGGCTGATTTCGGTGATGCTGTTGCGGGTGTGGCCTGACAGGCCGGTGCGCGCGGCATAGGCGCGCACGCGCTGCGGGTCGTCATGGGCCAGGAACAGCTTGCCCACCGACGTGAGGTGCAGCGGCGCCCGCCCACCCACTGCCCGCACCACCTGCATGCCTGAGCGTTCACTGTAGGTGCGCTCGATGTAGACGATCTCGTCGCCCTGGCGCACCGACAGGTTCACCGGCTGGTGGGTGAGCTTGTGCAGCTCGCGCATCGGGCCGATGGCGGCGTCGCGCACGTCCAGGCGTGCCTTCACCAGATTACCCAGTTCCAGCAGGCGCATGCCCAGGCGGTAGCTGCCGGCCTCTGGCCGGTCGACGAAGCGGCCGATGGCCAGATCGTTCAGGATGCGGTGCGCGGTGGACGGATGCAGGCCAGTGCGTTCACTGAGCAGCTTCAGCGACACCGGGTCCTGGTGTGCTGCCAGCGCGTCGAGCAACGAGAACATGCGTTCGATGACCTGGATCGCGGGCGTTTGCCCTGTTTTTGTGGTCGTCATGGGATGTCCTGGGGATTGCGCCTATTTTGCATGGCGAAACCGTATCGTGCATCGTGGACAGATCAGCCTCGGGTGTCAGGGCTTGTCAGGCTGGCGTGTGCGGCGGCTTGGCCACTGCGCACGGCACCTTCCAGCGTGGCGGGGTAGGGGCCCTGCACATGGTCGCCGGCAGCCAACAGCCCGGGTGCGACACGCATGGCCGGCCGTGCCAGCGCGGGCGTGCAGGCAAAGGTGGCGCGCCGCTCGGCAGCGGTGTGCAGCAGCACCTGTGCATCGGGCCCGCCGAAGGCGCCGGCAAAGGACTGGCGCGCCTGCGCCAGCATGGCCTGGCCGCAGGCCGCCAGGCCATTGGCCAGCCAGGGTGCCGCACTGCTGGCAACGAAGGCCCAGACGCCATGCAAAGCCGGGTCGTGGTGCAGCTGGCCCAGGTTGAAGGCGAACTGCGCCGGCGCCTGTAGGCCCGGCGGCAGCGCCACCATGGCCTGCGGGTGTTGCAAGCGATCGTCCCGCAACCAGGCGGTGACGATGGGCTCGTAGCGCAGGGCCGCGGCCACAGCCGACCAGGCCGGTGCAGCGGTGGCCGCCAGGCGAGCGGCTTCGGTGGCGCTGCAGGCCAGCACCACCATGTCGAAGGCATCGCCGTCGAGCAACCAGCGCTGGCCCGTGGCCTGCAGCATGCCCACGCGGTGCCCGGTGTGCAGCGCTGCACCGCGGGCGGCCAGCCAGCGCCAGGCCGGGTCTGGCAGCAGGGCTGACAGCGGTGCGCGGGGCAGCAGCAAGTCGGCACTGCCGCGGCCGCTGAACAGCGCGTCATGCAGCACCCGCAGGAAGACGGCAGCGCTGGCTTGCGACATCGGCGTGTTCAGCGCGGCCACGCACAGCGGGTCGATCAACTCGGCCTGCACCGTGGGCGGCAGGCGGCTGCACAGCTGCTGCACGGTCCAGCCGGGCGGGCAGCGAAAGCGCCGCGCCAGCCAGCCGCCGGCAGCGGTGATAAGGGCCAGTCGGTCGGCCAGCGCCCAGTGCCGGGCGCCCAGCACCGCGCGGGCAAAGGCCGGCAGCGGTGGCCCGGGCGGCAGCCGCAGGCCGCGGCCGGCCGGGTCGACCAAGGCCAGCGGCTGGCGCAGCAGCAGGTGCGCGGGGTCGGCGCCCACGGTGCGCATCAGGCCGAGCGTGGCGCTGTAAGCGCCGATCAGGATGTGCTGGCCGTTGTCGAAGCCCTGGCCGGCGCCGTCGGCCTGCCTGGCCCGCCCGCCGGGCCGGCGCGCCATCTCGAACACACTGACGCGGGCACCTCCCTGGACCAGCTGCACCGCGGCTGCCAGCCCGGCCCAGCCCGCACCGATGACTGCCACGCGCGGCCCGCTGGCTGGCGCTTGGCTCACCGCCCGCGTGTCCTGGGCTGGCGCCGGGCTCACCGCCCGCGTGTCCTGGGCTAGCGCCGGGCTCACTGCCCGCGTGTCCTTGGCTGGCGCCGGGCTCACCGCCCGCGCCAGTGGGTCATCAGCGCGATCCACAGCTTGCGGATCGGGGTGAGCGAGGTGCGCTGGTGCAACACCTGGAAGCCGTCGGCCTCGATCTCGCGCAACAGCGCACGGTAGATGTTGGCCATCATCAGCCCGGGCTTCTGCGCCAGCCGGTCGGCGTCGGGCAGCATCGCCAGGGCCTCGTCGTAGGTGGCATGGGCGCGGTTGGCCTGGAACCGCATCAGCGCGGTGAAGCGGTCGCTGTAACCCCAGGGCTTGTCGCGTTTGAGCAGTTCATGCGCCTTCACGTCAAACTGCTGCAACTCGGTGATCGGCAGGTAGATGCGGCCACGGCGGGCGTCGTCACCCACGTCGCGCAGGATGTTGGTGAGCTGCAGCGCCCGGCCCAGGCGGTGGGCATAGGCGATGGTCTGGGGGTCGGTGTGGCCGAAGATGCGCGCTGCCACCTCGCCGACGATGCCGGCCACCAGATGGCAGTAGCGCAGCAGGCCGGGCAGGTCGAGGTAGCGGGTTTGCTCCAGGTCCATGCGGCAGCCTTCGATGACTGCCAGCAGGTGGTCGGCGGTGATGCCATAGACCGACGCATGCGGCATCAGCGCCTGGGTGACCGGGTGGGTGGCACAGCCAGCAAACGCGCGCCCCACCTCCTGCTGCCACCAGGCCAGCTTGGTGGCGGCCACACTGGCGTCGCGCATCTCGTCGACCACGTCGTCCACCTCGCGGCAGAAGGCATAGAACGCAGTGATCGCTGCACGCCGCGGCGGCGGCAGAAACAGGAAGGCGTAGTAGAACGAGCTGCCGCTGCCTGCGGCCTTGTCTTGCACGTACTGCTGGGGCGTTGTGCTCATCGGCGTGTCAGGCCAGTCGGAAGCCCGGGGTGGGCCGGGCAGGGCGCATGCGCAGGGCGCGCCACGCCATCACCGGCAGGTCGGTGGGGCCCAGTTTGGGGCGTTGGCGCAGGGTGCGGTAGTGCATCGCACTGATTCTCTCAAGGATGCGCAAGCCCCCCTGCACCACCAGGCGCAGTTCCCAGCCCAGCCGCCCGGGCACCTGGCAGGCCAGCGGCGCACCTTCGGCCATCAGCGCGCCAGCCCATTGGCACAGCGCGCGCAGCAGGGCCTCGCTGGCCGGGCTGTCGGGCTGCTGCGCCAGCTGGTCCAGCGTCAGGCCATGGTGCCGGGCGTCGGCCTGCGGCACGTAGTGGCGGCCACGCGGCAGGTCGACGCTGGGGTCTTGCCAGAAGTTGATCAGCTGCAGCGCGCTGCAGATCGCGTCGGACTGCGCCAGTGCCTGGGCGCCATGCACCCCGGCCATGTGCAGCATCAGCCGGCCCACCGGGTTGGCCGAGCGGCGGCAGTAATCCAGCAGCTGGGCGCGGTCTTCATAGCGCGGGTTGTGGGTGTCCTGGGTGAAGGCATCCAGCAAATCGGTCAACAGGCCCAGTGGCAGCTGGTGCATTGTGATGGCCCGGGCCAGCGGGCCGAACACCGGCGCCCAGTCGCCAGCCGGCGGCTGGCCGTCCGCGCTGGCCAGCAACGCCAGCCGGTAGTGCTGCAGCTGCTGGCGGCGGTGTTCGGCCGACGCATCGCCTTCGTCGGCGATGTCGTCGGCAGTGCGGGCGAAGTGGTAGACCGCCGTCACGCCAGCCCGCATGGCGGGCGGGCACAGCAGCGATGCGACGGGAAAGTTCTCGTAGTGGTCGACGGGCACGGCGCGATTGTCGGCTGACCGCCGGGCGCAGGCGGTGTTGTCTGCAAGTGACACGCGCAGTGTTGGCGTCCGGGTTTGACAGCCCGTGGTTCGACTTCTATATTACTGACTGGTCAGTCATTAATTGTGGTGCGTGGCACGCATCGCAGGCCTGACAACCCTTCCAACCCCACCGGCCCATGCCCATGCGTCTTCTTCTGCTGCCCTTGGTCCTGTTGTGTTTGCTGACCGCCTGCAGCAAGCCGGCACCCGCGCCCGAACCGGTGCGGGCGGTGCGCACCGTCACCGTTCAGGCGGGCAGCGCCAACCTGCTGCACGAGTACCCGGCGGAGGTGCGCGCCCGGGCCGAGAGCCGGCCGGCGTTCCGCGTGGGTGGCAAGCTGGTGCGGCGTCTGGTCAACGTGGGCGACGCGGTGCGGGCCGGCCAGGCGCTGGCCGAGATCGACCCTGGCGACCTGCGTCTGGGGCAAGACGCCGCCAGGGCGCAATTGGCTGCCGCGCAGGCACAGTTGGCTTTTGCTGAGGCCGAGTTCAAGCGCTACGCCACGCTGCGCGAGCAGGGCTTCATCAGCGGGGTGGAACTGGAGCGGCGAGATGCCGGCCTGCAGTCCAGCCGCAGCCAGGCCGCACAGGCGATTGCGCAGGCCAGGCTGCAGACCAACCAGGCCGGCTACGCGATGTTGACGGCCGAGGTGGCGGGCATCGTCACCGCGGTGGACGCTGAACCCGGCACCGTGCTGAGCGCCGGTGCGCCGGTGCTGCGCCTGGCCCACGACGGCCCGCGCGACGCGGTGTTCAGCGTGCCCGAGGACCGAGCCTCCGCCATGCGCGCCGCCCTGGGCAAGCCTGGTGCGGTGCAGCTCAAGCCCTGGGGCGGCATCGCCACAACGCCCGCCACCGTGCGCGAGGTGGCGGCGGCAGCCGACCCGGTGACCCGCACCTTCTTGGTCCGCGCCGACATCGGCCGCACCGACCTGCGCCTGGGCCAGACCGCCACCGTGCTGGTGGCCACGCCGCCCGTGCCCGGGGTGATCAAGCTGCCGTTGACGGCGGTGTTCGCGCAAGGCGGTCAGACCAGCGTGTGGCTGGTCGACCGCACGGCGATGACGGTGCGCCCGCAGCCCATCACCGTGGCCGGGGCCGACGGCAATTTGGTGGTGGTGGCCGGCGGCCTGCAGCCCGGCCAGGCGGTAGTGACGGCCGGCGTGCACACGCTGACGCCCGGCCAGGCCGTGCGCTGGTACGTGGAGCCGGGGGCGGCTGCGGCCCCCGCCTCTTCCGCTGCCCCCGCTGCCCCCGCCGCATCCCGCTGAGCCGCGCCATGCACAGCACACCGACCCCGGGCACCACGTCGTCTGGCTTCAACATCTCGCGCTGGGCGCTGGAGCACCCGGCCCTGACCCGCTACTTGATGGTGGTGATGATGGTGCTGGGCGTTGCCGCCTACTTCCAGCTGGGGCAGGACGAAGACCCGCCGTTCACCTTCCGGGTGATGGTGGTGCAGGCCTTCTGGCCCGGCGCCACGGCGCAACAGATGGCCGAGCAGGTGACCGACAAGATCGAGCGCGCGCTGCAGGAGGTGCCCAACAGCGACGTGATCCGCAGCTACACCAAGCCCGGTGAATCACTGACCCTGCTGGAACTGAAGGACAGCACCCCGCCCAAGGACGTGGCCGGCACCTGGTACCAGGTGCGCAAGAAGGTCGGCGACATGCGCAACACCCTGCCGGCCGGGGTGATCGGGCCGGTATACAACGACGACTTCGGCGATGTCTACGGCAGCATCTTCGCCTTGTCGGCCGACGGCTTCAGTGACGAGGAACTGCGCGTGTTCGCCGAGCGGGTGCGCACCCAGCTGCTGCGCGTGCCCGACGTGGCCAAGGTGGAGCTGTTCGGCGCCCAGCCCGAGAAGATCTTTGTCGAGATCTCGCAGAAGCGGCTGGCCGCCCTGGGCCTGGACATGAACCAGGTCATCGGCCAACTGGCGGCGCAGAACGCGGTGGAAGGAGCCGGCCTGCTGGACGCTGGCACGCAGAACTTCCAGGTGCGGGTGCAGGGCGCGCTGCGCTCGGTGGACGACCTGCGGCAGTTCCCGATCCGCGCCGTCAACAGCGCCACCGGCCAGGCCAGCACACTGCGCCTGGGCGACATTGCCGACGTCCGCCGCGGCAACATCGACCCGGCCGCCGTGAAGGTGCGCCACCAGGGCAAGCCGGTGATCGCCCTCGGTGTGTCGATGGCCAAGGGCGGCGACATCGTCAGCCTGGGCCATGCGCTGCAGGCACGGGTGGCGCAACTGCGCGCCGACCTGCCCGCCGGCATCACGTTGGAGCAGGTGCAGGACCAGCCCGCCGCCGTCACCCGGTCGGTCAATGAGTTCGTCCGGGTGCTGATCGAAGCGGTGCTGGTGGTGCTGGCGGTCAGCTTTCTCAGCCTGGGGCTGCACACCAGGCCCGGGTTCATGAAGTTCAGCATCGACATCTGGCCCGGCATGGTGGTGGGCATCACCATCCCGCTGGTGCTGGCCATCACCTTCATCACCATGTTCTATTGGGGCGTGGGCCTGCACAAGATCAGCCTGGGCAGCCTGATCATCGCCCTGGGCCTGCTGGTGGACGACGCCATCATTGCGGTGGAAATGATGGTGCGCAAGCTGGAAGAAGGCTGGGACAAGAAAGCCGCCGCCAGCTACGCCTATGAAGTGACCAGCATGCCCATGCTGACCGGCACGCTGATCACCGCAGCCGGCTTCCTGCCCATCGGCATGGCCAAATCAGTGACCGGTGAATACACCTTCGCCATCTTCGCCGTCACCTCGGCGGCGCTGGTCATCAGCTGGGTGGTGTCGGTGTACTTTGTGCCCTACCTGGGTGCCTGGCTGCTGCGCACCCGCAAGCAGGTGGACGGCCAGCCGCATGAGCTGTTCGACACGCCGTTCTATGCCGGCTTCCGGCGCCTGGTGGATGGTTGTGTGCGCCACCGCTGGATCACCCTGGCGCTGACGGTGGCCCTGTTTGCCGGCGGCATCGTTGCGCTGGGCAAGGTGCAGCAGCAGTTCTTTCCCGATTCCAGCCGGCCCGAAATCCTGGTGGACCTGTGGCTGCCCGAGGGCAGCACCCAGCGCGAGACCGAGGCGCTGGCCCGGCGCTTCGAAGCCCGCATGCTGAAAGAGCCTGACCTGCAGAGCGTGACCTTCTGGATCGGCGCGGGCGTGCCGCGCTTCTACCTGCCGCTCAACCAGATCTTTCCGCAGACCAATGCCAGCCAGGCCATCCTGCTGCCCAAGGACCTGGCCGCGCGCGAGCGCCTGCGTCAGAAGCTGCCGGCCTTGCTGGCCGAGGAGTTCTCGGACGCCCGCGCCCGGGTGAAGGTGCTGCCCAACGGCCCGCCGGTGGACTACCCGGTGATGTTCCGCGTGCTGGGTGACGACGTGGCAGTGGTGCGCCAGTACGGTGACCAGGTCAAGGCCATCCTGGCCGGCCACCCGGCCATGCGCGGCGTCAACGACAACTGGAACGAGCAGATCAAGACCCTGCGCCTGGCAGTCGACCAGGACAAGGCGCGGGCGCTGGGTGTCACCAGCCAGTCGATCGCCCAGGGCTCGCGCGGGGGCCTGAGCGGCACCACCGTAGGCCAATACCGGGAAGGCGACAAGCTGATCGACATCGTGCTGCGCCAGCCACTGGAAGAGCGCCACGTGCTCACCGACATCGGCAATGCCTTCGTGCCCACGAGCAGCGGCCGCGCCATCCCGCTGACGCAGATCGCCAGGATCGACCTGGCCTGGGAGCCGGGCGTGCTGTGGCGTGAAGGCCGCCAGTACGCCATCACCGTGCAGGGTGATGTGATCGACGGCGTGCAGGGCCCCACCGTCACCCAGGCGGTGTGGCCGCAGCTGCAGGCGCTCAAAGCCACCATGCCGCCAGACTACGACATCCGCATCGCCGGCGCGCAGGAACAAAGCAGCAAGGGCACCGGCAGCATCATCGCCGGCCTGCCGATCATGCTGTTCATCATCTTCACCCTGCTGATGCTGCAATTGCACAGCTTCTCGCGGGCGATGCTGGTGTTCCTGACCGGGCCCTTGGGCATTGCCGGCGTGGCGGCGGCGCTGCTGCTGTTCAACCGGCCGTTCGGCTTCGTGGCGCTGCTGGGGGTGATTGCGCTGATGGGCATGATCATGCGCAACTCGGTGATCCTGATCGACCAGATCGAGCAGGACCGCGCCCGTGGCCTGCCGGCCTGGGACGCCATCGTCGAGGCCGCAGTGCGGCGCTTCCGCCCCATCGTGCTGACGGCGGCGGCGGCGGTGCTGGCGATGATCCCGCTGACCCGCAGCGTGTTCTGGGGCCCGATGGCGGTGGCCATCATGGGCGGGCTGATCGTGGCCACCGCGCTGACGCTGCTGGCGTTGCCGGCCATGTATGCGGCCTGGTTCCGCGTGCGCCGGCCCGGCCCCGCAGATCCAGTGGTGGTGGCGGGCTAGAATCGCCGGTTTTCCGGCGTGTCCGGCAGCCCCGCATCAGGCCCTCACTGGCCGGAAACAGCTGCCGTCTTCAAAGAATTCCCGCGCGGGTGGCGAAATCGGTAGACGCACCAGGTTTAGGTCCTGACGCCTTCACGGGCGTGCCGGTTCGAGTCCGGCCCCGCGCACCAGCCCCAACCTTTCCAGCGAGTCCCAGATCGGGAGCATCAAATGGCCGTCACTGTCGAAACCCTTGAAAAGCTCGAACGCCGCATCACCCTGCTGATCCCGGCCAATGACCTCAACACCGAGATCGAGACCCGGCTGAAGAAGCTGTCGCGCACCGTCAAGGCCGATGGCTTCCGCCCCGGCAAGGTGCCGATGTCGGTGGTGGCCCAGCGCTACGGCTACTCGGTCCAGAGCGAGGTCATGAACGACAAGATCGGCCAGGCCTTCGCCAGCGCCGCCAACGAAGCGCAGTTGCGCGTGGCCGGCGTGCCCCGCGTGTCGCCCAAGGACGGCGCGCCCGAGGGCCAGCTGGCCTTCGAAGCCACCTTCGAGGTGTACCCGGAAGTGACCCTGGGTGAGCTGTCGGCGGTGGAGGTGGACCGTTTCAGCAGCGAGGTGACCGAAGCCGCCATCGACCGCACCGTCGACATCCTGCGCAAGCAGCGCCGCACCTTCGCCCAGCGCCCGGCTGCCGAAGGCGCTGCCGAGACCGACCGCGTCACCATCGACTTCGAAGGCAAGATCGACGGCGAGACCTTCTCGGGTGGCAAGGCCGATGCCTTCCAGTTCATCATCGGCGAAGGCCAGATGCTCGAGCAGTTCGACAAGGCTGTGCGCGGCATGAAGGTCGGCGACAACAAGACCTTCCCGCTGCAGTTCCCCGAGGACTACCACGGCAAGGACGTGGCCGGCAAGGAAGCCGACTTCCTGGTGACGATGAAGAAGGTCGAAGCCCAGAACCTGCCTGAGCTGACCGAGCCTTTCATCCAGAGCCTGGGCATTGCCGACGGCACGGTGGACGGCCTGCGCGCCGACGTGAAGAAGAACCTGGAACGCGAGGTCAAGTTCCGCGTGCTGGGCAAGAACAAGGCTGCAGCCATGGACGCGCTGATCCAGGTGGCGACGCTCGACATCCCCAAGGCCCTGGTCGACAACGAGCTGGAGCGCCTGGTCGCCAACGCCCGTGAAGACCTGAAGCAGCGTGGCATCAAGGACGCCGACAAGGCGCCCATCCCCAGCGAGCTGTTCCAGCCCCAGGCCGAGCGCCGCGTGCGCCTGGGCCTGGTGGTGGCCGAGCTGGTGCGCGCCAACAACCTGCAGGCCAAGCCCGAGCAGCTGCAGGCCCACATCGAAGAGATGAGCCAGAGCTACGAGAAGCCGGCCGACGTGATGCGCTGGTATCTGTCGGACCGCCAGCGCATGGCCGAGGTGGAAGCAGTGGTGATCGAGAACAACGTCACCGCCCACGTGTTGAGCCTGGTCAAGATCAATGACAAGGCCCTGCCGTTCGACGAGCTGATGACGGCCTGAGCTGCGCGACTGCCGTCTGCGGGGGGTGCGCGACTGACCGGTCGGCACCCCTTTTTTCGTCGCCTGCAAGCCCCTGGGCCGGGGGCCATAATCGGCAAAGATAATTCTTTCAAGGAAAACCATGAGTGCATTGGAGACGCAAGCCCTGGGCATGGTGCCCATCGTCATCGAGCAATCGGGACGGGGCGAACGCGCCTATGACATCTATAGCCGCCTGCTGCGCGAGCGCATCATCTTCCTGGTCGGCCCGGTCAACGACGCCACGGCCAACCTGGTGGTGGCGCAGATGCTGTTCCTGGAGAGCGAGAACCCCGACAAGGACATCTTCTTCTACATCAACAGCCCCGGCGGCAGCGTCAGCGCCGGCCTGTCGATCTACGACACGATGAACTTCATCAAGCCCGATGTCAGCACGCTGTGCATGGGCATGGCCGCCAGCATGGGCAGCTTCTTGTTGATGGCCGGCGCCAAGGGCAAGCGCATCTCGCTGCCCAACGCCAAGATCATGATCCACCAGCCGTCGGGCGGCGCCCAGGGCCAGGCCACCGACATCGAGATCACCGCGCGCGAGATCTTGAAGACCCGCGAGCAGCTCAACCGCATCTACGCCGACCGCACCGGCCAGAGCTTCGAGAAGATCGCCGCCGACATGGAGCGCGACTACTACATGTCGCCCGAAGAGGCCAAGACCTACGGCCTGATCGACCAGGTGATTGCCAAGCGCGGCTGATCACCCGCCTGCGGTGTCGGAAAAGTCGCCGCAGGCTTTGCTCTATCATCGATTCCCACGTTCACCGCCTGCGCAAAGACACCCCCACACATGGCCGACAAGAAGGGCGCCTCTGGCGAAAAAGTGCTGTACTGCAGCTTCTGCGGCAAAAGCCAGCACGAGGTCAAGAAGCTCATTGCCGGCCCGTCGGTGTTCATCTGCGACGAGTGCATCGAGCTGTGCAACGACATCATCCGTGATGAGGCACCGGCCGAGGCTGCCGGCGCCAAGGCCGCCAAGTCGGACCTGCCCGCGCCGCTGGAGATCAAGACCACGCTCGACCAATACGTGATCGGCCAGGATTCGGCCAAACGCACCCTGTCGGTGGCGGTCTACAACCACTACAAGCGGTTGAAGTTCATCGCGGCCAATGCCAAGGAAGAGGTCGAGCTCACCAAGAGCAACATCCTGCTGATCGGCCCCACCGGCAGCGGCAAGACCCTGCTGGCGCAAACCCTGGCCAAGCTGCTGAACGTGCCCTTCGTCATTGCCGACGCCACCACCCTGACCGAAGCCGGTTACGTGGGCGAGGATGTCGAGAACATCATCCAGAAGCTGCTGCAGAACTGCAACTACGACGTGGAACGCGCCCAGCGCGGCATCGTCTACATCGACGAGATCGACAAGATCAGCCGCAAGGCCGACAACCCCAGCATCACCCGCGATGTGTCGGGCGAGGGCGTGCAGCAGGCCCTGCTGAAGCTGGTGGAAGGCACGATGGCCAGCGTGCCTCCGCAGGGCGGGCGCAAGCACCCCAACCAGGATTTCCTGCAGATCGACACGACCAACATCCTGTTCATCTGCGGCGGCGCGTTCGACGGGCTCGAAAAAGTCATCCAGAACCGCACCGAGAAGTCGGGCATCGGCTTCGGCGCCAGCGTGCACAGCAAGACCGAGAAGCGTGCGGCCGACCTGTTCCGCGAGGCCGAGCCCGAAGACCTGATCAAGTTCGGCCTGATCCCTGAACTGGTGGGCCGCCTCCCCGTGGTGGCCACCCTGGGCGAGCTGACCGAGTCGGCCATGATCCAGATCCTCACCGAGCCGCGCAACGCCCTGGTCAAGCAGTACCAGAAGCTCTTCGGCATGGACGGGGTGGAGCTTGAAGTGCGCCCCTCGGCCCTGGCCGCCATCGCCCGCAAGGCGCTCAAGCGCAAGACCGGTGCGCGCGGTCTGCGCTCGATCATGGAGAACGCCCTGATCGACACCATGTTCGACCTGCCCACGATGGATGGCGTGGCGAAGGTGGTGATTGACGAACACATCGTTGAAGAGGGCGCCAAGCCCCTGCTCGTCTACCGCGAAAAGAAGGCCAGCGCCTGAACGCTGCTGTTGCCCCTGTGATCCAGGCCAACGCGGTTGTCGGCCCGACAGCCGCACCCAACCTTGCATTCGCCCGCTCAAGCCCCATGTCGGTTTGAGAAAGAGAGGTTTCCCTCATGTCTGGACATCCCATTCTTCCGCCCGACCCCATCACCCTGCCGCTGCTGCCGCTGCGCGATGTGGTTGTGTTTCCGCACATGGTCATCCCGCTATTCGTGGGCCGGCCCAAGTCCATCAAGGCGCTGGAGGCCGCGATGGAAGCCGGCCGCCAGATCATGCTGGTGGCCCAGAAGGCCGCCGGCAAGGACGAGCCCAAGCCCGAGGACATGTTCGAGATCGGCTGCGTCTCCAGCATCCTGCAGATGCTCAAGCTGCCCGACGGAACGGTGAAGGTGCTGGTCGAAGGCGTGCAGCGCGCTGAAACCAAGGCCATCCACGACATGGCCGAGCACTTCACGGCCGACGTGGTGCCGGTGCAGCCCGCCGGCGAGCCGTCGCCGGAAGTGGAAGCCCTGCGCCGTGCAGTGACGCAGCAGTTCGACCAGTACGTCAAGCTCAACAAGAAGATCCCGCCCGAGATCCTGACGTCCATCGCCGGCATCGACGACCCGGGCCGCCTGGCCGACACCATCGCCGCGCACTTGCCGCTGAAGCTGGAAGCCAAGCAGAGCGTGCTCGACCTGTTCGTGGTGGCCAAGCGGCTGGAGAAGCTGCTGGAACTGTTGGAGCATGAGGTCGACATCCTGCAGGTGGAAAAGCGCATCCGTGGTCGCGTCAAGCGCCAGATGGAAAAGAGCCAGCGCGAGTACTACCTGAACGAGCAGGTCAAGGCCATCCAGAAGGAACTGGGCGATGGCGAGGAAGGCGCCGACCTCGAAGAGCTCGAGAAGAAGATCGAAGCCGCCAAGATGAGCAAGGAGGCGCGCAAGAAGGCAGACAGCGAGCTGAAGAAGCTCAAGCTGATGTCGCCGATGAGCGCCGAGGCCACGGTGGTGCGCAACTTCATCGACACGCTGATCGGTCTGCCCTGGGCCAAGAAGAGCAAGGTGAAGCACGATCTTCCGCTGGCCGAAGAGGTGCTGAACGAAGACCACTACGGCCTCGACAAGGTCAAGGAACGCATCCTTGAGTATCTTGCGGTGCAGCAGCGCGTGGACAAGGTCAAGGCGCCGATCCTGTGCCTGGTCGGCCCTCCGGGCGTGGGCAAAACCTCGCTCGGCCAGAGCGTGGCGCGCGCCACCGGCCGCAAGTTCGTGCGCATGGCCCTGGGCGGTGTGCGTGACGAAGCCGAGATCCGCGGCCACCGCCGCACCTACATCGGCAGCATGCCGGGCAAGGTGCTGCAGAGCCTGACCAAGGTGGGCGTGCGCAACCCGCTGTTCCTGCTCGACGAGATCGACAAGTTGGGCATGGACTTCCGCGGTGATCCGTCATCGGCGTTGCTGGAGGTGCTTGATCCCGAGCAGAACCACACCTTCAGCGACCACTATGTCGAGGTCGACTTCGACTTGTCGGACGTGATGTTCATCGCCACGTCCAACAGCATGAACATCCCGCCGGCCTTGCTGGATCGGATGGAAGTGATCCGGCTGTCGGGCTACACCGAAGACGAGAAGGTCAGCATCGCGCAGCGTTACTTGCTGCCCAAGCAGGCCAAGAACAACGGCGTCAAGGACGCGGAGATGGAAGTCACCGAGTCGGCCATCCGCGGGATCATCCGTTACTACACCCGTGAAGCCGGCGTGCGCTCGCTGGAGCGCGAGATCTCCAAGATCTGCCGCAAGACGGTCAAGAGCATCCAGCTCAAGAAGGCCACCGGCAAGGTCATCGTGACCGACGAGAACCTGAACGACTACCTGGGTGTGCGCAAGTTCGACTACGGCCGCGCCGAGAAGAAGAACCAGGTCGGACAGGTGGTCGGGCTGGCCTGGACGGAAGTGGGCGGCGACCTGCTCACGATCGAGGCGGCGGTGATGCCCGGCAAGGGCAACATCATCCGCACCGGGTCGCTGGGCGACGTGATGAAGGAATCGGTGGAAGCCGCACGCTCGGTCATCCGCAGCCGTTCACGCCGCCTGGGCGTGAAGGACGAGATGTTCGAGAAGCGCGACATCCACATCCACGTGCCCGATGGCGCGACGCCCAAGGACGGCCCCAGCGCCGGCGCGGCCATGGCCACGGCCTTTGTTTCGGCGCTGACCAATATCCCGGTGCGGGCCGATGTGGCGATGACCGGCGAGATCACCTTGCGCGGCGAGATCACCGCGATCGGCGGCCTGAAGGAAAAGCTGCTGGCGGCCCACCGCGGCGGCATCAAGACCGTGCTGATCCCGGAAGAGAACGTCAAGGATCTGCAGGACATTCCCGAGAACGTGAAGAACCATCTCGAGATCGTGCCGGTGCGCTGGATCGAGCGGGTGCTGGAAATCGCCCTGGAGACCATGCCGCCCCCGCTGCCGGAAGATGAGCCGGTACCCGCCAAGGTGGATGCGCCCAAGCCTGACGTCGCGGCCGCTGCCGGGCCGGCTGATGCGCTGCCGCACTGATTTTTCAGCCGGGGGGCTTGCCAAATCACATCAAACGCCCCTAGAATGCTAGCTTCGCTGAATGCAAAACGTGACGCGAAGAAGTCAAATACTTGAGTGATTGGGTATTTTGCGGGAGTAGCTCAGTTGGTAGAGCGCAACCTTGCCAAGGTTGAGGTCGCGAGTTCGAGCCTCGTCTCCCGCTCCATATTTGATACGGTAGGCCATGCCTACCGAAGAAGTGCCGAAACGGGAAGCTAAGGCTTCCCGTTTTCGTCAGTGAGCTGCGTCAATGAGAATGGTTTGCCGCGCGGCGCGATAGCAAAGCGGTTATGCAACGGATTGCAAATCCGTCTAGCCCGGTTCGACTCCGGGTCGCGCCTCCAACGATTGCCCGTCTCCCTCTACGCCCCGTCCCCGGGGCGTTTTGCTTGGTAGCGCCGCTTCGCTCGGCGCCGTGGCCGAACAGCGCCTGCAATGCTGGCTGATCTCCACGCATTCGGCAGCGCGTTGGCCGTTTGTCTGCGATTCCGGCTGCGCGGGCTTGCACTGCGCCGGCCTGCACCCCACCTATCATCGTCAGACCAACCACCCGGAGCCCAAGACGATGCCATCCATGCTCACCTGCGACCTGTGTGACCTGCACAAACATGACACCAGTGGCGCCTTCCGGGTGCTGCCGCCGGTGTTTCAGGCCTATGGCGGCAAGCCGGCGTTTGCTGGCCCGGTGGCCACGGTCAAGTGCCATGAAGACAACACCTCGGTCAAGGCCCTGGTCGAGTCGCCTGGCCATGGCCGGGTGCTGGTGGTCGATGGTGGCGGCTCGCTGCGCCATGCGCTGGTGGGTGGCAATCTGGCGGCCGCAGCGGCCCGCAATGGCTGGGTGGGCGTGGTGGTCGACGGCTGCGTGCGTGACGTCGCCGAACTCGCTGCCACCGACCTGGGCGTGCGCGCACTGGGCCTGATACCGCTGGGCCCTGAGCGCCGCCAGGCGGGACTGGTGGATGTGCCGGTGCGGTTGCAGGGCGTGGTGGTGCGCCCGGGCGACTGGCTGGTGGCCGATGCCGATGGCATCGTCGTGCTGGCCCACCCGCCCGCTGGGTGATGGTTGCCGCCGTGGATGACCTGCCCAGGTCTGACGACGCGGTGGCCGCGATTGCGCGGCGCTGTCGCCAGCGTGTGCGCCAGCGCGCCTTGCTCGCCGCCGGTGTGGCCATGGTGCCGGTGCCCGGTATCGACCTGGTGACCGATGTCGGCGTGCTGGTCAAGCTGTTGCCCGAGATCAGCGCCGCCTTCGGCCTGAGCGCGCAGCAGGTCGAGCGCCTGGCGCCTGACCGCCGGGTGGTGGTCTACAAGGCCATCTCCACCGGCGGCGGCCTGGTGTTGGGCAAGTTGGTCACACGTGAACTGGTGTTGCTGCTGCTGAAGACGGTGGGCGTGCGGCTCAGTGCCCAGCAGGCCGCCAAGTACCTGCCGATCGCTGGTCAGGTGGCGTCGGCGGCGCTCACCTTTTCGGCCTTGCAGTATGTGTGTGATCAGCACATCAAGCAGTGCGAGGCGGTGGCGCGGCAGTTGCTCTTGCCGGCGCCTGCCGCTGCTGCGGGCTAGAATCGGCGACTTCGGGGTGTAGCGCAGTCTGGTAGCGCATCTGCTTTGGGAGCAGAGGGTCGCACGTTCGAATCGTGTCACCCCGACCAGGATTCCAGAAACGATTGACGCCAAGGGCCGTGCCGCAAGCACGGCCCTTTTTGCATGGGGTGCTTTGCTTTTAACGCGGGACCGCAGAGAGGCACGGCGCAGACCGTCCGGCCTACGCAGCGGCTGCCCGCATAGGGTGCTGGCGCCTGCCGTGGCAGCGGCGCTGCAGCTGGCCTGCCCGGAGGGACTCGAACCCCCGACCTGCTGCTTAGAAGGCAGCTGCTCTATCCAGTTGAGCTACGGGCAGACCACCCGATTCTAGGAGTGCGGCCTAACTCGGCCGCCAGGCAGCGGCGTGGCTTAGCATGGCGCGCCGCTGACCACCTTCCACCGATCCATGGCCCGCCCTCTCACGCCCCGTCCGGCATGCCGGTGACCGCAGAGCGCTTCGATCGACTGGACGCGCTGCGCGGCCTGGCCATCGTCTGGATGGTGGCCTTCCACTTCGCCTTCGATCTGAACCACTTCGGTTGGCTGCAGCCGCCGCAGCGCTTCACCCAAGACCCGCTGTGGACCACGCAGCGCACCCTGATCGTCAGCCTGTTCCTGTTGTGTGCTGGTGCGGGCCAGGCGCTTGCATTGCAGGCCGGCATGGGCTGGCGGCGTTTCTGGCGCCGCTGGGCACAGGTGGCGGGTTGCGCGGTGCTGGTCTCGGCGGGGTCGGCGCTGATGTTTCCGAACAGCTGGATCAGCTTTGGCGTGCTGCATGGCATGGCGCTGATGCTGATCCTCTGCCGCCTGCTCGCGCCGCTGCGCGCCGGCCTGTGGCCGCTGGGCGCTGTGCTGGTGGCCTTGCCGCAGTGGCTGCAGCACCCGGTGTTCGACAGCCGGCTCACCAACTGGGTGGGCCTGGTCACGCGCAAGCCGGTGACCGAAGACTATGTGCCCCTGCTGCCCTGGCTGGGCGTGATGCTATGGGGCCTGGCCGCTGGCCAATGGCTGTTGGCCCACCACAGGGCGCAGTTGGCCGCGCCGGTGCCCTGGCCGGTCATGGGCCGGCAACTGGCCTGGCTGGGCCGCTGGCCCCTGCTGGTCTACATGCTGCACCAGCCGCTGCTGATCGGCGCGCTGTCGGCGGTGCAGGCGCTGCAGTGAGCGGGCGCCACACCCCCAGCGGCGACAATGCCGCATGAGCACCAAGATCCTGTTCGGCTTCCATGCCGTCACCGTTCGGTTGAAGACCGCCCCCGCCTCCGTGATCGAGGTGCATGTCGATGCCACCCGGCGCGATGCCCGCATGCGCCAGTTTGTCGAACGTGCCAAGGAAGCCGGCGCCAAGCTGGTGGACAGCGATGACCAGCGCCTGATCCGCCTGGCCGGCAGCCCGCGCCACCAGGGTGTGGTGGCCAAGGTCGAGGCACTGGCGGCGGTGCATTCGCTCGACGATGTGCTGGATGCCGTGGCCGGCCCGGCCCTGGTGCTGGTGCTCGACGGCGTGACCGACCCGCACAACCTGGGCGCCTGCCTGCGGGTGGCCGACGGCGCAGGTGTGCATGCGGTGGTCACCCCCAAGGACCATGCCGTGGGCCTGAATGCCACCGTGGCCAAGGTGGCCAGCGGCGCGGCCGAGACCGTGCCCTACCTGATGGTGACCAACCTGGCGCGTTGCCTCAACGAGCTGAAGGACCGCGGCATCCAGGTGGTGGGCACGGCCGAGGATGCCGAGCTGACCCTCTACGACATCGACTTGACCGGCCCTGTGGCCCTGGTGCTGGGGGCCGAGGGGCCCGGCATGCGGGCGCTGACCAAGAAGACCTGCGATGTGCTGGTGCGCATCCCGATGGCCGGCGCGGTGGAAAGCCTGAATGTGTCAGTGGCCGCCGGCGTGTGCCTGTTCGAAGCGCTGCGCCAGCGCCGTGGCGTAACTGCGGGCTGACCGGCTGCCGGTGTGCTGCCGCGCCAGCCCCGCTGGCTACACTGGCACGCATCCCTCCGAAGATTGCCCGTCATGCCCGTGATTGCCGTCACCCACCCCCTGGTCCGCCACAAGATCGGCCTGCTGCGCGAAGACCAGATCTCGACCAAGAAATTCCGCGAGCTCACCCATGAGCTGGCCCGCCTGCTGGCCTACGAGGCCACGGCCGACTTTCCGCTGGAGAAGACCACCATCGCATGCTGGAGCGGCCCGGTCGAGATCGACCAGATCGCCGGCCGCAAGGTCACCATCGTGCCGATCCTGCGCGCCGGCCTGGGCATGCTCGACGGCGTGCTCGACCTGGTGCCCAATGCCAAGATCAGCGTGGTGGGCCTGGCGCGTGACCATGAGACCCTGCAGCCGGTGCACTACTTCGAGAAGTTCGTCGGCCACCTCAGCGAGCGCACCGCGATCATCGTCGACCCGATGCTGGCCACCGCCGGCTCGATGATCGCCACCGTTGACCTGCTCAAGGCCCGTGGCTGCCGCGACATCCGCGCCCTGGTGCTGGTGGCCGCGCCCGAAGGCATTGCCGCCCTGCACGCCGCCCACCCCGACGTGCGCTGCTGGACAGCTGCGGTCGACAGCCATCTCAACGAGATCGGCTACATCATCCCCGGCCTGGGCGATGCGGGCGACAAGATCTTCGGCACCAAGGACGACGACACGGTGTAGCCGGTCTGCGCCAGCAGCGCCGGCACATCGCCGGCGCCGGGTGGCCGCCCGATTCCCCGGTGCAATTGCGCCGATGGATCAAGCTGCATGTTCGGGTGCCCGGATGCCCGCGCTTGTACTTCCAGGCCCCCGGCCGCAACCGCGTGAACTTGCGGTCTGCTTGCAGCTGCGAGCGGCCCTCTGCAGTACCGCCGTCATGGTGATTGGGTACCATCGCAGCCGTTTTCAACCGGGCGACACAGCCCACCTACCAGGCAGGAGCGGCATCGATGGCAATGGACGTAGTCGACTATGAGATCAAGGGCTCGGAGATGCAGTTCGTCGAGGTGGAGCTCGACCCGGGCGAGGCAGCGGTGGGTGAGGCTGGCAGCCTGTTCTACATGGACGCCGGCATCGGCATGGACACGGTGTTCGGTGATGGCTCTGGCGGTGGCGGGGGCGGTTTCTTCGGCAAGCTGCTGGGCGCAGGCAAGCGGCTGGTGACGGGGGAATCGCTGTTCACCACCGTCTACACCAACAACGTGGGCCAGAAGCAACGCGTCGCGTTCGGTGCGCCTTACCCCGGCAAGATCCTGCCGATGGACTTGCGCCAGCTCGGCGGCATGCTGGTCTGCCAGAAGGACAGCTTCCTGTGCGCTGCACGCGGCGTGTCACTGGGCATCTATTTCCAGCAGAAGCTGTCGGTGGGCTTCTTCGGCGGTGAGGGTTTCATCATGCAGAAGCTCGAAGGCGACGGCCTGGCCTTCGTGCATGCCGGCGGCACCGTGGTCAAGCGTGCGCTGCGCCCCGGCGAGACGCTGATTGTCGACACCGGCTGCGTGGTGGCCTTCACGCCCGACGTCAATTTCGAGATCCAGTACGTCGGCAAGATCAAGACAGCGTTGTTCGGCGGTGAGGGCCTGTTTTTTGCCAAGCTCAGCGGCCCGGGCACGGTCTGGCTGCAAAGCCTGCCCTTCAGCCGCCTGGCCAGCCGCGTGTTTGCGGCGGCTCCGCAGCGTGGCGGATCGCGTGAGGAAGGCTCGGTGCTGGGCGGCCTGGCCGGCGCTGGCATCCTGGGTGGCATTCTGGGCAGCGGTGGCGACGACGATTGAGCCTGGGGCGCGCTGGATTGATCGGCCGCCTACACTCTCGGGTTAGCTTCAGCCTGAGCCGGCGCACCTGCCGAGCCGCCGACCATGTCGTACCCCCTGTCCCGCCGAGCTGCGCTCGGCCCCCTCGCGGCGCTGCCGGCCGTCTTGTCTGCCCTGCTGCAGCCGGCCGCCGCCCAGGCCAACACCGGCCCGATGCCGATCTTCGTGCTCAACTCCCTGGACGCCAATGTCAGTGTGATCGACCCGGTCAGCTTTGCCGAGATCAAGCGCATCCCCACCGGCAAGGAGCCGCACCACCTCTACC
>JARXAJ010000169.1 GCA_029865965.1 Aquabacterium sp.
ACAGGTGCCGCCCTTGCCGCCGCGCCAGCGGGTCGTCACCGCCGTGCTGGCCGGGCGCCTGCCGGCGCTGGGCACCTGGGCCAGCCTGCGTTCCTTGTTCCACCCCAGCGACATCCCGGCGGCGCATGCGGCGCTGGCCCGCTTCGACCTGGCCGACAAGCTGTTCGACCGGGTCGACCGGCTCAGCGGCGGCGAGCGCCAGCGCGTGGGCCTGGCCCGCGCCCTGGTGGCACCGGCCACGCTGTGGCTGGTCGATGAGCCGCTGTCGGCGCTCGACCCCACCCGGTCGCGCCAGGCCATCGCCAGCCTGGTGCAGGCCGCCGCCGCCCGGCGCATCACCCTGGTGGCCACGCTGCACCAGGTGGAGGTGGCACTGGCGCAGTTCCCGCGGGTGATCGGCCTGCGTGACGGCCTGCTGGCCTTCGACCTGCCCGCTGCACAGGTGAGCCCGCAGCACCTGGCCCGGCTGTACGACCAGCACGAGGATGAACTGCACGGCAGCGCCGCCGCGCCGCCCCAGGACATCCCTGCCGAGCGCGGCATGCCGACCGTGGTGCATTGCCGATGAGCCCCGGCCTGGCCGCCGCCCCGCAGCGCGACCCGGCCTGGCTGGGCCGGGTGTTCTGGGTCAGCGCCGCCGTGGTGCTGCTGTGGCCGCTGGGCGTGGCCACCGAGTTCAAGCCCTGGACGCTGCTGGCGCCCGACAACCTGAAGGTGACCGGCCAGTTCCTGGGCAGCTTTCTGCCGCCGGCGCATTCGGCCGAGTTCATGGCCATGGTGCTGCGCGAGGCCTGGCGCACCGTGGCCATCGCCACCACCGGCCTGGTGCTGGCCCTGGTGCTGGCGGTGCCGCTGGCGCTGCTGGCGGTGCGGGTGCTGTCGGTGTCGGCGCTGAGCGGGCACATGGCGCGCGGGCCGTTCTGGCTGCGCCAGGCGGTGCGCTGGGGGCTGGTGGTGCTGCGCAGCGTGCCCGAGCTGGTGTGGGCGCTGGTGTTCGTGCGGGTGGTGGGGCTGGGCCCCACCGCAGGCGTGCTGGCCATCGCGCTGACCTACGGCGGCATGCTGGGCAAGGTGTATGCCGAGATCCTGGAAAGCGGCGACCCGCATGCCACCCAGACCCTGCTGCGCAACGGCGCTGGCCGCAGCCAGGCGCTGCTCTACGGGCTGCTGCCGCAGAACGCGGCCGAGCTGACCAGCTACACCGTCTACCGCTGGGAGTGCGCCATCCGCAGCTCGGTGGTGCTGGGCTTCGTCGGCGCCGGCGGGCTGGGTCAGCAGATGGACAACTCGATGAAGATGTTCAATGGCGGCGAGGTGTTCACCATGCTGGCGGTGTTCGTGGCGCTGGTGGCGCTGGCCGACCAGGTCAGCGCCGCCCTGCGGCGGGCCCTGGGATGAGCAGCGGGCCCGCCATCCCCCGGGCCCCGGCGCTGTGGCACGCCCGCTGCCGCGCCTGCTGGCTGCTGGCGGCGATGGCGGCCCTGGTGGTGGCCAGCTTCTGGAGCCTGGACCTGCAGTGGGCCCAGTTCCTCTCGCTGGACGCGGCGCGCAGCATGGGCCGCTTCATCGCCGAATTCTTTCCGCCCGACACCTCGCCCGCGTTCCTGCGCAAAGTGGCACTGGGCACCTGGGAGACGCTGGCGATGTCGGCGCTGGGCACGCTGCTGGCGGCCATCGCCGGCCTGGCGCTGGCCCTGCCGGCCAGCCGCCTGCATGCCGGTGAGCATGCATGGGCGCGCGGCCCCACCCGCGCCTTGCTGAACCTGCTGCGCGCCGTGCCCGAGCTGGTGTGGGCCGGCCTGCTGCTGATCGCCGCCGGCCTGGGGCCGTTTGCCGGCACGCTGGCCCTGGCGGCCCACACCACCGGCGTGCTGGGCCGGCTGTTTGCCGAAACGCTGGAGAACGCCCTGCCCGGCCCCGGCGCCGCCCTGCGCGCCCAGGGCGTGGGCAAGGGCCTGGTGTTTTTGTACGCCACGCTGCCCCAGGTGCTGCCGCAGTTGCTGAGCTACACCCTGTACCGCTGGGAAAACAACATCCGCGCCGCCGCCGTGCTGGGCGTGGTGGGCGCGGGCGGGCTGGGCCAGCTGCTGTCGTTCCACATGGGGCTGTTCCACATGGGCAAGACGGCCACCGTGCTGGGCGCCATGCTGCTGCTGGTGGGGCTGGTGGACGCGCTGAGCTACGGCAGCCGGCGCTGGCTGATGCGCTGACCCGGGCGCGCCGGCCAGGGCACATAAAGACCAATGTTTATCCGCATGCGCAGGCGGCGGTGTAAGTTCCACCCCGCCCCGCCGACCAACCCGCCCCGCCACCATGCTGTCCACCCTGCCCTTGCTCACCGTCACCCAGGCCTGGTGGGCGCTGGCGCTCGCCATCCTGCTGGAGGTGGGCGGCACCACCTGCATGCGCCTGTCCGACGGCTTCAGCCGCCTCACGCCGTCGGTGCTGATCTTCGTGTTCTATGCCGGTGCCTTCAGCCTCAACGTGCTGGTGATCCGCGTGCTGGGGCTCAGCGTCACCTATGCGGTCTGGTCGGGCGTGGGCACGCTGGCCACCGCCGCCATCGGCTACCTCTGGTTCCAGGAGCCGGCCACTGCGCTGAAAGTGGCCAGCGCCGGCCTGATCATCCTGGGCGTGGTGGGAATGCACCTGGCCTCCCGTGCGTCCACCTGACGATGCACCGGGACAACCAGCTGTCGATCGAACGCGACCGGCGCCATGCTGCGGGCGATGACGCGTCGGCGCAGCGCACCATGGCGCTGCGCCTGCGCACCATCGCCCTGCTGCAGCTGCAGCCCGGCGACGTGGTGCTGGACGTGGGCGCCGGCACCTGCCTGAGCGATGCGCCGCTGTTCAACGATGTGCATGACATCACCCGCAGCGCCGCCGACCTGTGGCGGCACCGGGATCTGCTGGCGGCCCGCTGCAGCGGCTTCCAGGTCGCGGCCACGCATGCCGGCATGGGCGACATCGCCCACGGCCGCCTGGCCAAGCATCCGCACTCGCCCACCATGGCCACCTGATGAACGCACCCCACCAGCCGCAAGCCCCCCACAGCCTGGCAGACCAGTACGCTGCCGTGCGCAGCCAGACCCTGGAGCTGGCCGCACCGCTGAGCGAGGCCGATTGCCAGGTGCAGTCGATGCCCGACGCCAGCCCGGTGAAGTGGCACCTGGCCCACACCACCTGGTTCTTCGAGACCTTCGTGCTGGCCCCGCACCTGCCGGGCCACCGGGACTTCGATCCTGCCTTTCGGGTGCTGTTCAACAGCTACTACAACGGCGTGGGCGCCCAGCACCCGCGCACCCAGCGCGGCCTGGTCACCCGGCCCGACCTGGCCACGGTGCGCGCCTACCGGGCGGCGGTGGATGGGCAGATGCTGCGCCTGCTGGAGGCGCCGGTGGCACCCGCCGTGGCCGAGCTGATCACCCTGGGCCTGCAGCATGAGCAGCAGCACCAGGAGCTGGTCCTGACCGACCTGCTGCACCTGCTGTCGTGCAACCCGCTGGCGCCGGTCTACCTGCCTGCGCTGGCTGCAGCAGCGACCGCCCCGCCAGCGGCAGCGGCCACCTGGCTGGCCCAGGCGGGCGGGCTGGTCGACATCGGCGATGCCGGTGCCGGCTTTGCCTTCGACAACGAACACCCGCGCCATGCCCAGCACCTGCGGCCCTACCTGCTGGCCAGCCGGCCGGTGGGCCAGGGTGACTGGGCCGCCTTCATCGCCGACGGCGGCTATACCGACCCGCGCTGGTGGATGTCAGCCGGCTGGGACTGGGTACGCAGCCAGC
The DNA here is from genome assembly GCA_029865965.1 of Aquabacterium sp. Lineage (GTDB taxonomy): Bacteria > Pseudomonadota > Gammaproteobacteria > Burkholderiales > Burkholderiaceae_C > Pseudaquabacterium. The sequence goes on from JARXAJ010000169.1 coordinate 3,789, forward strand.
AGATCGCTGCGCCGCTGCACTGGCGGCGCAGTGCCGGCCACGGCGCCGACTGGCAGGTCTTCAGCCTGCGCGGCCTGCTGCCGCTGCAAGTGGATGCGCCGGCCTGCCACATCAGCTGGTTCGAGGCCGACGCCTATGCCCGCTGGCATGCGGCCCGGCACCCCGGCCAGAGCCCGTCGCGCCTGCCCACCGAGGCCGAATGGGAACATGCCGCCCAGCCGGTGTGGGCCCAGGCCCTGGCCAGCCGCAACCTGCTGGAATCGGGCGCGCAGCAGGCCCGGCCGGCCGCCGCTGCGGCCAGTGGTCTGCAGCAACTGGCCGGTGACGTGTGGGAATGGACCGCCAGCCCCTACACCGCCTACCCCGGCTACCGGGCCTGGCGCGGCGCGGTGGGCGAGTACAACGGCAAGTTCATGGTCAACCAGATGGTGCTGCGCGGCGGCTCCTGCGCCACGCCACGCAGCCACATCCGCGCCAGCTACCGCAACTTCTTCCCGACCGACGCGCGCTGGCAGTTCAGCGGGCTGCGGCTGGCGCGGGATGCAGATTGACATGCCCCGGATCGGCCTCTTGTTCAACCACGACTGGGACGCGCTGGGCTTTGGCCGATTGGCCGGCGCGTTCAGCTTCGACGAGGCCGGCTTCGACCTGTTCTCGTTCCCCAGCAATGCCCGGCTGATCGGCTTCGACCTGCAGCGCTTTGCAGCGCGGCAGGCACGGCGGGCCCGGGCGCGGGGCTGGGCCGGGGTGGTGTCGCACCATGAGCAGTTCGGCGCGTTGGCCGCCGCCCTGGTGGCCGAGGCCACCGGCCTGCCCGGCACGCCGGTGGCGGCCGTGCTGGCCTGCCAGCACAAGCTGCGCGCGCGCGAAGTGCTGCAGCAGGTGTGCCCCGAGGCCAACCTGCCGTTTGCCGCGCTGGATGCCTGCTACGGCGGCCCGGTGCCCGACGGCCTGGTCTACCCGGCCTATGTGAAGCCGGTGAAGGCCGCGTTCTCGGTGCTGGCGCGGCGGGTCGACAGCCAGGCCGAGTTGCACCAGCACACCCGCTTCGGCCGGCGTGAGCTGTGGGTGATCCGCCACCTGGTCGAGCCCTTCGAGCGGGTGGCGCGCCAGCGTCTGCCGCAGGCCGGCACCGCCCACCGCCTGCTGCTGGAAGACCCGGTGCAGGCTGCGCAGTACAACCTCGACGGCTGGGTCTTCCAGGGCCAGGCCCATGCGCTGGGCGTGGTGGACGCGGTGATGTACCCCGGCACCCAGGCCTTCATGCGCTGGGAGCACCCCAGCCGCCTGCCCACCACGGTGCAGGCGCGCGCGCTGGACGTGGCGCAGCGCTTCTTGGCAGCCGTGGGCTTCAGCCATGGCATGTTCAACATCGAGTTCTTCCACGACCCGGGCACCGACCGCCTGACGGTGATCGAGGTCAACCCGCGCCTGGCCAGCCAGTTCTCCGACCTGTACCGCCATGTGTGCGGGCTGGACCCGCATGCCATGTCGCTGGCGCTGGCACTGGGGCAGGACCCGGCTGCCTTGCCGCGCAGCGCGCCGGTGGCGGGCGCGGCAGCCAGCCTGGTCTACCGCGCGTTCACGCCCGGCGCGTCGCCGCCGATGCCGGGCCCGGCACAGTGTGCGGCACTGGCGCGGCGCTTCCCCGACGCACTGCTGTTCAGCTACCCCCGCAGCGGCCATGCGCTGGCACGCGACTTCAAATGGCTGGGCAGCCACCGCTACGGCATCCTGCACCTGCACGGCCGCGACGCTGCACACCTGAAACGCCGCGCCGAGGCTGCCAGCGCCCTGATCGGCTGGCCTGCACCGTATGCCGACCGCCTGGGCCAGCCCAGCGCCACGCTCGCCATGCCCGACCTGCCCGACACCCCCCACCAACTCATCCCCGGAGCAAGACCATGACCGTTGTCTCGACCCACCCCGCCTGGCGGCGCCTGGCCCTGGGCCTGCTGGCCAGCGCCGCCCTGTTGCTGGGTGGATGCGCCGCCATGCGGGCGCAGAACCCGGATTCACCGCTGGCCCCGGTGCGCGCCAGCGCCATCGGCGCCGACCCCCATGTGATGCTGGACGGCCACGACGTGGTGGCCTACTTCACCGAGAACCGCCACGCCATGGGCCAACCGCAGTTCAAGAGCCAGCACCAGGGCGTGAGCTTCCACTTCGCCAGCGCCGCGCACAAGACCTTGTTCGACGCCACGCCGCAGAAGTACCTGCCGCAGTACGGCGGCTTCTGCGCCAGCGGCATCGCCTACGCCATTCCCTGGGGCGGTGATGCCGACACCTGGCGCATCATCGACGGCAAGCTCTACATCTTCGGCGGCGCCGGCTCGCGTGACGCCTTCCTGCTCGACGTGCCGGGCAACCGCAAGCTGGCCGACGGCTATTGGGCCAATGAAGTGGCCGGCAGCAACAGCTTCTGGCAGCGCAGCAAGCGGCTGGTGTTGCGCGTGCCGCATTACGCCACGGGCGCCGAACTGGCGCAGCGCGTGGCTGCGGCGCGCGCCGCCAAACCTTGAGCTGCGCGGCACGGCGCCAGTCCTTGGCCGGCGCCGACCGGCGCCAGACCTGGATTGGCGCCGACCGGCGCCAGTGGCTGCAGGGCGCCGTAGCCCTGGGCGCTGCCAGCCTGCTGCTGCCAGGCTGCGCGCTGCAGGCCGAGCAAGACCACAGCGGCGCCGATGCGCCCGAGGCTGGGCCGCTGGCCCGCACGCCCCGCGTGGCCTGGGTGTTCAGCTCGGGCGGGCCGCGCGGCTTCGTGCATGTGGGTGTGGTCAAGGCGCTGCATGAACTGGGGCTGCAGCCCGACCTGATCGTCGG
>JARXAJ010000285.1 GCA_029865965.1 Aquabacterium sp.
GCCCGGCAGCGGCGGGTGCCACCGCACGCATCGTTGAGTCGATCACCACGGCCATCGTCGAGCGGCGGCTGATGCCCGGCACCAAACTGGTTGAGCAGAAGATCGCCGACATCTTCAGCGTGTCACGCACCATCGTGCGGCAGGCGCTGAACCAGCTCAGCCGCGACCGCCTGGTGGTGCTGGAGCCGGCGCGCGGCGCCTTCGTGGCCACGCCCAGCGTCGATGAGGCGCGCCAGGTGTTCGCCGTGCGCAGCATGCTGGAAGTGGCGATGGTGCGCAGCCTGTGCGCTGGCATCACCGACGCGCAGGTGGCCACGCTGCGGGCCCATCTGCAGCAGGAGCAGGCAGCACTGGCCCGCACTGACGTGCCCGGCCGCACCCGGCTGCTGGCCGACTTCCACACCGTGCTGGCCCGGCTCAGCGGCAATGCGGTGCTGGCCGGGCTGCTGGCCGACTTGCTGAGCAGGTCGTCGCTGATCGCGCTGATGTACCAGAGCGCGCATTCGGCCGAGCATTCGCAGGCCGAGCATGTGCGCATCGTCGACGCCATTGCCCGGCGTGACGCGCGTGCCGCCAGCCGGCTGATGGCCCAGCACCTGGCCAGCGTGGAACGCAATCTGCAACTCGACCCCCGCACACCCGACCTGGCTGCCGCGCTGCAGCCCGGCCCCTGACCCCGACCCCAACTCCGACCCATCTGCCCCAGGACTTTGCCGATGACCATCCCGTTCCGATCCGGCCCCGAGTACCCGCGTGACCTGAAAGGCCACGGCCGCGACATGCCCCAGGCCCAGTGGCCCCAGCAGGCGCGGGTGGCGCTGCAGTTCGTCTTGAACTACGAGGAAGGCGGCGAGAACAACGTGCTGCACGGCGACCCCGGCAGCGAGCAGTTCCTGTCGGAGATGTTCAACCCGCCGGCCTACCCGATGCGGCATTTGTCGATGGAGTCGATCTATGAGTACGGCTCGCGCGCCGGGGTGTGGCGCATCCTGCGTGAATTTGAGCGCCGCCAACTGCCGCTGACGGTGTTCGCCGTCTCGATGGCGCTGCAGCGCCACCTCGAACTGGCCGAGGCGCTGATGGAGCAGGGCCACGAGATCGCCTGCCACGGCTGGCGCTGGGTGAACTACCAGCAGATCGACGAGGTGGTCGAGCGCGAGCATCTGCGCATCGGCACCGACATCCTGAAGCAGATCACCGGCGGCGCCTGGCCGCTGGGCTGGTACACCGGCCGCGACAGCCCGGCCACCCGCCGCCTGGTGGCCGACCAGGGCGGGTTTGAATACGACAGCGACTACTACGGCGACGACCTGCCGTTCTGGCTGAACGTCAAGACCAGCAGCGGCAACCTGCTGCCGCAGCTGGTGGTGCCCTACACCATGGACTGCAACGACATGCGCTTCGGCCTGCCGCAGGGTTTCAGCCAGGGCGATGAATTTTTTGAGTACCTGCGCGACAGCTTCGACGTGCTGTACGCCGAGGGCGAAGACTGCCCCAAGATGATGAGCATCGGCATGCATTGCCGCATCCTGGGCCGGCCCGGCCGGCTGCGCGGGCTGCAGCGCTTCCTCGACCATGTCGAGAAGCATGACAAGGTGTGGGTGACGCGCCGCATCGACATCGCCCGCCACTGGAAGCAGGTGCACCCCTTCAACCCCGAGACCGCCTTTGTCTGGGCGACCTGAAAGCACCGCCGCCATGCTGACTTTGGACCAGCTCAACGTCGCCACGCCGGCCGAATTCACCGCGCTGCTCGATGGCACTTATGAGCATTCCCCCTGGATCGCCGAGCGCGCCGCCGCAGCCCGGCCCTTCGCCACCCTCAGTGCGCTGAAGCAGGCCCTGGTGCAGGTGGTGCAGGACGCCGGCGCCGATGCCCAGCTGGCGCTGATCCGCAGCCACCCTGAACTGGCCGGCAAGGCCATGGTCAGCAAGACGCTGACCGCCGAGAGCAGCAACGAGCAAGGCAAGGCCGGCCTGACCGCCTGCACGCCGGAAGAATTTGCCCGCATCCAGCAGCTGAATGCCGACTACAACGCCCGCTTCGGCTTCCCGTTCATGCTGGCGGTGCGCGGCCCGCGCGGCACCGGCCTGGGCAAGCAGCAGATCATCGACGCCTTCGCCCGCCGGCTTGGCAACCCGCCTGACTTCGAGCAGGCCGAAGCGCTGCGCAACATCCACCGCGTGGCCGAGATCCGCCTGGCCGACAAGTTCGGCATCCAGCCCGCGCTGGGCAACCTGGTGTGGGACTGGGCCGAAGAACTGGCCGTCCACAGCGACCCCGGTTTCAAGGAGCAGGGCCAGCTGACGGTCACTTACCTGACCGACGCCCACCTGACGGTGGCGCGGCGGCTGCAGGGCTGGATGAAGGAGTCCGGCTTCGACGAGGTGACCACCGACGCGGTGGGCAATGTGGTGGGCACCTACCACGGCAGCGACCCGGCGGCCAAGCGGCTGCTCACCGGCAGCCATTTCGACACCGTGCGCAATGGCGGCAAGTACGACGGCCGGCTCGGCATCCTGGTGCCCATGGCCTGCGTGCGTGCACTGCACCGCCAGGGCCGGCGCCTGCCCTTCGGCATCGAGGTGGTGGGCTTTGCCGAAGAGGAAGGCCAGCGCTACAAGGCCACCTTCCTCGGGTCGGGCGCGCTGGTGGGCCAGTTCAACCCCGCCTGGCTGGACCAGGAGGATGCCGACGGCATCACCATGCGCGCCGCGATGCAGGCCGCCGGGCTGCCGGCCACGATGGACGCCATCACCACCCTGCAGCGCGATGCGGCGGGCTACCTGGGCTTTGTCGAGGTGCATGTCGAGCAGGGCCCGGTGCTGAACGCGCGCAACCTGCCGCTGGGCATCGTCACCTCCATCAACGGCAGCGTGCGCTGCCTGGGCCAGATCACCGGCATGGCCAGCCATGCCGGCACCACGCCGATGGGCCAGCGGCGCGACGCCGTGCCGGCCCTGGCCGAGCTGGCGCTGTATCTGGAACAGCGCGCCAGCAGCGTGCCTGACGTGGTGGGCACCATCGGCCAGCTGCAGGTGCCGGCCGGCTCGATCAACGTGGTGCCGGGCCGGGTGCTGTTCAGCCTGGACATGCGCGCCACCACCGACGCTGCCCGCGATGCGCTGGTGGCCGACGTTCGGGCTGCGCTGGCCGCCATCTGCCAGCGCCGTGGCCTGGCCCACAGCCTGGAAGAGACGCTGCGTGCCGCCGCCGCGCCCAGCCACCCGGCCTGGCAGGCGCACTGGGAGGCGGCGGTGGCCGCCCAGGGCCTGCCCATCCTGCGTTTGCCCAGCGGCGCCGGCCATGACGCGATGAAGCTGCATGAGCTGATGCCGCAGGCCATGCTGTTCGTGCGCGGCGAGAACAGCGGCATCAGCCACAACCCGCTGGAATCCAGCACCAACCACGACATCGACCTGTGTGTGCAGGCCTTTCTGCACCTGCTGGACCAGCTTGCACAGCAGCGTGCCACGCCATGACCAACGCCTACCAGCAACTCGACGCCTGGATCGATGCCCACTTCGACGACCAGGTGCGCTATCTGCAAGCCCTGGTGCAGGTGCCCACCGACACCCCGCCCGGCAACAACGCGCCCCATGCCGAGCGCACTGCCGTGCTGTTGGCCGCAATGGGCTACACCGCCGAGCAGCACCCGGTGCCAGCGGCCGATGTGCAGGCCTATGGCATGCAGTCGATCACCAACCTGGTGGTGCGGCGGCGTTACGGCGCCGGCGGCCCGGTGATCGGTCTGAACGCCCACGGCGACGTGGTGCCGCCGGGTGAAGGCTGGACGCACGACCCCTACGGCGCCGAGGTGGTCGACGGCCGGCTCTACGGCCGCGCCTCGGCCGTCAGCAAGAGCGACTTCGCCAGCTACACCTTTGCGCTGCGGGCGCTGGAAGCGCTGGGCGCCGAGCTCAAGGGCGGCGTGGACCTGCTCTTCACCTATGACGAGGAGTTCGGCGGTGAGCTCGGCCCCGGCTGGCTGCTGCAGAAAGGGCTGACCAAGCCCGACTATCTGCTGGCCGCCGGCTTCAGCTACCAGGTGGTCACCGCCCACAACGGCTGCCTTCAAATGGCTGTCACCGTGCACGGCAAGATGGCGCATGCGGCCATCCCCGATACCGGTGTCGATGCCCTGCAGGGCGCGGTGGCCATCCTCAACGCGCTGTATGCGCAGAACGCGCGCTACAAGGCCATCACCTCGCAGGTGACGGGCATCACCCACCCCTACCTGAACGTGGGCCGCATTGAAGGCGGCACCAACACCAACGTGGTGCCCGGCAAGGTGCTCTTCAAGCTCGACCGCCGCATGATCCCCGAGGAGAACCCGGCCGACGTGGAAGCCGATGTGCGCCGCGTGATCGCCGAGGCTGCAGCCGCCTGCCCCGGTATCCGCGTCGAGATCCAGCGTTTGTTGCTGGCCGACAGCCTGAAGGCCAACCCGGCCAATGCGCCGCTGGTGCAGGCGCTGCAGCGGCACGGCGAGGCGGTGTTCGGCGAGCCCATCCCCACCTCGGGCACGCCGCTCTACACCGATGTGCGGCTGTTCGGCGCCCATGGCATCCCGGCGGCCATCTACGGCGCCGGCCCGCGCACCGTGCTGGAAAGCAATGCCAAGCGCGCCGATGAGCACATCGTGCTCGACGACCTGCGCCGCGCCACCAAGGTGGTGGCCCGCACCCTGCTGGACTTGCTCAGCTGATCGTCACTCGGTCGAGAACTGCCGCCAGTTCTTGCCCTTGTACTGGCTGTAATAGGCCTTGATCTTGAGCATGTCGGCGTCGATGTCGCCGGTGGGCGTGAATACCGGGCCCAGGCCGCTGCGCTTGCGCGCATAGTCCATGTAGGCCAGCACGATCGGCACCCCGGCCTCGTGGGCGATCCAGTAGAAGCCGGTCTTCCAGTGCCGCGTCTGGCTGCGGGTGCCTTCAGGTGGCACCACCAGGTGCACCGACCCCTGCGCATCGCGCAGCGCCTGGGCCGATGCCGCCACCATGTTGGTCGACTGCGAGCGGTCCACTGCAATGCCGCCCAGCCACCGCATCAGGCCGCCGAACGGCCAGCGGAAGATCTGCCGCTTGCCCATCCAGTGGATGTCCAGGCGCAGGACAAACGCCACCATCAATGTGTAGGGCAGGTCCCAGTTGCTGGTGTGGGGCGCGGCGATCAGCACGCACTTGGGGTGGCCGGCAGGGGCCTGGCCGGTGATCTGCCAGCCGGTCCACCGCAGGAAGCGGGTGGACAGGGCGCGCAGCACGGTGTTGACACCGGGCGTGGTGAAGATGGTGCGATGCATGAATGTTGTCGGACGTCTGTGCGGCAGACCACCCGCGCACGCACCAGCATTGTGCGGCAGCCCGCGCTGCGCCCGGCCTGCGGGCGCAGCGCGCAGTGCTTCACATCAAGACACCGGGCGCGGTCAATGGCGCGCTGTCGTGCGCCGGGCCGGCGCCCAGGCCAGCCTCGGCCGGCAGGTCGGCCTGTCCCAGGCCCATCAGCACCAGCGCGCGTTGCTGCAGCAGCACCGAATCGCCATGGTCGCCGCAGCGGTCGAGCACATCGCTGGCACGCAGCAGCAGGCGGATCTCCCAGTGCGGGTCGGTGGCCAGTCCCGCCAGCCGGGCGGCCTCGACGGCATGGTGGCGGGCCCAGTCACGGGCGGCGCGGCAGCGTGCCGGCTCGCCCTGGGCATCGGCCAGGTCGGCGGCATTGGCGGCCACCTCGGCCCAGGCGCAATGCAGGTCGGCGCTGAGGTCGTGCCCGCCCATCCACACTGCCCAGCGCAGGGCAAGCGCCAGGTGGCTTTCGGCCGGGCCATAGGCATGCAGGTCGGCCAGGGCACGGGCTGCCTCGGTCAGCGCCTGGCACATGGCCGGCGCTCGGTGGCTGCCTTCCACCAGTTCGGCGTCGCTGAGCTGGCGCATGGCCTGGTGCAGCGCGTCGCGTGCTGCACCATCGCCCAGGGCGGCGCCATCGGCCGACAGACCCGCTGCCAGGTGCACGGAAACAGGTTGCTGTGGCAAGGCGGTCATGGCGGTCATCCAGGGTGGACTGGGTCATCCTAGGGCGGGCTGCAGCCGCAGCCGACCCCTGAGCCACGGGGTTCGGGTCAGCGGCCCCCACGGGCATGGGGGCGGCCAGGCGGCGGTTCGTGAACCCCCGCACGCCCGGCCCGACTTGCTGCCGTGGCGCACCTGCGACACTTGGCCAGCAGGGCGTGTTTTCTGCAATGTCGCCAGTGAAATTTCTGCGGCAGCATGCGGGCCCAACAGCCGGGCTGCACTGCTCCGGCTCCCGCCACTCTTGGAGATCCACCATGGCCCGTTTTCCCCGTGTCCGCCTGCTGGCCACCGCCGTTGCCGCCCTGGGTGGGCTGTCTGCCCTGCCTGCGGCCGCCCAGACCGTGCTGACGCTGTCGTCGTGGGTGCCCCCTGCCCACACCCTGACGATGGGCCAGATCGAGTGGTGCGAGATGCTGGCCCAGAAGGCCGCCGGCAAGATCAAGTGCAATGCCTTGCCCCGCGCGGTGACGGCCCCGCCCGGCACCTTCGACGCGGTGCGCAACGGCCTGGCGGATCTCTCGTTCACCGTGCACGGCTACACGCCGGGCCGCTTTGTCATGCCGCAGATGGTCGAGTTCCCGTTCATGGGCGATTCGTCCGAGGTCACATCGGTGGCCTTCCAGCGCATGTATGCCAAGGTGCCGGCGTTTGCCGAGGAGCACAAGGGCGTGAAGGTGCTGGCCGTCTTCACCCACGGCCCGGGCATGGTGCTCAACACCAAGAAGCCGATCAGCAAGGCCGAAGACCTGACCGGCATGAAGTTCCGCGTGGGCGGTGGCATGGTCAACGAGATCGCCAAGAACCTGGGCATGAACGTCACCCTCAAGCCCGCGCCCGAGAGCTACGAGCTGCTGTCCACCGGGGTGATGGACGGCACGCTGTTCCCGGCCGAGTCGGTGGAAAGCTTCAAGATCGACAAGGTCATCAAGCACGCCACCACCTTCCCGGGCGGCCTGTACAACACCAGCTTCGTCTTCATGATGAACCAGGCCAAGTACGACAGCCTGCCCCCCGACGTGAAGAAGATCGTCGATGAGATGTCGGGCGAGTTCGCTGCCCGCATGCTCGGCCGCGGCTGGGACAAGGTCGATCGGCGTGGCCTGGCCTTCATGCAGGCCGCTGGCGTGCAGTTCACCAAGGCCGACGCCGCCTTCGTCGGCGCCGTCAAGACCAAGACCGCGAACCTGGAAGACACCTGGATCAAGGCCGCCGAGGCCAAGGGCCTGAAGAACGCCAAGCAGGTGCTGGCCGACTACCGCGCTGAAATCGTCAAGCTGCAGAAGTGAAGCGTCTGCTGGATGGCCTGTGCGGCCTGCTGGCCGCGGTGGCGCTGTTTGCCATCATGGCGTTGACACTGGCCGACGTGCTGGGCCGCAAGCTGTTCAGCCACTCCATCACCGGCTCGCTGGAGCTGACCGAGATCCTGATGGTGGTGGTGATCTTTGCCGCGTTGCCGCTGGTGTCGCTGCACGGCGAGCATGTGGTGTTCGACTCGCTCGACCACCTGATGCCGCCCTGGCTGCGCCGGCTGCAGCAGGGCGTGGTCGATCTGTGCTGCGCCGCCGCGCTGGGCGCGCTGGCCTGGCTGATGTGGGACAAGGCCGCGCAGATGGCCAGCTATGGCGACACCACCGCCCAGCTGCTGTTGCCACTGGGCCCGTTCGTGCAACTGATGGCGGTGCTGTGCGGGCTGACGGCGCTGGTGCATGTGCTGCTGCTGCTGCAGCCCGCCGGCCACCACCACATCGGCGTGGATGACGGCCCTGACCTGCCTGCCGGGGGCGTGACATGAGCAGCCAGATCGTCGGTGCAGGGAGCGGGCCGAGTGCCGGGCCGCCAAGCCGGCCCGCCATCCCCTCGGGGGATCGTCCGACCTACCCGTCGGATGAGGGGCTCCAATGACGGAAGCCCTGCTGGGCTTCGGCGCCGTCTTCCTGCTGGCGCTGCTGCGGGTACCCCTGGCGTTTGCCATGGGCTTCGTCGGCTTCATCGCACTGGGGCTGATGCGCGGCTGGGGCCCGACGGCCGCGTCCGTGGCCCAGGTGGTCTACGACACCGGCTTTGCCTACACCTTGAGCGTGGTGCCGCTGTTCATCCTGATGGGCAACTTCGTGGCCAAGGCGGGCCTGGCGCATGAGCTGTTCCGGGCCGCCTATGCCTTCATCGGCCATGTGCGCGGCGGGCTGGCACATGCCACGGTGATCGCCTGTGCGGGCTTCGGGGCCATCTGCGGCTCGTCCATCGCCACGGCGGCCACCATGAGCAAGGTGGCCTATCCGTCGATGAAGAAGCTGGGCTACAGCGACTACCTGTCGACCGGCGTCATCGCCGCCGGCGGCACGCTGGGCATCATGATCCCGCCATCGACCATCATGGTGATCTACGGCATCGTCACCGAGACCAGCATCGGCAAGCTGTTTGCCGCCGGCATCATCCCCGGGCTGATGACGGCCGGCCTGCTGATGGCCGGCGTGGCCTGGATCACCTGGCGCGACCCGCTGGCCGGCCCGGCCGGCGAGCGCAGCACCTGGCCCCAGCGCTGGCGTGCGGTGCGCGGCATCTGGGGCGTGGCGCTGCTGGTGGTGGTGGTGCTGGGCGGCATCTACGGCGGCGTGTTCACCGCCACTGAAGGCGCCGGCATCGGCGCGGCCGGTGCGTTCTTCTTCGCCCTGGCGCGCGGCGCATTGCCGCCCAGGGTGCTGCTGCAGGTGCTGGTGGAAAGCGCGCGCACCACCGCCATGCTGTTCACCATCCTGATCGCGGCGATGATGTTTTCCAACTTCATCAACTTCACCACCATGCCGGGTGATCTGCGTGACTGGATCACCCACCTGGGCCTGTCGCCAGTGATGGTCGTGGGCGCGATGATGCTGATCTACGTGCTGTTGGGCACCATCATGGAAGAGCTGTCGATGGTGCTGCTCACCATCCCGGTGTTCTTTCCCATCGTCACCGCGCTGGGGTTCGACCCGGTGTGGTTCGGCGTGTTGATCGTCTTCGTGGTGCAGATCGGCCTGATCTCGCCGCCGGTGGGCATGAACCTGTTCGTGCTGAACGCGCTGCTCGACGGCGTGTCGCTCAAGCAGATCTTCCGCGGCGTGTGGCTGTTCGTGGTGATGCTGATCGTGGCGATGGCCCTGGTGCTGGAACTGCCTGCATTGGCCTTGTGGCTGCCAAGCTTCATGAAGTAGCCCGGGCGCCGCGTGGGCCTGCCGCAGCCCGCCGGCGCAGCGCCTGGCGCACCCGCCAACCCAGCAGCACGGCCACCACCACGGCGTAGACCGTCCATTCGCCGAAGTCGTTCTTGCCGGCGCGCATCCAGAAGAAGTGCAGCAGGCCGAGCAGTGCGGTCGCATACACCACCCGGTGCAGCCGCTTCCAGCGCGCCGCGCCCAGCGCCTTGATGGCCCGGTTGAACGAGGTGGCAGCCAGCGGTGCCATCAACAGCAGCGCCAGCGTGCCCACCAGGATGAAGGGGCGCTTGGGGATGTCGGCGATGATGGCGCGCAGGTCCAGCCCCATGTCGAGCCAGGCATAGCAGGTGAAGTGCAGCAGGCCGTAGAAGAAGGCGAAGTTGCCCAGCATGCGGCGCAGGCGTGCCAGGCCGGTCAGGCCGAAGGCCTCGCGCAGCGGCGTGATGGCCAGCGTCAGGCACAGGAAGCGCAGCACCCAGTCGCCGGTGCTGCGGATCAGGGCTTCGGCCGGGTTGGCGCCCAGCGTGTTGGCCACCGTGCCCCACAGCAAGTGGGCGAAGGGCAGCAGGGCCAGCGCAAACAGCAACGGCTTGGCCGCCGGGTGCAGCAGCAGCTTGTTCATGGTGGTGTGGTTGGCAGCGCTGGCTGCCGGCGCCGTCAGAAGTTCTTGACCAGATCGAGCCCGGCATAGAGCTGGCCGACCTGCGACTCATAGCCGTTGAACATCAGCGTCGGCCGCTTCTTGGCGAAGATGCCGTCTTCACCCAGCCGGCGCTCGGTGGCCTGGCTCCAGCGCGGGTGGTCAACCTTCGGGTTCACGTTGCTGTAGAAGCCGTACTCCTGCGGCGCGGCCTTCAGCCAGGCGGTCTTGGGCTGCTGCTCGGTGAAGCGGATGCGCACGATGCTCTTGCCGCTCTTGAAGCCGTACTTCCAGGGCACGGCCAGGCGCACCGGTGCGCCGTTCTGGTTGGGCACCACTTCACCATACAGGCCGAACACCAGCATCGTCAGCGGGTGCATGGCTTCGTCCATGCGCAGGCCTTCCACATACGGCCACTCCAGCACCCGGCTGCCGACGAAGGGCATGGTCTTGGGGTCGGCCAGGGTGTGGAACTCAATGAATTTGGCATTGCCGGTGGGCTCGACCTGCTTGATGAGTTCGGCCAGCGACCAGCCCACCCAGGGCACCACCATCGACCAGCCTTCGACGCAGCGCAGGCGGTAGATGCGCTCTTCCATGGGTGCCAGCTTCAGCAGGTCGTCGATGCCGTAGGTGCGGGGCTTGGCCACCGCGCCTTCCACCACCACCGTCCATGGCCGGGTCTTCAGGGTGTGGGCGTTGCGCGCCGGGTCGGCCTTGTCGGTGCCGAATTCATAGAAGTTGTTGTAGGTGGTCGACAGTGCCTTGGGCGTGATGGCGTCCATCACATTGGCGCCCGCCACTGCGCTTTTGCCGCCGGGCAGCGATGCAGCCTTGGCAGCGGCCTGGGCCAGGGCGTCGCGGCCCGCCCAGCCGGCCAGGCCGGCGCCCACTGCACCGGCCGACAGGCGGCGCAGCCAGTCGCGCCGGCCTTCATAGGCGGCACGCGGGGTGATCTCGGACGGTACGGCGTGGTCGAAGCCACGGTCGGGGCGCAAGTGCATCGGGAATCTCCAGGTGGCTGCCGGATGGGTCGCCGGCACAGCATGGACCTTACGCGCCGCGCCGCAACCCGCATGCTGCCATGGGCAACAGCGTTGTCCCACAGGCGCCCGGGCTGTGCCAGGGCCCGCCCATGGAAAAGGGCCGGTCAGCGACCGGCCCTTGTTGATCGTGCCAGCAGGCTGGACAGTGGCACGGCGGGCGGGTGACCGCCCAGCCGGTTGGCGTCAGCGCAGGCCAGCGACGTAGTCGCTGACGGCCTTGATCTCGGCGTCGCTCAGGCGGGCGGAGATGGCCATCATCTGGGCCGAATTGGCGCGGGCGCCCGAGCGGAAGGCCACCAGCTGGGACTCGGTGTACTCCGCATGCTGCCCACCGAGGCGGGTGTTTTGCGCCGGCAGGCCGGCGCCGGACGGCGCATGGCAGCCAGCGCAGGCGGGCACCTGCTTGGCGGCAATGCCGCCGCGGTAGATCTTCTCGCCCAGGGCCACGGTGTCCTTGTTGCGGGCGGCGCCCGGAACCGGTGGCTTGCTGTTGTAGAAAGCGGCGACGTTGAACATGTCCTCGGGTGTCAGGGTGGCGGCCATGCCCATCATGATGGCGTTGGCCCGCTTGCCCGACTTGAACTCGGTGAGCTGCTTGACGAGGTATTCGGTGTGCTGGGCCTTCAGGATCGGGTTGGCCGGCAGGCCCCGTGTGCCGTCGGCAGTGTGGCAGGCCATACAGGTGGCAGCCTTCTCCTGGCCCTTGGCCAGGTCGGGCTTGGGCGCCGCCGGTGCGCCAGCGGCAACAGCGGGCAGGGCAAACACCGCGCTGAGCAGCACGGCAGATGCTGCGGTGGCAGCATGGGCGGCCAGCGCGGGCAGCGACTTCACGAGCAGCGACTTCATGTCGAGGGACCTTGAATGGGATAAACCCATCGATTTTACAATGCTCCATGAACCCCAATGCTGACGCCCGGAGATCCGGAGCCGACACCAAGACAGATCCGGCCATGCGCGAGGCCTTGTCCTGGACCCAGAGCGCCCGTTTCCTCACCACCGCCAGCCTGCTGAACCAGTTGCCGCCGCCTGGCTTGCCCGAGGTGGCCTTCGTCGGCCGCAGCAATGCCGGCAAGTCCACCGCCATCAACACGCTGGCGCAGCACCGGCGCCTGGCGTTCGCGTCCAAGACGCCCGGGCGCACCCAGCACATCAACCTGTTCGAGCTGGGCCCGGCCGATGCGCCCGATGCCCGCTGGGCCGACCTGCCCGGCTACGGTTATGCGGCCGTGGCACGCGGCGCCAAGCTGCGCTGGCAGCAGGTGATGGCCGACTACCTGGCGCACCGGCATGCGCTGGCCGGCATCGTGATGATGGTCGACAGCCGCCACGGCTTCACGCCGCTCGACAAGCAGCTGCTCGATTTCGTGTCGCAGCGGGTGGGCACCGGCGAGGTGAAGCTGCTGGTGCTGCTGACCAAGGCCGACAAGCTCAGCCGCAACGAGGCTGCCAAGTCACTGGCCACGGCACAAAAGGTGCTGGGCGAGCTGGCCACCGACACCACCGACATCAGCCTGGTGCTGTTCTCGGCCCTGTCGCGCCAGGGCCTGGGTGACGCCGCGCTGGTGTTGCGGCAATGGCAGGCCACTGCCGTCCACGTGGTGGCTGTTGACGGCGACACCGAGGCCGCTGCCCACGCCGAGCCCGACGCCGAAGCGCCGCCGCTGTCGCCGGCTTGACGCTGGCCGCGCCGTGCCGCGCCGCACACTGCGGCGCATGCCGATCACGCTCTTCGACCAAGCCCTGCCCACCGGCATCACGCTGGCCTGTCGCGCCGCTGGCCCGGTGCATGCGCCACGGCGCGCCGTCTTCCTGCATGGCTTCCCCGAGGCCGCATTTGCCTGGGACGACGTGCTGCTGGCGCTGACGGCAGCCGACCCTGGCCTGCGCTGCGTGGCACCCAACCAGCGCGGCTACGCCGGCAGCAGCGCGCCGGCCGAGGTCAGCGCCTACCGCGCCAAGCATCTGGTGGCCGACATCGCGGCGCTGATGGACGTGGAGGCCGGCGCCGGTGCGCCCATCGACCTGCTGGTGGCCCACGACTGGGGCGGCGGCGTGGCCTGGAACCTGGCGGCGCTGCTGCCGCAGCGGGTGCGCCAGCTGGTGATCATCAACTCGCCGCACCCGGGCGCCATGCTGCGCGAGTTGCGCACCAGTGCCGAGCAGCGCGAGGCCAGCCTCTACATGAACATGCTGATTCAGCCCGACGCTGCCCAGCGCCTGGCGGCTGACGACTTTGCCGCACTGTTCGCCAAGCTCGACCGCCTGGGCAGCCCGGCTGGCAATGGCTGGCTGACACCGGCGGTGCGCGCCCAATACCGCGACGTGTGGTCACGCGGGCTGGACGGCGCGCTCAACTGGTACCGCGCGTCGCCTCTGCGCCCGCCAGACCCGGCACTGGGGGCCGACGACCCGGCGCTGGCCGCCGTGGTGCTGCCCGATTCGGTGGTCAACGTGCGGGTGCCCACCACGGTGCTGTGGGGCATGGCCGACCAGGCCTTGCGCCCGGGTCTGATCGACAACCTGGACCCCTGGGTGCCCGGCGTGAAGATCCACCGCCACCCCGACGCCAGCCACTGGATCGTGCATGAACAGCCCGACTGGGTGATCGGTCACTTGCGCGGCCTGCTGCCGACCAGAGCAGCCACGCCCTAGAGCCCGCGCATCACCTTCTCGGCCGAGCGCCGCACCAGTGAGCGCACCTTGAAGGTGTGGGCCAGGCCTTCGCTCTGCAGCCGCGCCATGGCGCGCTGGTGCACCGGGAACAGCTGCTCGGTGGCCGGCTCGCGCAGCAGTGTCAGGTCGTGCTGGCGGTCTTGCCACAGCGACACCAGCGTGCGCCGCTCACCCTGCAGGTAGGCCCGCAGCGTGGCGCCGGGCGGCAAGCCGGTGTGCGACGGCGCGCCGGGGGACGCCGGGGGTTCGGCCATCAGCGCCGCTGGCACGGTGTCGAGCGTGGCGATGTCCAGCGGCATCGATCCGGTGGTGGCCGATGCCTGGTCGGCAGCGATGCGTTCGAGCTTGTCGATGGTGGGCTGTGCCGCCGTGATGGCCTGGTTCAGCGCATGGCGCTGGGCTGCCAGCAGGCGCTCCAGCGCCCAGGCGAAGCCATGGCTGTCCCTGGGCTCGGTCTGGGCCAGGTGGTCGATCAGGTTGCGCCCCAGGCCCAGCAGGCGCGCCCGTTGGGCAGGCGCGCACAGCGCGATGTCGTGCGCCAGCTGGTCCATGAAGCGCCACAGCGCGTGGTCATAGCGGTCGAGCAGCGACGGGTCGCGCAGCGCCACGCGCAAAGCAGTGGGCTGCAGGCGCTGCATCAGCGACACGGTGTCGGGCGGCAGTTGCAGGTCGCCCTGGATCGCCTCGAACAGCCGCGCCAGCAGCTCGATCAGCTGCGGGTCGGGCCCGCCCTGGGCGGCCCGCGCCGCGCCGGCCGCAGCCTGGGTGCCTGCAACCGCCAGATGGCCCGGCACGGGCGCAGGTGCAGCTGAAATCGGCATGGGCCCGGGTATGGGTATGGGTATGGAACCGGGCACGGGCATGCTGCTGCGCAGCGTGTGCAGATCGGTGGGCACCTTGTGGCGTGAGGTGGTCTGGCCCCAGACCGTGCTGCCGCTGACGACGATGGTGCGGTAGCTGGCCGGCTCCACGCCCTGTTCTTCCAGCCGGCGGCAAGCGGCTCCGTAGGCCCGCTGCAGGATGGTGGCCAGTGGCTGGGCGGCATCCTGCAGGAAGGCGGCCATCAGCGGGCGGGCCATCGGCAGCATCTGCACGCCGTCCCACAGCGCACGCACCATGCGCTCGGGCCGGAACGGGTTGGTGTCGCGCGCCACGTTGGCGTCGTTGATCAGTCCCGATGTGTAGGTCTGCAGCTCGCGCAGCACCACCTCGGCCTGCAGCTTGACAGCCTGGGTGCAGCGGGCGATCTCGATGTCGACGGCCACATCGTCTTCATCGATCAGGGTCAGCGACGGCACGGCCGCCAATGGCGCCGCACGGGCGCTGCGCTGCTCGGTGGCTTGCGCCTGGGGTGTGTTGCCGGCCTGCAGCAGGCGCAGCTCGTCGTGGGCGCTCTTGCGCAACACGGCCACGGCGCGGGCAGTGAGCTCGTTGCGGTGCTGCTGCAGCACCCGCGCCGGGTCGATGCCGGTGCCGCGCCCCTGCGTGGGCAGGCGCTCGCGCCAGCGGTGGTGCACCGCGTCGACCACCAGGTCCAGGGTCATCGGTACGCGCAGCAGTTCGTCGTCGATGAAATCCTGCAGCGAGGGTCGGTTGCGCATTGGCCGATTATCAATGGCGGGTGCTGGCACGCGCCGGCGCAAAGCCTGGAAAAGCGCCGCCTGGCAGCCCCAGTCTGCAGGCTGCCGCACCAAAAAAAAGGGCCACCCGAAGGTGGCCCGTGCACATGCAGAAAGTGCAGCAAGCTGCGGCGGGGGCAGCCAGGCCGCCCCCGTGGACCTTACATGTCCATGCCGCCCATGCCACCCATGCCGCCCATGCCGCCG
>JARXAJ010000300.1 GCA_029865965.1 Aquabacterium sp.
GCCGCAGGCGCCAGGTATTTTTTGTCGATGGCCGCGCCCACCGTGTATTTCGGGTCGACGAAGTTGCCCAGGCGCACCTGCCCGCACTGGCTCAGCATCATGTAGGCGTCCCAGCGGTCGTAGCCGAACTCGGCCTCCATCCACAGCACCAGTTCCTTGTAGGCGATGCGGGTGGCGTCTTCCAGCGGCCGGGCGCTGCCGATGCACATCAGCCGGGTCTCGGTTTCCAGGCGCGGCCATTCCAGCTGCCAGCCCTTGATCACGTCGACCACGATGGTGGTGGTGCTCTGGAACTCGACCGCCGTGCCGCACACCTCGCCGTCGCCCTGGCAGGCATGGGCGTCGCCGATGAACAGCCGTGCGCCGGCCGTGCGCACCGGCAGGTAGGTGATGCTGCCCGGGCCCATGTCGGGCAGGTCCATGTTGCCGCCGTGGTTGTCGGGCGTCAGGGTGTTGATGCTGTCGATCTCGGGGCTGCAGCTCAGCGTGCCGATGTGCGGCCGGTAAGGCAGGGTGACGCGCTTGCTCCAGTACACGCCGTTCTCGTCCACGTCGATCTTGCGCACGATCTCGGGCAGGTCATCGGCCAGCAGCGCGGTCAGGCTGGTGCCGCTGAGGGCGCCGAACTGCGGAATCATCGCGCAGGTGCCACGCGGGTTGGGCCCGCGCGGGGCCATGCTCTCGATGTAGACCGCCAGCACGTCACCCTTTTCGGCGCCGGCCACCATGATCGGGCCGTTCTGCGGGTTGACAAAGGGCATGGTCAGCACCTTCGACGGCAGGTCTTGTTCGGTCTTGACCTTGCCTTCGAAGGCATCGCGGGTGTCGACCACGATGCGGTCGCCCGGCTGCACCTGCAGCACCGGGTCGGAGTAGGGGCCGATGGTGTAGTGGAACTTGCCCTGCATCGCCTCGGTCAGGTGGTGCAGCGTGGGCGTGCGGCCCTGCGCCAGGCCGCGCCGGCGCATGATGGAGTCGTTCAGCCAGGTCATTGTTTGCTTTCCTTGTCAAAGAAATTCGACGCCCCGCAGTCTGCCTTGCGCCCGGCCGCCGCGCCAGTGTGCAGCCACCGGTTGTCAGCCGATTTGTCCAGCTGCAACAGGCGGCCGGCGCAGGGCTGGCGCAGCGCAGCGGGTGCCCGTTAGGGTCAAGGCCGGCCGAAGCCGCCATCGGCCCAGGCGGTGGCGCTGGCGCGGTTGAGCTTGAAGCCGGCCGACACCTTCACCTCGGCCAGGGCGTCGCCGCCCTCGCTGGTGGCGCGCAGCAGCGCATGCGGGTCGTCGTCGTCGGGCACGATGTCCAGCGCCACGGTGATGCGCCCGGCCTGGCAGCTGATGGCAATCTCCCGGTGCAGCGTGGCCTGCAGGTGCTGCTCATGCCGGCGCACCACCTCACTGGCGGTCTTCACCAGGGTGTTGAAGGCATTGGTGTCCAGCGGCTTGGGGTTCTTCTTGTCGCGGCCCATGGTCCAGGGGCCGATCAGGGCTGGCTCGGGCTCGCCGTCCTTCACCATGGCCACGGCCCAGCCTTCGTCGTCCTCGTTCTTGATCACCCGGGCTGTCCAGCCGTTGTCACGCCACAGGCGGGGTTGGTGGATGGGTTCGGTAGGGTCCAGCGTGGCGTCGTTCATGGGACAAGTCTAGCCACCCCGGCCGGCCCACAATCCGGGCCGCGGCGCCGTGGCGCCCGCACCCTTGCAGGAGCCCCGCTTGAACCCGATGCCCAACCCCCGGCCGCTGCGCGATTTTGTGCAGGCTGTCACCAAGGCTGTCACGCCGAACCCGCCCGAGGCCGAACTGCTGGCCACCGTGCGCGGCCACCTGGCCACGCTGGTGGCACGTGACGACTGGCTGCCCGATGCCCTGGCCCAGCCGCACCCGCAGTTCTACCGCCAGTACCTGCTGCACGCCGACGCGCTGGAGCGCTTCTCGGTCGTCAGCTTCGTCTGGGGCCCGGGCCAGCAGACGCCGGTGCACGACCACACCGTGTGGGGCCTGATCGGCATGCTGCGCGGGCAGGAAGAATCCCAGCCCTACGGCCCTGACGCCACCGGCGCCATGGTGGCGCAGGGTGCCGCCACGCTGCTGCGGCCCGGCCAGGTGGAGGCGGTGTCGCCCACGCTGGGTGACATCCACCTGGTGCGCAATGCCGCGCCGGGCCAGGTGTCGGTCAGCATCCATGTCTATGGCGCCAACATCGGCGCGGTGCAGCGCTGGGTGTATGCGGCCGATGGCACGCGCAAGCCCTTCATCTCGGGCTACAGCAACGACATGCTGCCGAACCTGTGGGACCGTTCGAAAGAGGCCGTGTGATGTCCGATGCCTTGTCCGCCGATCTGCCCAGCCTGACACCGGCCCAGGTGCGCCAGCTGCTGCTGGACCGCCAGGAAATCGCCCTGATCGACGTGCGCGAGGAAGACCCGTTCGCCCAGGCCCACCCGCTGTGGGCGGTGCAGCTGGGCGCCGGCCGCATCGCGCTGGACGCGCCCTGGCGACTGCCGCGGCGCGACGTCACCATCGCCGTCTACGACAACGGCGAAGGCCTGGCCGCCCCCGCCGCACGCGCGCTGCAGGCCCTGGGCTACACCGGGGTGCACCTGCTGGCCGGCGGCCTGGCCGGCTGGCGTGATGCCGGTGGCGAGCTGTTCCGCGATGTCAATGTGCCCAGCAAGAGCTTTGGTGAACTGGTCGAGCATGTGCGCCACACCCCCAGCCTGCCGGCCGAGGAGGTGCAGGCCCTGATCGACGCCAAGGCCGACGTGGTGGTGCTGGATGCCCGCCGTTTCGACGAGTTCCACACCATGAGCATCCCCGGCGGCACCAGCGTGCCGGGTGCCGAGCTGGCGCTGCGGGTGCGCGATCTGGCGCCCAACCCCAACACCCGGGTGATCGTGAACTGCGCCGGCCGCACCCGCAGCATCATCGGCACCCAGAGCCTGGTGAACGCCGGCATCCCCAACCCGGTGGCGGCGCTGCGCAATGGCACCATCGGCTGGCTGCTGGCCGGCCAGGTGCTGGACCATGGCGCCCAGCGCCGGTTCGGCCCGGTGAGCCCGGCCAATCTGGCTGCCGCGCGCCAGGCAGCCCAGGCCTTGGCCGACCGTGCTGGCGCGCTGCGGCTGACCGCCGACAGCCTGGCCGCCTGGCAAGCCGACACCAGCCGCACGCTGTACTGCTGGGATGTGCGAACGCCCGAGGAATACGCCGCCGGCCACCTGCCCGGTTTCGGCAGCGCGCCCGGCGGCCAGCTGGTGCAGGAGACCGACGTCTGCGCCGCCGTGCGTGGCGCCCGCATCGCCCTGGCCGACGGCGGGCCGCACAGCGATGGCGTGCGCGCCGCAATGACAGCCCACTGGCTGGCGCAGATGGGCTGGCAGGTGGGCTGGCTTGCCGACCAACCCGGCGACAACACTCCTGCGCAGCACACCGCCACCGGCGCCTGGCAGCCGCCGCATGCGCCGCTGCCCGATGTGCCGCAGGTCGATGCCCCCGCGTTGGCCGCCTGGCGCGACGCCGGCCGCACCCTGGTGCTGGACGTGGGCACCAGTGCCGCCCATGTCAAAGGCCATGTGCCCGGCGCGCATTGGCTGCTGCGCACCGACCTGCGCACCATCGCGCCCGAGCTGCCGGTGGTCGACCAGGTGGTGTTCACCTGTGGCGACGGCCGGCTTGCCCGGCTGGCGGCAGCCGACTTCCAGCGCGCCACCGGCCGCCCGGCGCATGCGCTGGCCGGTGGCACCGCTGCCTGGGTGGCCGCCGGCGGGCCGCTGGAACCTGGCGAGGCCAACCTGTTGAGCCTGCGCATTGACCGCTACCGCCGGCCCTACGAGGGCACCGACGCGCCGCGTGCCGCGATGCAGGGCTATCTGGACTGGGAGTTCGGCCTGGTCGACCAGCTCGCGCGCGATGGCAGCCACCACTTCCAGGTGTTGCCAGCGGGCTGAGCAGGCCTGCGCAGCCCAGCAGCGGAACTCTTGACCGGCGGCAAGCCCTAATCTGAGGTTTTGCCTGGCCGGCCTCCAACAGTGCGCCGATTCGTCGCCCCCTGCGTTGGGGTGCGTCAGGCCGATCTGCCCACCGACCTTCGCTCTGCAGGAGTTGTTTCCGTGAATCGACAAAAATTCATCCGTTCCTCGATGGCATTGGCGGCCCTGGCCACCGGCGCAGGCCTGCTCGTCGCGCCCGCCCAGGCCCAGACCGCAGCCTGGCCGAACAAGCCGATCCGCATGTTCGTCAACTTCCCGGCCGGCGGCTCGCCCGACATCGTGGCCCGTGCGGTCGCCAAGCCCCTGACGGAGGCGCTGGGCCAAACCATCAACATCGACAACCGGTCGGGCGCGGGCGGCATCGTCGGTGCCGACGCTGCGGCCAAGTCGCCGCCCGACGGCTACAACTTCCTGCTGTCGTCGGGCAGCGCCTTGGCCATCGTGCCGCTGCTCAACAACAAATTGCCGTTCGATCCGAACAAGGACCTGGTGCCCGTGGCCGGCGGCGCCCGGCTGGAGTTGTTCCTGGTGGTGCGCAGTGACCTGCCCATCAACAACTACGCCGACTTCGTCCGCTACACCAAGGCCAACCCCGGCAAGCTGAGCTACGGCAGCCCGGGCAATGGCACCTCGCCCCACATTGCCGGCGAGATGATGAAGTCGCAGGCCGGCATCTTCACCGTGCACATCCCGTACCGGGGCTCTGGCGCCGTGCTGCAGGACTTGCTGGGCGGCCGGGTCGATTACGCCTTCGACCCGGGCGTCGCCTTCCCGCACATCAAGTCGGGCAAGCTGCGCCTG
Source organism: Aquabacterium sp. (assembly GCA_029865965.1). Lineage (GTDB taxonomy): Bacteria > Pseudomonadota > Gammaproteobacteria > Burkholderiales > Burkholderiaceae_C > Pseudaquabacterium. Next base: position 4,787 of record JARXAJ010000300.1, read on the forward strand.
ATTGCCGTGGGCAGCGCCAAGCGCTCCGGGCTGTTCCCGGAGACGCCGACCCTCGACGAGCTGGGCCTCAAGGGGTTCGACGCCGGCACCACGCACGGCTTCTGGGCCCCGGCGGGCACGCCGGCTGACGTCATCGGCCGCATGAACACCGAGATCAACCGCGCGCTGGCCCAGCCCGATGTGGTGACCGCCATCCGCGCGCTGGGCGCCGAACCGCATGTGCTGAGCCCGGCGCAGTTCGGCCAGGTGATCCTGGCGGACCGCAAGCGCTACGAGGTGATCGTGAGGGAACGCAAGATCGCCCAGGACTGAGGCGCCGGCGCGGGGCGGCCCTGCCTGGTCTGCCAAGCCAGGGTGTCACCAACTGCCGGGTGGTGCCCAGGCTGCAGAAACTGCCGGCTCAGCCAGCCGTCCAGCGACCCAGCACCTGCGGCAGCCCATCGGTGCCGGCCCGCAGCAGCAGGCCCTCGCCCGAGCTCGTGCCCTGGCCGACCAGGTCGGACAGCACGAACATGTGCGTCACCCACACCTCGAAGCGGCCGCGCTGCGCGCTGGCGGCGCGGACGGCGGCCCGCAGGGCATCCAGGCTTTGGGCATTGGTGCCTTCGGTGGCGCCGCGTGGCGAGCCCAACGGGGCCCAGGTTTCGTGCGCGCCGAAGGCCAGCGTCGCCGTGTCGACACAGCGGCACCACGGGCTGCTGCGCACCCGCGCCGGCTTCAGGTCGCGCGCCTGGAACCAGGCACCGATCTGCCGCGCCTGCTGCCGCCCGTCGTCGCTGAGGTTGCGCTGGGTGCTGCAGTCGCCCAGCTTGAACTGCGGCGGGTCGAAGGTGCCAGGTGCCAGTGCATGGCGCAGGGCCAGCACCAGGCCGCCTTCACGCAGCATGTCCTGCGGGGCAGCCACGGCGCTGTGCAGCAGCGCGGGCAGGGTGAGCGAGGCGGTGACGAACTGGCGGCGCTTCAACATGTCCATCAATGTACGGCGCGGTCCTGTCCTTGCCAGAAGCGCGCCCGAATGGCCTTCTTGTCGAGCTTGCCAAGGCCGGTCACCGGCAGGGCGTCGACGAAGTCGATGCCCTTGGGTGCGTAGACCGCGCCCTTCTTCTCCCGGACCAGGGCGATCAGCTCTTCGGCATGCACCGCAGCGCCCGGGCGCAGCACCACCAGGGCGCGCACCGCTTCGCCCCACTTCGCGTCGGGCACGCCCACCACGGCGGCCGACGCCACGGCCGGGTGCTGGCTGAGTGCGTCTTCCACTTCGCGTGGGTACACGTTGAAGCCGCCGCTGATGATCATGTCCTTGCTGCGGTCGACGATGTACAAAAAGCCGTCGGCATCACGCCGGGCCATGTCGCCGGTGTAGAGCCAGCCGTGGCGCAGGGCCTTGGCGGTTTCTTCCGGCTTGTTCCAGTAACCCTGCATCACCAGCGGGCCGCGCACGCAGATCTCACCCACTTCGCCGGGCGCCACCTCCTGGCCGTCGTCGTCGAGCAGGCGCACCTGGGTGCCCACGCAAGGCGTGCCGCAGCTGGCCAGGCGCTCGGGGTGGTTGATGGGGTCGTGCTCATGCTGGTGCAGCACGGTCACGGTGTTGGGGGCCTCGCTCTGTGCATACAGCTGCATGAACACCGGCCCCAGGGTGCGGATGCCCTCGGTCAGCCGGGCCGGCGACATCGGCGATGCGCCGTAGATGATCAGCTGCAGGCTCGACAGGTCGGCACCGGCGCGCGCCGGGCTGTCGAGCAGCACGTAGATCATCGTCGGCACCAGGAAGGTGGCGGTGATGCGGTGCTGCTCGACCAGGCGGATGAACTTCTCGGGCGTGAAGCCCTGTGTCATGGCGTAGGTGCCGCTCTTGAGCAGCACCGGCATGATCATCGCGCCCGAGGCATGGGTGATCGGCGTCAGCGCCAGGAAGCGGATCTCGCGCGGCCAGTCCCAGTCGGCCATCTCGGTCATGATCATCGTGACATGCACCCGGTGGGTGTGGGCCACGCCCTTGGGCCGGCCGGTGGTGCCGCCGGTGTAGATCAGCACGCACACATCGTCGGGCTCGGCCTGCGCCACCAGCGGGCCGGGGGTGTGGGTCGCGGCGGCGGCCAGCAGGTCGTCGCCCAGGCCGTCACTGGGGCCGAAGCCGTCTCCGAACCGCATCAGCCGCTGCACGCCGGGCACACGCTGCTGCAGCACCCGGGTGCGGTCGGCAAAGCTGCGCGGGTCGAAGAACAGCGTGGTCACCCCCGAGTCTTCCAGGATGTAGGCATGGTCGTCTTCCGATGACGTGGGGTTCATCCAGGTCAGGCGCAGGCCCATCAGGTAGGCGGCGGCGGTGATCAAAAAGGCCTCGGGCCGGTTGGCCGACAGCGTGGCCACGGCGTCGCCGCGCCGCAGGCCCCGCGCGGCCAGCACCTGCACCACCTGGCTGACCTTGGCGCCCAGTTCGCGGTAGGTCCAGCGGGTGTCGTCGCTGATGAAGGCCACCCGCTCGCACCCGCGGGTGATGGCGCTGATGACCAGGTCACCGACGTTGCAGCCCTGGTAGAGCGGGTTGGGCAGGTGCATCAGGCGCCCCGCGTCTCGGTGGCAAACACCTTCTGCGCCACCCGCCAGGTGCCGCCGATCTTCAGCAGGTTGAGGTAGTCGGTGAAGTAACGCGGCGGGATCTGGCATTTCACCTTCACCAGGGCCGTGGTGGGGCCGCTCTGGTCGATGAGCAGGATGGCGTCGTCGCGCGCCAGGCCCTTGGCTTGGGGCGACGGCCGCTCGCGCACCGCCTTCAGCCAGTCGGCCAGCGGCCAGACCAGCACGGCGCCGGCGTTGTCGAAGGTGAGGGCGCTGCCCGGATGGAACACACTGGCCAGCTTGTCGGAATTGCCTTCGTACAGGCCGTCGAAGTAGGTCTGGATGGTCTGCTCGATGGCGGCGCGGTCGTCGGGTGTCATGGGCGGCTCCTTGAAAGCGCTGATCGTAGGCCCCGGCGTGCCACCTGCCGTCACCTGGCCGACAGCGCAGCGGCAGAATCAGCGACCCGACCCGCCACCCCGAGGCCCACGATGATCCACGGCATGAACCACTTCACCATCACGGCCGACGACCGCGATGCCTCGCTGGGCTTCTACTGCGGCCTGCTGGGCCTGGTGGACGGGCCCAGGCCGCCCTTCGACTTCCCCGGCGCCTGGCTGTATGCGCCCGGCGGCGGCCAGGCGGTGCTGCATATCGTCTTCGGCCGGCCGTTGCCGACGCCCCGCACCGGCGTGATCGACCACATGGCCTTCACCGCCACCGACCTGGCCGGCGTGAAGCGCCGCCTGGATGCGGCGGGCGTGCCCTATGACCTGCGCCCGCTGCCTGGCGGCGGCCTGTGGCAGCTGTTCTGCCACTGCCCCAATGGCGCACGGGTGGAACTGGACTTCGACGCGGCCGAGCAGCCCTGATGCACGGGGTTGGCGCCCGGTCCCGTACAGTGGCCGCACAACGATGGAGCTCTTCATGACCGATGCAACCGACTACACCCCGCCCAAGGTCTGGGCCTGGAACAAGGCCAACGGTGGCCAGTTCGCCAACATCAACCGGCCCGTTGCCGGGCCCACGCACGACAAAGAGCTGCCGGTCGGCAAGCATCCGCTGCAGCTGTATTCCCTGGCCACGCCCAACGGCGTGAAGGTGACGGTGATGCTCGAGGAGCTGCTGGCCTTGGGCCACACCGGCGCCGAGTACGACGCCTGGCTGATCCGCATCAACGAGGGCCACCAGTTCGGCAGCGGTTTCGTGGCTGCCAACCCCAACAGCAAGATCCCGGTGCTGGTCGACCACAGCGGCGCGCAGCCGATCCGGGTGTTCGAATCCGGCGCCATCCTGCTGCACCTGGCCGAGAAGTTCGGCGCCTTGCTGCCCACCACCCAGCCAGCGCGGGCCGAATGCCTGGCCTGGCTGTTCTGGCAGATGGGCAGCGCGCCCTACCTGGGCGGCGGCTTCGGCCATTTCTATGCCTATGCACCGACCAAGATGGAATACCCCATCGACCGCTTCGCGATGGAGGTCAAGCGCCAGCTGGACGTGCTGGACCGCCGCCTGGCCGAGAGCGCATTTCTGGCCGGTGACAGCTACACCATCGCCGACATCGCCGTGTGGTCCTGGTACGGCGCATTGGCCCAGGGCCTGCTGTACAACGCCGGCGAGTTTCTGCAGGTGCAGAGCTACACCCATGTGCAGCGCTGGACGGCGGCGATCGCCGCCCGCCCGGCAGTGCAGCGCGGCCGGCGCGTCAACCGGGTGTGGGGCGATGCGGCCGAGCAACTGGCCGAGCGCCACGACGCCGGCGACTTTGACCGCCCGCCGGCTGCAGCCTGAGGCGCATCAAGCCGCCCCTGGGCGCTGCATACGGATCGCGTCGAACGGGCAGCGCAGGCCGCAGCCGGTGCAACGACGGGCGTCCGCCACGGGCAGCCGCATGCGCCGGGCCGGTGTAGGCTCCGGCCCGTCTGCCGCGTCCGCCGCGTCTGCCGCGTCTGCGCGCAATTCCGCATCCAACTGATCCTGGCCTGTCTCCATGCCCCTGCCCACGCCTGATTGCCAACGAGAAGCGGCCCATTGCCGCAGCATCACCATCCAGGCCTACGCCCGCAGCGACGGCTTGTGGGACCTGGAGGGCCATTTGACCGATGTCTGGCCGTCCCCGGTGCCGTGTGCCGGCGGTACCTTGGCCGGCGGTCAGGCGATGCACGACATGTGGCTGCGGCTGACTTTGGACAGCACGGCCACCATCGTGGCGGTGCAGGCCGTCACCGACGCCGGGCCCTATGGCAGCACCTGCGGCGCCATCGCCCCCGACTACAAGCAACTGGTGGGCGTGCAGGTGGCGCGCGGCTACAAGGATGCCATCCGCCGGCTGTTCGGCCGCACCGCAGGCTGCACCCACATGAACGAGCTGGCCGGCGCCATGGGCAGCGCCGCGATGCAGGCCTTGTGGAGCGCGATGAAGCAAGACCCGGATCAAAAACCGTTCAGCATCGACGGCTGCCATGCGCTGAAGGCCAGCAGCCCGCAGGTGGCGAAGTTCTTTCCGCGCTGGTACAAGCCGGCGGCCGATCCGGGCTGAGCGACGGCTGCACGCCGGCTGGGTACCGGTCTACTGCAAGACAGGCGTGGCCGCGGGCTTGACCGTCATCATGCAGGCCATGCTGACCTGGGCATAGGTCAGCGGCATGTAGGGCTCTGAGCGCCACCGCCCGGTGGTGATGTTGCGCACCAGCCAGGTGTTGTTGATAGCCGAAGCGCCGGTGCCGCTGGTCAGGCGCTGGGCCACGCTGTTGGCGAAACTGACGCTGTCCACGCCGGTCACTGTGCGGTCAGACGCCACCGGGTAGGCGCTGGTCGGCCCGGCATGCACGACAGTGCGCACGCTGCTCACCAGAAACAGCCCGCCGTAGATCGGTGGAAACACCAGCCGCAGCCGATTGAAGCTGTAGCTGTAGGCCACTTGCCTGTAGCCCCGGGGCAACACGGCGCCCGCCACCACTTGTGCCTGGGTGCTGGTGATCAGCGGGTTGAGTCTCTGCAGCACCGGGCGCACCCGCGGGGCGCCATCGGGAATATGGACCTCGAAGAAATTGCAGTCGTTGGGCGGCGGCTCGACCGGGCCAAAGTAGTCGTTGTAGACCAAAGCGCCCAGCCCGCCGGTTTTCTGTGCCATCACAGGCAGCAGGCTGGCGGCCAGCAAGGCTGCGGTGACGAGGGAACGGCTGGTGCTGTGGGGGTGGGCTGACATGGCAGATCTCCTGGCTGTGGGTGGTTGCAAGGCCTGACAGCAGCCGGGCCCGTGTGGATGAAATCGAGATCAATGTCTCAAACCCGACACGGGCCTTGACATTCTTTTCACAGCACCACCGGCAGGTGCCGCCAGTCAGTGGGCGGGCCCTGGCTGCGCAGCGCGGCGGCCAGGTCGGCTGCGCCGTCCTGCCAGCCCAGGATCTGCTGCAGTTGTGCCGCCAGGGCCGGGCGGTTGCCGGCCTGCGGGCTACCGGGCTGGGCGGCCAAGGCGGCATAGCAGGCCGCTGCCACTGCCTGGGGATGGTCGGGCCCCAGTGCCCGGGCCAGCACGGTTGCGGCCTCGGCCCACAGGTGATACGCCGCCGGCACATCCCCCTGGCGGGCCAGGGCCACGCCCAGCAGCACCTGTGTGGCCGCCACACTGGGGTGGTCGGCCTGGCCCAGGCCGAGCTGGTTGGTTTGCGTGGTGCGCAGTGTGGCCTCGGCTTCGCGCAGCCGGCCCTGGCGCAGCAGGGCTTCGGCATGCAGGCGCCGCACCGGCTCGGTGGCGGCGGTGATGCCGCCTTCATCACGCAACAGCGCGGCCAGCAGCTGGCGCAGTGCCGGCTCTGCAGCCGCCGCCTGACCCTGGTAGGCCTGGGCCATGGCCGCCAACACGGCGGCATGGTCGGCGCGCCAGCCATCCGCGGCGTCTGCCGGGGCGCGCAATGCCGCCAGCCAGTGGTCCAGCGCCTGCCAATGCCCCTGGCGCAGCTCAGCCAGAGCCAGTTCTGCCACAGCGCTTGCGGTGTGCGGATGCTGCGGCCCCAGGCGTGCCTGCAGGTCGGCATGCAAGGGCGTGAGCAGGTCCACGGCAGCGGCATGCGCGCCGGCGGTGTTCTGCAGGCTGGCCAGGTCCAGCGCGGCGGTGACTCGGTCGACCACCGCGCTGTCGCCCCGGCGCGCCTGCAGGTCGACGCTGCGCTGCAGGTGCTGGCGTGCAGCCGCCAGGTCACCAGCCTGGCGAGCGGCGGTGCCCTGGCCCTGGGCGGCGCGGGCGGCAAATTCCAGGTCGGGCAGGGTGTGGAACAGTGCCTCGGCCTGCGCCAGTGCAGGCAGTGCATCGGCGCTGCGGCGACTGACCAGGGCCAGCTCGCCGCGCAACAGCGCCAGCCGGGCTTCGCTGGCGCGGCCATGCTGGGGGTGATCAGCCAGCACCTGGGTCAGTGTGGCCAGCAACTGCGCGGCGGTGGCGGTGTCCAGGGTTTTCAGCGCCACATTGGCCTGCTGCCACAGGGCCAGCGCCAGCGCGTCGGGCTGCCCGGCCTGGCGCGCGGCGTCCGCCTCGGCACGGAAGGCTGCCGCCGCCTGCGGATAGGCGCCCACATCGCGGAACAGTGTGGCCATGCGCAACCGGGTGGCACGGCGGGTGGCCGGGTTCAGGTCAGCCTGGGTGTCGAGGTAGATCTGGCCACGGTCGAGCAGTTCCAGCGCGCTGAAGCTGCGGTTGGCCGCCACGTCAGGCCCCATGCCGTTGAACAGGCTTTGCAGCAGCCCGTCGACTGTCTGAGCCTGCGTCTGGCTCAGGCGCGCGGCCTGCTGCGCCTGCCAGGCCTGCTGGCCAGCCGCCGCCAGCACCACCACGCCCGCCAGCGTGGCCGCTGCGGGCAGCCGGTGGCGTTGCAGAAAGCGCCCCAGCAAGTAAGCGGCGCTGGGCGGCTGCGCCAGCACCGGCTGTTGCGCCAGGTGCCGGCGCAGGTCGTCGGCCAGGGCGGCAGCGGTGGCATAGCGCTCGCCCGGCAGCCGCCGCAGGGCCTTGGCGGTGATGGTGTCCAGGTCGCCAGCCAGTGCCCGTGGCAGCGCGCTGGCACGCAGGCCGCGGGCAGCTGCTGCGCCATCGTCACCACGCACTGCCAGCGACATCGGTGGCGGGTCACGCTGCAGCGTGTCTTGCAGGGCTTGCGCGGCCGAGCTGCCGGGCCGGGTGGTGGGGTGGTGGCCGCTCAGCAGCAGATACAGCAGCACCCCCAGGGCATAGACATCGGTGGCGGTGGACACCTCGCCCGACTGCAATTGCTCGGGTGCTGCAAAGCCGGGCGACAGCATGGCGCCGGCCTGCTGGGTGAGCGGGGCGGCGCACGCGCCGCCGGTGGGCGGATCGGTCACCAGCAGCTTGGCAATGCCGAAGTCCAGCAGCTTGAGTTGGCCGTCGGCATCCACCATCACATTCGACGGCTTGATGTCGCGGTGCACCACCAGGTGGGCATGGGCATGCTGCACCGCATCCAGCAGGGTGAGAAACAGCTGCACCCGGGCGGTAACGCCCAGTTGCAGCGTATTACAGTGCGCGTCGATGTGCTGGCCCTGCACATGCTCCAGCACCAGATACGGTTGGCCGGATGGCGACACGCCGGCGTCGAGCAGCCGGGCGATGTGCGGATGCGCCAGCCGCGCCAGGATGTGGCCTTCACGGCGGAAGCGCTCGGCCCGGCCGGCGCCGGTCATCGACTGCGCCAGCAGCTTGACCGCTGCCAGGCCTTCAAAGCGGCCGTCGTCCCGGCGGGCCAGCCACACGCTGCCCATGCCGCCTTCACCAATGGGTTCTTGCAGGGTGTAAGCGCCCAGCCGCTGGCCGGCCAGGGGCAGGCCGAACAGGCCGGCGGCTGCGGCATCACTGCCCAGGAACTGGTCGGACTCGGCCTGCGCAAGGCTGTGCAGCAACTGCTGCAGGTCGTCGATCCGGTCTGGGAATTCCAGCCGCCAGCGCTGCAGCAGGGCGGGCCGGTCGGCGGGTGCAGCGTCGAGCGCTTCGTCCAGCAGGAGCTGCAGCGTCTTCCAGTGCGGGGGCAGCATTGCAGGCCGGGCGGTGGGGGTGCGCTCAGTCTAGGCGGCAGCGTCCAGGGCCTGCTCATCTCGGCGACGGACACAGCGCCGCTCCCAATTTTTCTCATCCCCCCTCGGGGGCCTGACGCGCAGCGGCAGGTTCGGGCGCGCTATCCAGCCATCGCCGCCAGCCTGGGGCCCGTGCCCAGCAGCGCCTGCAGCCGCGGCAACGCCGCCAGTGCGGCTTGCCGGCCGATTTCGATCAGCGCCGGCATGGCCTCGGTGTCGAACAGGCCGATGCGCTGCGGCAGCGCGGGCAGCATCAGCACCAGCCGGCTGGTGTCGGCCGCTGCGGTGCGGGCGTCGAGCAGGTTGTTCGACAAGGCGGCGGTCGATCGGGTGGCCAGACGTGAGGCCGAGCTGGCACAGCGCGGGCACGGCACCCGAAAGCCCACCGCCACCTGCACATGGTCGGCCGGTGCCAGGCCCAGCGGCAGCGGGTCGCTCAGGCTGCCATCCACCAGCCAACGCCCGCCGATGCACTGTGGGGCAAACAGGAACGGCAGGGCAATGCTGGCGCGCAGCGCCTCGGCCAGCGGGCCATGCCGCAGCACCACCGACGCACCGGTCTCGGCGTCGCTGGCCTGCACCTGCAGCGGCAGCCGCAGGTTCTGGATCTGCAGGTCGCCGAAGGCTGCCTGCAGCTGCTGGCGGATCAGCCGGTCGTCACGCAGCGCAAAGCGCTGGTCGAAGCCTGCCAGCCGGGGCAGTGCCAGTTCCAGCCAGGCCCGCAGGCGCCGCTGGCTGGTGATGTTGCGTGACCACAGCGTGCGCGCCAGCACCATGGCCTGCTGCGCGTTGTGGCCAACCGCGACCAGGGCGCCGAACAGCGCACCGGCGCTGCAGCCCACCACCGCATCGGGCGGCAGGCCGTGGTCTTCCAGCACCTGCAGGGCGCCCAGCCCGGCGATGCTCTTGACGCCGCCGCTGCCCAGCACCAGCGTGATCTTGGGGCGGATGGTCGCGGGCTTGGTTTGCGTGCGCATGGCCTGCTCCCGGCGTCAATGGAACCATGCTGCCGACAGCACCGGCTGCGGCGCCAGGGCCAGGGTGGCGCGCAGCAGGTGGTCGTCATCGGGGTGGGGCTTGCAGTCGAACTGCTGACTGCCGGCCAACGCCTGCATCGCCAGGTTGCCCGCCAGCACATCGCCCTGCAAGCTGCCGATGCCCTGGGCCCGGGCGGTGCAGACCAGGGTGTGCAGCAGGTGTTGGCCGATGCCCTGGTGCTGCCAGGCATCGGCCACCGACATCGCGAACTCGGCGTCGGCCGTGCCGCCACTGCGCACCCAGCAGCCTTCGGCCACTGCATGCTCCAGGCCACCGGCCTGGCGGGTGACGATGAAGGCCGCATGGCACCGGAAGTCGGCGTTGGCCAGCCAGGCCAGTTGCACCGGCGACAGGCAGCGCACGGCCGCATGGAAGCGCTGCCGCCGCGCGGCGGGCGACAAGCCGTGCTCGAACAATTCGCCCAACAGGCTGGCGTCTTGCGGCCGCATGGGGCGCAGCGTCAACCGGGTGCCACAACGCGCCGGCCATTGGGCTGCAGGCGCATCGGCAGTCGCACATTCAGGTGCACATGCAGGTGCACAGGCAGGCAGCCCGAGCGGGCGCCGCGCCAAACGCGCAAACAGACACCCCAACAGGGCAGGCAGCCCGGACAGTTGAACGTGCATGGCGATCTCCTCGGCAGACGGGCGGCCCACGCTGCCCCTGCAAGATCAATCGCGAAGCGGCGGCCAAAGCCGCCAACCCGCTGCAAGAAAAAGTCAGCCGCTGGTCAATGCATGGCGCAGCAGCAGGCGCGCCTTGTCCCACTGGCGCTGGGCGGTGCGCTCGGAGACCCCGGTCATCGCCGCGATCTCGACCAGTGAAAAGCCGCAGAAGAACTTCAGGTCGACCAGATGCGCCAGCACCGGCTCGTCCTGCGCCAGGGCGTCGAGCGCGTCGCCCAGGGTCTGCAGGCCGTCGGGCTCGGCGCATTGCTCGGCCACGGCGGTGCTGAAGCTGGTGATGTCGAGCCCGCCACCGCGCTTGATGGCATGGCGGCTGCGCACATGGTCGATCACCAGGCCGCGCATGGCCCGCGCTGCATAGGCCAGAAAGTGGTTCTTGTCCTGGAACTGCAGGCCGGCACGGCCACCGATGTCGAGGTAGGCCTCATGCAGCAGGGTGGTGGTGCCCAGTGACGGCAGGTCGCCGTAACGCCCGGCCTCGCGCCGGGCCAGACGGTGCAGCTCGGCATACAGGGTGGCGAACAGTGCACCCCGGGCCTGCGCATCGCCGGCTTCGGCACGTTGCACCAGCGCAGCGTGTTCGGCGGCAGGTTCGACAGCCGTGCCCGGCGGTTGCTGCGTGGATGGCATGCGGCGCAGTTTAGCCAGCCACCGGGGTGGTGCTGTGGCCTACGGCAGCGGCCAAGGCGGACCGGGGACAATGCGCGATGCCCGCCGCCTTGCCGCATGACCACAGCCCCTGGCGCCTGTCGGTCGCCCCGATGATGGACTGGACCGACCGGCACTGCCGGTTCTTCCACCGCCTGATCACCCGCCACACCCGGCTGTACACCGAGATGGTGACCACCGGCGCACTGCTGCATGGCGACCTGCCGCGCCACCTGGATTTCAACCCCGCCGAACACCCGCTGGCCCTGCAGGTGGGCGGCAGCGAGCCGGCTGACCTGGCCCAGGCGGCCCGGCTGGCGCGGCAATGGGGCTACGACGAGGTCAACATCAACTGCGGCTGCCCCAGTGAACGGGTGCAGCGCGGCGCCTTCGGTGCCTGCCTGATGGCCGAGCCGCAACTGGTGCGCGATGGCGTGGCCGCCATGCGCGACGTGCTGGGCAACGACCTGCCGGTGACGGTGAAGCACCGCATCGGCATCGACCGCATCGAGCGCAGCGACTTCGTGCGTGACTTCATCGGCACCGTGGCCGAGGCCGGCTGCACAGTGTTCATCGTGCACGCCCGCAATGCCTGGCTGCAGGGGCTCAGCCCGAAGGAGAACCGCGAGATCCCGCCGCTGCGCCATGCCCTGGTGCACCAGCTCAAGCGCGACTTCCCGCAGCTCACCATCGCCATCAACGGCGGCATCACCACCAGCGACCAGGTGGCTGAGCAGTTGGCCGACGTGGACGGTGTGATGGTCGGCCGCGCCGCCTACCATGAGCCGGTGGTGATGGCCGACTGGGACGCGCGCTTCTGGGGCGACGGCACGGCGCCGGTGGTCGATGACACCTGGCGGCTGGGCATCGAAGACCGCATGCTCGCCTACATCGACGCCCAGCAGGCGGCCCACGGCACGCCCTGGGCCCACATCACCCGGCACATGCTGGGCCTGTGGAACGGCCAGCCCGGCGCACGCCGCTGGCGCCAGGTGTGGAGCGACCACCGGTTGAAGACCCTGCCGGCGCGGCAGGTGGCGCAGCGGGCGCATGCCGCACGTGTCGACGCGCGCCAGCCCGCCAGCGCCTGATCTGCAAGCGCCTGATCTGCCGGCGGCAGGCGGCAGAATCCGCGGCATTCCACGGAGTCCACACCATGCACCACCCTTCTGGCAACGGCCTGCTGGCCATCATCGGCGGCAGCGGCCTGTATGAACTGCCGGGCCTGACCGACACCGCCTGGGTGACGGTGGACACGCCCTGGGGCGCGCCGTCCGACCAGATCCTGACCGGCACGCTGGCCACGCCCGCCGGCCCGGCGCGCCTGGCCTTTCTGCCGCGCCATGGCCGCGGTCACCGGCTGGCGCCGTCGGACCTGAACTACCGCGCCAACATCGCCGCCGTGAAGCAGCTGGGCGCCACCGATGTGCTGTCGCTCAGCGCCGTGGGCGGCCTGCGCGCCGACCTGCCGCCGGGCACCTTCGTCGTCGTCGACCAGTTCATCGACCGCACCTTTGCGCGCGACAAAAGCTTCTTCGGCGCCGGCTGCGTGGCCCATGTGTCGATGGCCCACCCGGTGTGCCCGCGCCTGGGCGACCATGTGCAGGCCACGCTGGCCGGCCAGGGCGTGCCGCATGTGCGCGGCGGCACCTACCTGGCCATGGAAGGCCCGCAGTTCAGCACCCTGGCTGAAAGCCGCCTGTACCGCAGCTGGAACTGCGACGTGATCGGCATGACCAACATGCCCGAGGCCAAGCTGGCCCGCGAGGCCGAGCTGTGCTATGCCACCGTGGCCATGGTGACCGACTTCGACTGCTGGCACCCGCAGCACGACAACGTGACGGTCGAGGCCATCATCGGCGTGCTGCTGCGCAATGCCGACACCGGCCGCAGCCTGGTGGCGGCCGCTGCCGGTGCCGTCACCCATGACGACCATGGCCCTGCCTGCACCTGCCGCCATGCGCTCGACCATGCGGTGATCACCGCCCCGGCGGTGCGCGACCCGGCTGTGGTTGAGCGCCTGCGCAGCGTGGCCGGGCGGGTGTTGTGACCACCACCCACACCCACACCCGCCCCCACCGCCGCAGCCTGTGGCCGGCGCCCGAAGGCGACGCCGTGCTGGTGATCGACCAGCGCCTGCTGCCGCACCAGCTGGTGGTGGAACGCCTGGCCAGCGTGGCAGCGGTGCGCACCGCCATCACCGACATGTGCGTGCGCGGCGCCCCGTTGATCGGCGCCGCTGCGGCGTATGGCATGGCGCTGCAATGCCGCCTGGCGGCCGATGACGCCAGCCTGCGCGCCACGCAGGCCTGGCTCGACAGCGCCCGGCCCACGGCGGTGAACCTGGCCTGGGCCACCCAGCGTGTGCTGCAGGCCCTGCTGCCGCTGCCGGTGGCCGCCCGCCCGGTGGCGGCCTGGCAGCTGGCCGCAGCGCTGGCAGATGAAGACGTGGCCACCAATGCCGCCATTGGCCAGCACGGCCTGGTGCTGCTGCAGGCACTGGCCGCGCGCCACCCCGGCCGGCCGCTGAACCTGCTGACGCACTGCAATGCCGGCGCCCTGGCCACGGTGGACTGGGGCACGGCGCTGGCGCCGGTGTATGCCGCGCAGGCGGTGGGCCTGGCCGTGCATGTGTGGGTGGACGAAACCCGCCCGCGCAACCAGGGCGCCAGCCTCACCGCCTGGGAGCTGGGCCAGCAGGGCGTGGCCCACACCGTGGTGGCCGACAACACCGGCGGCCATCTGATGCAGCACGGCCAGGTGGATGTGGTGATCGTCGGCGCCGACCGGGTGACGGCGCGGGGTGATGTCTGCAACAAGATCGGCACCTACCTGAAGGCGCTGGCCGCGCACGACAACGGCGTGCCGTTCTATGTGGCGTTGCCGCTGTCGACGCTGGACCGCACGGTGCACGACGGTGTGGCACAGATCCCGATCGAGCACCGCAGCCCGCGTGAAGTCACCCACATCACCGGCCGCAATGCCCAGGGCGGGCTGACCGAGGTGCAGTTGGTGCCCGACGGCAGCCCGGCGCTGAACCCGGCCTTCGATGTGACGCCAGCGCGCCTGGTGACTGGCTTGATCACGGAGCGCGGCGTGATCGCCGCCACGGCGTCAGCCCTGGCGGCAACCGCTTAATCGTCGGCCGCTTCTGCCACCGGCAAGTCCTGCAGGCGCTGCTGGGCCAGTTCCATCAGCTGGTGCAGCTGCAGCACCTGCGCTGCGCCCAGCCGATCGGTCAACTGCTGTTGCGCGCGCTTCCAGTGTTGCCGCGCCTCGGCCTGCTTGGCGGTGCCGGCGGGGGTGATCGTGACCAGCCGGCTGCGCGCATCGGCGCCCGGGCCCTGCAGCACCCAGCCCTTGTCGATCAGCGGGCGCAGGTTGCGGGTGAGGGTGGACGCATCCATGCCCATGCGGTCAGCCAGCGCCGACGGCGCGATCGGCCCCAGTGCCAGCACATGCGACAGCAGCGAGTACTGCGTGCCCTTCAGCCCGGCCTGCGCGATCTCGGCGTCGTACAGGCGCGAGACGCTGCGCAGCAACTGGCGCAGCTTGAAGTTGGTGCAACCCTGGGGCTGTGGATCGGTGGATTCCATGTCAAACTTGTAGGTGCAATTGTTGCAATTGCAGGCAAGCCTGCCGCAGGATACCACCGTGACCGCCGCCACCCTGACCCCGACCCCACCCGCCCAGCCCGCAGCACGCCTGCACGACCCCCTGCTGAGCGCGCCGCTGCTGCCCACGCTGCTGCGGTTTGCGCTGCCCAACATGCTGGCGATGGTGGCCACCGCGCTGGCCGCCATCGCCGAGACGGCCTATGTGGGCAGCTTCGGCGTGGCGTCGCTGGCCGGCATGGCGCTGGTGTTCCCGATGGTGATGCTGCAGGCCATGATGTCGGCAGGCGCCATGGGCGGCGGCGTGTCGTCTGCTGTCAGCCGGGCTTTCGGCGCCGGTGACCCGGCGCGCGCCAGCGCGCTGGCGGTGCACGCGATGTGGATCGGCGTGGCCATCGGCAGCGTCTACATGGTGGTGATGCTGGTCTTCGGCCGGGCGCTGTTTGCCGCGCTGGGTGGGCAGGGCGAGGCGCTGGAACAGGCTGTGGCCTATGCCAACGTGGCCTTCCTCGGGTCGATCTTCATCTGGCTGGTCAACACCTTCTCGTCGGTGATCCGCGGCTCGGGCAACATGAAGGTGCCGTCTGCCACGCTGCTGATCGTGGCGGTGGCGCAGGTGCTGATCGGCGGCGCGCTGGGCCTGGGCTGGGGGCCGTTTCCGCGCCTGGGCATGGGCGGTGTGGCCGCCGGCCAGGTGGTGGCCAACCTGCTGGGTGCGGCCTACCTGCTGGCCTACCTGGCCAGCGGCCGGGCCAAGGTGCAATTGCGGGTGCGCAGCACGCCGCTGCAATGGCCGCTGGCGCGCGACATCCTGAAGGTGGGCGCGGTGGCCTGCCTGTCGCCGCTGCAGACGGTGCTGACCATCCTGATCCTGACCCGGCTGGTGTCGCACTTCGGCACCAATGCGCTGGCCGGCTACGGCATCGGCACGCGGCTTGAATTCCTGTTGGTGCCGATCGCGTTCGCAGTGGGCGTGGCCTCGGTGCCGCTGGTGGGCATGGCCATCGGCGCGGGCAAGGTGGCGCGGGCCCGCCGTGCGGCCTGGACAGCATCGGCCCTGGCCGCCGGCCTGCTGGGCGCGCTGGGCCTGGTTCTGGCAGCGGCGCCCGGTGTGTGGACCCACCACTTCACCAACGACCCGGCGGTGCTGGCGTCGGCCGCGCTGTACTTCCTGTGGGCCGGGCCGTGCTATGGGCTGTTCGGCCTGGGGCTGAGCCTGTATTTCTCGTCGCTGGGCGCGGGCAGGGCCTTCGGCCCGGTGATGGCCGGCACGGTGCGCCTGGTGCTGGTGGCCGCAGGCGGCGCTACGCTGGCCTGGCTGCAGACACCGCCGTGGACCATCTTCGCGCTGACGGCGCTGGGCATGGCGGCCTACGGCTTGTCGACCGTGCTGGTGGTGCGGATGACGTCCTGGGGTGTGGAGCGGTAGGCGTGCCGCCGCAGCGTTGCCGCCGGTCAGGGCAGCCAGGTGCCCAGCTCGAACAGGTCGAAGCCGCCACTGCGCCCGCCCAGGCAGCGGGCCAGGAAGTCTTCGGTCAAGCGGAACTGCCGCATCCGGTCCTGCCAACGGAAGAAGCCATGGCCGGCCCGGTCGAACACCTGCAGGTCCACCGGCTTGCCAGCGGCCCGCAGCGCCTGGGCCATGCGTTGCGACTGGCCGAGCTTGACGCGGGCGTCTTGTGCGCCATGCAGCAGCAGGATGGGCCCTGCCGCGTCGCCAGCGCGGTACAGCGGTGAGCGCTGCCGCATCTGCGCGCGCTGCGCCGGGTCGGCCGGGTCGCCCACAAAGCGGGTCCACAGCGGCAGGTTCATCGCCCAATAGGGCGGCGCCTCGTCCAGCAATGCCGCCAGGTCGGACACACCGACGGCACTGATGGCGCAGGCAAAGCGCTGCGGCGGGAAGGTCATGCGCACCAGGCTGGCATAGCCGCCATAGCTGGCACCCATGATGGCCACCCGTTGCGGGTCGATGATGCCGCGCTGCACCAGGTGGTCCAGACCGTCGATCAGGTCGGTGTGCATGGCGCCGGCGAATTCGCCCCGAGCGGCGTCGCGGAAGCTGCGGCCATAGCCGGTCGATCCCCGGTAGTTGACCTGCAGCACTGCATAGCCCCGGTTGGCCAGGAAGTCGACCATCGGGTTGCCGCCCAGGTGCCGGTCGCGCGCCCAGGGGCCGCCATGCACATAGAGCACCGCCGGCAGCCGCTGGCCTGCGGGCGCCACCGGCATCGTCAGATAGGCGTGCAGGTCCAGGCCGTCGCGGGCCTTGAACTGCAGTGGCTGGGTGCCTGGCAGCGGGCTGCGGGCGTGCCAGCGGCTGCGTGACAACGTGGCCAGGGTCTGCAGGCTGTCGTCGCTTCTGCGGTACAGCAGTTGGCGGCCGCCGTCGGGCTGCAGCAGGCCGGCCACGATCACGTCGTCGTCGTCGCTGATGCTGGTGACCCACAGGCGTGACGGCCCGCTGCCTTTCAAACGCGCCAGCGCCGGGGCAAATGCGGGGTCAAGCGCCTGCCATTCCTGCAGGCCAGGGTCCACCGACACAGCCAGCGGCACATGCCGGCGCGGGCTGAACAACACGTCGGACAAGTCCACGCGCGCATCGGCGTGCACCACCTGCTCCACGCCGTCGAGCCCCAGCTTCACCAGGGCCAGCTTGTCGCGGCCCCGGTCGGACAGGGCCCAGAAAAAACTGCCGTCTGTCGCTGCCTGCAAGAGCTGCAGCGCCTCCAGCGGGTCAACCTGGAAGCGCTCGCGCCAACTGGCGTTGTCGCCGTCGGGCGTTTCCACCCGCCATTGCCCATCCTGCAGGCGGCCGCGGCCGATCAGGCGCCCGCTGCCATCGGCCAGCCACTGGGCCACATCGCCCGGGTTCTGCGCCACCAACTCCAGCGCCCCGGTGGCGTGCACATGCCGGTACAGGTCGAAGACCCGGGCGTCGCGCCGGTTGCTGACGACCAGCAGGTCGGGGCTGTCCTGCAACTGCATCAGCAGGTGCGACTTGGCACCGGGGAACGGTGTCAGGTCGATCAGCCGGGGAGGATCGGCCGCCAGGTCCAGCGCCACCAGGCGGGTGTTCTCGTCGCCGCCAACGTCCATGTGCAGCAGCACACGCTGGCTGTCGCTTGACCAGATGCCCAGCCCGCCCACCGCAAACCTGCGGGTCTTGCCGGTGGCCAGGTTCTGCACGAACAACCCCTGGCTCAGGCCGATGCGCGCCGCCCACAGCAAGTGCTTGCCGTCGGGCGAGATCTGGTGGCCACCGCTGGATTCCAGGTCGGCGACGAAGCTGCGCACCGGCAACAACGGCGGCAAAACATTGGCAGCCTGCAGGCTGGCGTGGGTTGGCGCCACGGCGCAACCGGCGAGCAGGGAGGCCAGGGCCAGCAGCAGCCAGACACAGCCGCGCAGCCAGGCGCCCGGCTTGCGCGGCAAGCGGGTGCTTTTGAGCGCCTCCAACCTGCCGCTGCGCATCAGGCCGCCCGACGGGGCAAGAAAACTCGGGGCGGCCCGGCGTTTTCTGGTGACTTCGGGGGTGGTGGAGAACGTTGCCAACTGCATGCGCCAATCCCGGTCAGTGCGCACTGGCCGGCCAGGTGGCCAGCAGCAGCCCGGCCAGCGCCATCGCCAGCGCCAGCAGGTGGGCGGCGCCGAACGGCTCGCCAAGAAACAGCACGCCCACCGCCGCCGCGGTGATCGGCAGCAGCACGGTGAACACCCCCGCCTGCGGCACCGGCACATGGGTGAGGCCCTTCATCCACAGCCACACCGTGGCCATGCTGGCCGCCAGCGCATAGAACACCAGCAGCAACCAGGTGTCTGCCTGCACCGTGCCGAAGTCGAAGCGCCAGGCCTGCCACAGCCCCAGCGGCGTGACCAGGGCCAGGCCCCACAGGTTGATCAGCGCGCTGATGCGCCGGGGCGAGACGCTGCCGGTCAGCCGCTTGCCGATCACCACATAAGCCGCCTCGCAGAACACCGCACCCAGCAGCAGCGCATGGCCCAGCAGGGCCTGGCCGGGCGGCGCGGCGGCCTGCGGGCTGCCGGCGGGCACCCGCGCCAGCGCCAGCACGCCGATGCCCACCGCTGCGCAGGCAATGGCCGCCAGGGTGCGGCGGCTGATGCGCTCGCCCAGCCAACAGCGGCTGAACAGGGCCACCGCCGCCGGGATGGCCGCCATCACCACGCCGGCCGACACCGCCGACGTCAGCAGCACGCCATAGAGCATGCAGATCGAGAACAGGAAGTTGCCGAGAAAGCTTTCCCAGAAGAGCAGCTTGCGGTCTTGCGGCGACAGCGCGGGCTCACCCGGCCGGCGCCGCACCCAGTGCGCCATGGCCACCGCCGCAATGCCAAAGCGCAGCCAGGCCAGCAGGAACACCGGCAGCACCGCCACCAGCAGGCGTGATGTGCCCACATAGCTGCCCACCAGCGCCATGCTGGCCGCCAGGCAGGCATAGGCCAGCAGCGGCGCGCGCGTGCGCGTCATCCAGCCCGGTGCCGGCGCCGGCTGTCAGAACGTCGCGGCATAGCGGGCCAGTTCCCAGTCGCTGACATGGCGGGCGTGCTGCACATGCTCGTCGCGCTTGAGGGCGATGAACTGCGCAGTCAGCGTCTCGCCCAGGGCATCACACACCACCGGGTCGGCCGCCAGCGCGTCCAGCGCCTCGCCCAGGTGCTGCGGCAGCAGCGCGATGCCGCGTGCCCGCACCTGGGCCAGGCTCAGGGCGAACAGGTCGTCGTCCACCGCAGCGGGCAGGTCCAGCTGGCGGTCGATGCCGTCCAGGCCGGCGGCGATCAGCGCGGCGCTGGCCAGGTAGGGGTTGGCGCTGGCGTCGGGCAGGCGCCATTCGAAGCGGCCGTGCAGTGTGCGCAGCAGGGCCGTGCGGTTGTTCGGCCCCTGGGCGATGTAGGCCGGCGCCCAAGTGGTGCCCGACAGCGACTCCCCCACCGTCAGCCGCTTGTAGCTGTTGACCGTGGGCGCCGCCAGCGCGCACAGGCCGGCCGAATGCGCAAGTACAC
>JARXAJ010000307.1 GCA_029865965.1 Aquabacterium sp.
GCCGCACTGCCGCTGCTGGCCTGGGTGGCGCTGTTCCACACGGTGGACGCCGCCCAGGCGGTGGCCGCCTTCGTGCTGCGGGCCTGGCGCATCGCCACCGTGCCCACGCTGATCTATGTGCTGGCGCTGTGGGGCGTGGGCCTGGGCGGTGGCCATGTGCTCGCCTTCAACCTGGGCGGCGCGGTGCCGCTGGCCTGGCAGGGCGCACCCGGCTTCTGGATCGCATCGACTGCCGGACTGACGCTGTCGGCCGTGGGCCTGGTGGCGCTGCTGGCCTGGGTGCTGCACCGGCAGCGCCGCGCTGCCGGCGCGCAGATCAGGCCAGCGGCGGCAGGCGGATGACGAAGCTGCTGCCGCCGCCGTCACGCGGCTCGCAGTGCACGCTGCCGCCGTGGGCCCCGGCGATCTGGCGCACCAGGCTCAGCCCCAAGCCCACGCCGCCTTCGCGCTCGGCATGGCCGGGCAGGCGGAAATAGGGCTCGAAGATGCGCTCACGCAGTTCGGCCGGCACCCCGGCGCCGCGGTCACTGACCCGCAACTGCACCGCACCGTCGGCATCGGCCACCACCTGGGCCCGGATCTCGCCGCCACCGTAGCGGCGTGCGTTCTCCAGCAGGTTGCGCAGGGCACGGCGCAGCAGGCGTTCATTGCCCGGGCGCACCAGATGGCGCGGCTCGCCCTGCGCCTCGACTTCGGCATCCACGCGGGCCGCCTCTTCGGCCGCGATGCCCA
Source organism: Aquabacterium sp. (assembly GCA_029865965.1). Taxonomy (GTDB): domain Bacteria; phylum Pseudomonadota; class Gammaproteobacteria; order Burkholderiales; family Burkholderiaceae_C; genus Pseudaquabacterium. The sequence goes on from JARXAJ010000307.1 coordinate 733, forward strand.
GCAGGTCCACCGGGTCGCTGATGTCGAGCGCGGCGCCGGCGTCCAGACGGCTGGCCAGCAGCACTTCCTCGACCAGGGCATCGAGCTCGGCCACGTTGGTGTCGATCTCGCGCTTCAGACCTGCGCGCTGGGCCTCGGGCAGCTCGGCATACATGGCCACCGCCATCTTCAGACGGGCCAGCGGCGAGCGCAGTTCATGGCTGGCATTGGCAAGCAGGGTCTGGTGGCTGCGCACCAGGGCCTCGATGCGCTCGGCCGCCAGGTTGAAGGTGGTGGCCACGGCGGCCACTTCGTCCTTGCCGGCGTCGTCCACCCGCTGTGACAGATCGCCCGCACCAAAGGCCTGCACGCCCTGCTTGAGCACCTCCAGCCGGCGGGTGAGCCGGCGCACCACCGGGTAGGCGCCAGCGGCCACGGCCACGAACAGCAAGGCCACCAGCACCAACGGGCCCAACGCGCCGGGCAAGCCGAAGGGCAGTGGCAGCAACGGTGGCAACGGCCCGGGCGTGGCCAGACGGTCGCCCAAGGCCGGGCCGGGAGGGTGGTCGCCCAGCAGCGGCCCCCGCTGCGAGCGCAACATCAACACCGCGCCGCCGTTGTTGCGCCAGGCGATGATCTCCTCGCCGGGCGGGCCATCGGGCGGCGCCCGGCGAATGACACGCCGCGCCAGCCACAGGGTGCGGCCGTCGTCCAGGCGAACGGCAGTGGCAGATGCGCCGCGCTCGCTGTCGCGGCGCAAGAAGCTGTCAGATGCGGCAATGCGCACCCCGCGCCGATCGTCCAGCGCCAGCGGCACGCGCAGCCGGGCCGACCACTCCAGCAGCGCCTCGGCCTGCTCGAACACCGGGGCATTGGCCGACGGCAGCGTGCGCTGCACCAGTTCGGCCCAGGCGGCCAGGCGTTCACCGGCGGCGGCTTCCATCCGGGCCCGCTCCTGCTCGACATGCTGTTGCCACATCCAGCCCGAGACCAGGGCGAACAGCGCCAGCGCCGCCACCACGGTGAGCCAGATGCGCAGGTACAGCGACTTCATGTCGCCGCCTACCGCACCAGCAACTGCCGCACCAGCAACCGCTGCGCACTAGCGCAGAACACTGCACCAGCTCGGGTCATTCATCCGCATCCTGCTTGCGTGCGAACACATAGCCCGAACCGCGCACCGTCAGCACGCGCTTCGGGCACTTGGGGTCGTCTTCGATGCAGGCGCGGATGCGCGAGACATGCACGTCGATGCTGCGGTCGAAGGCCTCCATCGGGTGGCCCTTCAGGGTGTCCATGATCTGGTCGCGGCTGAGCACCCGGCCGGCGCTCTGGGCCAGCACCACCAGCAAATCGAACTGGTGGCCGGTCAGGTCGGCGGGCTTGCCGTCGATGCGGGCCTGGCGTGCGCCCAGGTCGATTTCCAGCCGGCCGAAGCGGAGCAGTTCATCACCAGCAGCCGGCTCGGGGCTGGCGCGGCGCAGCAGGGCCTTGACACGGGCCAGCAACTCACGCGGCTCGAAGGGCTTGGACAGGTAGTCGTCGGCACCGAGCTCCAGGCCCAGCACCCGGTCGAGCGGCTCGCCACGGGCGGTGAGCATCAGCAGCGGCAGGCGCCGCAGGCGCGCATCGGCGCGCAGTTCGCGGGTGAGGTCGAGCCCGTCGCCGTCGGGCAGCATCAGGTCGAGCACCAGGGCGTCGTAGGGGCCACCGCGCAGCCGGTCGCGCCCAGCGGCCAGCGAGCCGGCGGCGTCCACCTCATAGCCGTTGGCGCGCAGATAATCGCCCACCATCGCCGTCAGGCGTGCGTCGTCGTCGATCAGCAGCAGCTTGCCGTTCATGGCGCTTTTGTCCTGCCGGTCATCGTGCGATGGAAAAAAGACCCAGGCGCAGGCAAGCGTCGGGGGAGGCTGGTGGTGTCTGGGAACGTCGGACGCTGAGCCGTATCAGCCTTTGGGCGCTTCTGGTGCGCGCCGCTCATGCCGTTGCTCCAACATCTTCTGGCGCGCGGCCACGCGCTCGGCCAGCTTGGCACGCTGCTCGGGCGTGAGCACGGCCTGGGCATCCAGCATCGCCTGCAGCGTGCGCTTGGTGGCGGTGTCATGGCGAGCCAGTTGTTGCTGGCGCAGTGCTTCGGCAGCGGCAGCATCCACTTGCGGTGCGGCCAGCAAGGCCAGCATCTGCGCCTGCAGCGTGCGGCCAAACTGGTGCTGGGCGTGCAAGTCGTCTGCAGCGGCCTTGTAGATCTCGCGCAGCTTGGTCTTCTGCTCGGCAGTGGCGCCAACTTCGTCCAGCAATCGCTCGGGCAGGGCCATGCCCGGCATGCCCATCCCCATGCCCGGCGCCATGCGGTGGTGGGCGGCATGCTGCGCCCTGCCCTGGCCGTCGTGCATGGCGGGCTGGGCGTCGGCGCGCCCGGTGCCCATGGCGACGATGGCCACCAGCACGGCTGCGGCGCTGAGCTGGAACCAGGTGGTGTGTTGCCGTGGCAGGCGTGCAGTGGTCGAGGTCATCTCAGGCGTCCGTGTCGAGGAAGGAATGGTCAACAGTCTGTGCAGACGGGGTATCCCGGCCTTGTTCACACGGTAAAGATGGGTAAACCCGGGCGTGCCGGTCAGGGCCGCACGGCATCGTCTACCCGAAGCAGACGCCGGCGCAGATTGAAGTCGGCATTGGCACTGCGCAGTTCCAGTCGCAGCAGCAGGCCATTGCGGCGGTCCACCGCCATCACGCCATCCAGCCGGGTGCTGGCGACGTCGATGCCGCCGATGCTGGATGAGGTGACGGGCGCCTCGCCGAACAACTCAATCACCGCCACATCGAAGTTGCGCCCGGCGATGGTCTGCGGGCCGGTGGCCACCACCTGGCCGCGCACCCGTGCCGCCGGACGCACCTGGTCGGCAGCGGCCAGGTCACCGTACAGCACCTGGCCCAGGGTCAGATCGGGCTTGAGCAGGCGCCGCCAGCCCAACAGCGGCGCGCGCCCTTCGAGCACCGGGTTGCCGACCAGGTCTTGTTGCCAGGTTTCGGCAAAGCGCTTGCCGTCCAGGTCGACCTGGAACTCGATCTGGTCGCGCCGCAAGGCCGTGACCTGCATGCCCAGCTGGTGTGGCGGCGCACCCGCGCTGCTGCGCTCTTCATAGACCAGCCGGTCGCCCAACACCACCGGTAGCAAGGCCTGCCGCTGCGCGGCCATGGCCTCCGAAGGCGGCTGGCAGGACTGGCGCGCCGCTGCAACGCGCAGCGCTTCATAGCGGCCCTTCAGCGCCGCCAGTTCGCTGGCTTCCAGACCGTCAGGCCGCATGGCCAGCAACGCCGGCCAGAACACGGTGACGCCCAGACCGAGGGCGATCATGTTGTTGCCCACGCGAGAATCGACCGCATACGCCACATCGGCTGCACGTTGCTGCACGGCGTCGACCTCGTCATGCAGTCGGCTGCAATCCCAGCCAGCATAGGTGGCTGGATCGGTGGCGCGTGGCTGCACGTCATCCGCGCGCGTGGCGCAGCCAGCCAAGACCACCAGCGTCAGCCATGCCGCCGCCAGCCGCTGCCTGACGAGCGGGGCTGTGCAGTTGGCGATGGCGCCCACTCCGGATGCTGTCATGGCTGGCGATTGTGCCCGCTGCTGCGGGGCCGTCGCTTGACCCGTGGCGTGCCGTTGGCCAGGCCGTGGGCAGTGGGCATCGGCAGGGCAAGCTTGGACGCTGCTGAAGTTGGCGAACCGCAGTGTCGCCAGCCGACCACGGTCACGCGCGCGGCAATCGCACTACGAGGAACAGCAGCACCAGCGCAGCATCGCAGCCCGCAAACGCCGCGCCGCTGCGCTGGGCTTCGCGATGTCACCGACGCCCGTCCCGCCATGAAACCGGCCCTCAACCTGTTTTGTTTCTCGTGAAATGTCTGGATGCCCGCGAAGTGTCCAAATTCTGCGATGCTTTAGGCTGGTATCGAGGAAATATTTTCGATCTACGGCACGAAGTGTCAATATTTTTTTTAAAGAAAAAACTTTCCTAAAAGAGCTTACCCATGACCCGGACCATCACCATCAGCGTCATCACGACGGGCTTGGCGCTGATGATTTTGTTGATTTCGCTGCGCCTTCGCTGACCGGATTAGCTTCGCACCAGCACCTTCGCCTGCGAGGCAGCCAACCATAAATTGTCGATATCTCTGAGTTTGGTTTTGTTGAATCCACTGGCTATTTCCCAGTAGCGACCTGAGGGCACCCTGTAACCCAATTCAGCCTCGGCCAGCAACGCTTGGTCAACAGATAACTGATCCAACTCAATGCCATTGGTAACACCAGGGTCCAGACCCGCAGCCATAGCTTCCAGCTCTGGCCAGCTGACCCTCGGGAAAAGCAGCCTCGAAGTGGCCTGATCTGACAGATTTACAACCGAGCAGCCTTGGCGTTGGGCCAATGCCCATAGCCGAACCGATTTGGCCTCCAAACTCTGCAAGGTGACGTCCTGGCGCAAAGGATCGGCCCTACCCTGGCCATAAAAGTGCGTGGCCTGCCCCGCACGCGGCTCGTAAATCATGTCGCAACCTATATAGGCGATGACATCTGGCTGCAGTGCTCCCAACGCCCAGTAGCCAGCGGTGAATGCCATGGTCCCGCCCGCATACACAAATCCACCATACTGGTTTTGAATGGACACAAATTCTTTTGCCGTGATCAGCTGTTTACCCCTGGTTTGATCCAAAGGCGGATGGCGATCCGGCGGAAAATCCTCCGGGTAGATCAAACAGTTCCAGGTATCGCAAACTCGCCAGGCGTTGTTGATCACGACGCGGTGCGCAAAAATTGACGTGTTCCAACCCGAGACCCGCAAGGCGTCTGGTGCGCTGCCCACGATCAAAACAAATTTTAAATCTGATTTCACATTCACTTTCAAGAGAGAGGTGCCGCTTGACAATCCGATAAGTTGATGGCGGCGCAATGAAAGTAAAGGCCACAAGCAGCCTCAAGCCATAATTTGGCCGCCCCAACATGCCAAACTGAAACCTGACTGGTGACCAACATCAGCAAGCTGATCTGGTAAGCCACTGGCATCGTAACGTGGGTACATCCGACTAAGGTGCGCACCCCGTGACCTTCAACCGAATCCCGCTCCAGCCCGGCATGTCGGTACAAAGTTCTTCGGCAGCTTTGGTGTCGAGGCCTGCCCCGGCAAGCAATTTTCTGCTATTCCCGACCAGCCATGGGGCACTGCCTGAAGTCTGGCTGCCAAGGGATTGGCGGACGCCTCAGTCAGGATCAATGGCTTTCGGCGCCGATTTGTAGCGCGCGGTGTGGCCCACCGCCGCTGTGTAGCTGCGGCTCAGGACTTGATCGACAAAGATCCATTCGCCCTTCGCCTCAGAAGCTGTGAATGTCATCTTCAGATAGCCACGCTGAGATGGATTGAGCCAGCGAAGATCATCAACGATGTTTTCAAAC
>JARXAJ010000016.1 GCA_029865965.1 Aquabacterium sp.
CTTGAGGACCGTCCGCGGGTTGAAGCCCGGTGTCGTCACCGCCTGCGCAAGGCGTCCCACTGATCCGGGCCCCACAGCAGCAGGTCTTCGGCGCCCGACGTGCGCAGGTGCGCGCCGCCGTCGATGGCCACCATCTCGCCGTTGATGTAGGCGGCCTGCGGGCTGACCAGGTAAGCCGCCAGGTTGGCCAGCTCACCCGGCTGGCCGACCCGGCCGGTGGGGTTCAGCGGCGCACGGGCCACGGCCTCGGCACGTTCGCCCGGGTTCAGCTGGCGGTTGGACCCGGCGGTGGGAAACGGCCCTGGCGCAATCGCGACCAGGCGGATGCCGTGGGCGCCCCACTCCACCGCCAGGCTGCGGGTCATCGCCAGCAGGCCCGACTTGGCCATGGCCGACGGCACGGTGAAGGCCCGGCCGGTCAGCGTGCTGGTCGACAGGATGCTGAGCACCACGCCCGGGCGCTGGTTGGCGATCCAGTGCTTGCCCAGCGCCAGGGTGCAGTACATGGCGCCGTGCAGCGTGGTGGCCAGGATGGCATCGGCAGCGCGCGCCGACAGCGTCTCGGTGCGCGCGATGAAGGTGGCGGCGGCGTTGTTCACCAGCACGTCGATCGGCGCCACCGCCCATTGCGCGTCGACCAGGGCCTGCACGGCGGCGGCGTCGCGCACGTCGCACACGGCGGTATCGACCTGGGCGCCGGTTTTGCGACAAGTCACGCGCAGGCTGGCAGCAGTGGCGTCCAGCACCTCGGCCCGGCGGCCGCACAGCAACAGGCTGGCGCCCAGTTCGGCAAAGCGCGTGGCCATGGCCGCGCCCAGTCCGCTGCCGCCGCCGGTGATCAGGATGCGCTGGCCGGCCAGCAGGTCAGGCTGGAACATGGCGCCGACCTACTGGCCCTGGAAGCTGGGCTCGCGGCGTGCGGCCATCGCGGCCACGCCTTCCTTGAAGTCGTCGGTCTTGAACTGCCAGTTCTGCTGCTCGCTCTCGCGCGCCACGGCCAGGCGGATCTGCTCGACCAGACCCTGGCGCAGCGTGTCACGCGTGCCCTGCACCGCCAGCGGGGCCGAGACGGCGATCTCGCGCGCCAGCTTCTGTGCTTCGACGCGCACCTGGTCCTGCGCCACCAGCACATCGGCCAGGCCCATGGCCATGGCCTCGGTGCCGTTGACGCGCCGGCCGGTGTAGAACAGCATCGCCGCCTTCTGCACGCCCACCAGGCGCGGCAGCGTGGCCGACAGGCCGAAGCCGGGGTGGAAGCCCAGGCGGTTGAAGTTGGCCGAGAACTTGGCCTCGGCGCAGGTGACGCGGAAATCGGCCACCAGGGCCACGCCCAGGCCACCGCCGATGGCCGGGCCCTGCACCGCAGCCACCACCGGCTTGCGACAGGCAAACATGCGCAGCGCCTCGTCGTAGATGGGGTTCAGCGCCCGCGGGCTGCGCTGCGGCGGCGTGGCCTCACGGTTGCTGAAGTCGGCCCCGGCGCAGAAGCTGCTGCCCTGCGCCGCCAGCACGATGGCATGGCAGCGGCGGTCGGCCTCCAGGTCTTCAAATGCGTCGGCCAGCGCACGGATCAGCGGGATGGTGAAGAAGTTGTGCGGCGGCTTGCACATCTCCACTGTGGCTACATGGCCGTCGAACGTGACCTGCACGTCCTGATAGTCGTTCGGCATCGCGCCTGTCTCCTGCAATGGTGGTGGGTTCAGAACGTCTTGGCGGTGATGCCGGGCCAGAAGGCGCCAGACCGGGCTGCGATGGCCGCGCGGCCCAGCTCGGTGGCCCAGGCGGCGTCGGTGCCGAACTCTTCGCGCCAGGCCCACAGGCGCCGGGTGGCGAAGTGCAGCGCGTGTTCATGGGTGAAGCCGATGGCGCCATGCACCTGGTGGGCGATGCTGGTGCCGCGGGTGGCTGCCTCACCGGCGCGCACCTTGGCCACGGCGGTGGAGAAATGGGTGGCCGCGCAGCTGGCCTGGTCACCGCCCGGCGCGTCGGCCAGGGCCGCCAGCGCGGCCACGCGCGCGGCCGACACATCACCGGCCATCAGCGCCAGCTGCTGCTGGATGGCCTGGTACTTGCCGATGGCCTTGCCGAACTGCACCCGCTCACCGGCATAGCGCACCGATTGCTCCAGCGCCGATTCCAGCGCACCCACCAGCATGGCGCTGCGCGCCAGCGCGCCCAGTGTCCACACCGGCCGGTGCAGTGCCAGCGGGTTGGCCGCCACCGCCTGCAGCCGGGCCTGTTGCAGCACCAGCGTGTCCGATGGCAGGCCGGCATGGTTGGCATGCGGCTGCACCTGCACACCGGGGGCGCCCTGCAGATCGAGCAGCGCCAGCCGGCCGTCGGCCAGGGACACCAGCGCCGCCTTGGCGTGGCGCGCCCAGGGCACGGCGTGGGCGGTGCCGCTCAGCGTGGCCAGGCCGTCGCCATCGGCCATGGTGAGCTGGTTGCCCTGGCCCTGCTCGATCAGCGTGAGCGGGCCGTCGGGGATGGCGAAGCCGGCCAGCGATGCCAGCTGTGCCGCCACCAGGGTCTCGGCCAGCGGCAGCGGCACCTGCCAGTAGCCCAGGCCGCGCAACAGCGGCCAGGCGGCGGTCCAGCCCTGGCCGTAACCGCCGCTGGCTTCACTGGCCAGCAGCAGGTGGAAGCCGCTGTCGGCCACCTGCGCCCACAGCGCGGCGTCCCATTCGCCCGCCTCCGTGCGCAGCCGCCGGTCCTTGTCGACCTGGGTGGAAAAGAGCCTGGCGGCACTGTCTTCGATCAATGTATCGGTCATTCCAGGTCTCCTGGGCATTCAGCAAGTGGCCGCCGTGGATCCGGCTTTGCCGGGCCACTGGGGGCGCCCCCTTGAGGGGGAGGCGCGAAGCGCCTTAGGGGGTGGGCCATCACCGCAAGTCCAAGCCTTTGGCAATGATCCCGCGCAGGATCTCGCGCGTGCCGCCGCGCAGCGAAAACGAGGGCACGGCCAGCGTGGTGTAGCGCATGGCCTGGTCGAGCGTGGAGCCGGGCACCACCTGGCCGCCGAACAGCGCGTGGGCGGTGTCGGGCATGGCCTGTTCGACCAGTGCACCCTGGTCCTTGACCAGGCTGGCGGCCAGCGCCGGGTTCTCGCCGCGGGCCAGCATGCTGGCCACGCCCAGGCTCATCTGCCGCAGCGTGCCGTAGCTGGCCACGATGCGGCCGATGGCCTCGGCCTGGCGTGCGTCGCTGGCATCGCCGGCATCCAGCATCTCCAGCAGCAACTGGCTGCAGCTCATGTAGCGCTCGGGGCCGCTGCGCTCGATGGCCAGCTCGGCCCCCACCTGGGCCCAGCCATTGCCTTCGCCGCCGATCAGGTTCTCGGCCGGCACCCACACATCGTCGAAGGTGACTTCATTGAAGTCATGCTCGCCCAGCTGGTTGACGATGGGCCGCACGCTGAGGCCCGGCGTGGTCATGTCGACCAGGAACTGCGACATGCCGCCGTGGCGGTTCTCGCTTTTTTCACCGGTGCGCGCTTCCGTGCGCACCAGCGCGATCATGTAGTGGGCGCGGTGCGCGCCCGATGTCCAGAGCTTGGGGCCGTTGATCACCCAGCCGTCGCCCTTGCCGTCCTTGTGGCTGCGGGTGGCCTTGGTGCGGATGGACGCCAGGTCAGAGCCCGAATCGGGCTCGCTCATGCCGATGCAGAAAAACACCTCGCCGCGGGCGATGCGCGGCACGATCTTGGGCGCCAACGTGGTGGACGCAAAGCGCATCAGTTGCGGGCCGCTCTGGCGCTCGGCCACCCAGTGCGCGCCCACCGGGGCACCGGCACACAGCATTTCTTCCAGCACCACATAGCGCTCCAGCGCGCTGCGCTCGTGGCCGCCGTAGGCCTTGGGCCAGGTCATGCCCAGCCAGCCGCGTTCACCCATCTTGCGGCTGAAGTCGGCATCAGCGCCCGACCAGTTGCGGCAGCGCTTGAGCGCGGGGATGGACGGCATCTCGGCCGCCAGGAAGGCACGGACCTCGGCGCGCAGCGCCTCGGCCTCTGGCGGCAAGGCGCCAGGGTTGATCATCAGGCCCTGCATGGGGTCATCTCCAGGAGATCAGGTGGGGCAATTCTGGATGGCATTTGTTGCCCGGGACACAAACAGTCGGGTTCCGATTCAAACCTGCGGCGTGCCCGGCCGCTGTCGCCACCATGACGCCTGCCTCGACTCCTGGCTCACCTGCTCCTGAACCCGCTGCCGCGCCCAGCGTGCGGCGCAGCGGCCCGCTGGCAGGCGTGCGGGTGCTCGACCTCACTGCCGTGGTGCTGGGCCCGCTGGCCACGCAGATCCTGGGCGACTGGGGGGCCGATGTGATCAAGCTGGAGCCGCCCGAGGGCGACCTGATGCGTGCCAACGGCGTGTCCACGGTGCGCGGCATGAGCTCGATCTTCCTGGCCATCAACCGCAACAAACGCTCATTGGCCATCGACCTGAAGCAGCCCGCCGGCGTTGCGGCCGTCAAGCGCCTTCTGCCCACGGTGGACGTGCTGGTGCACAACATGCGCACCGCCGCCATCGACCGGCTGGGCCTGGGCTACCCCGCCTGCGCCGCCGTCAACCCCAAGCTGTTGTACTGCGTGGCCACCGGCTTCGGTGAAGACGGGCCCGACGCCGGCCAGCCCGCCTTCGACGACGTGATCCAGGCCGCCTGCGGCCTGGCCGGGCTGATCGGCCATGAAGGCGGGCCGCAGAGCGGGCAGCCCGGCTATGTGCCGTCGCTGATCGCCGACAAGACCACCGGCATGGCGCTGGCCAATGCCGTGCTGGCAGCGCTGTATGAACGCACCCAGAGCGGCCAGGGCCAGTATGTGGAAGTGCCGATGTTCGAGACCATGGTGGCCTTCACCCTGGCCGAGCACCTGGGCGGGCTGAGCTTTGATCCGCCTGTGGCGCCTGCGGGTTATGCGCGCCTGCTGGCCGGCGGCCGCCAGCCCGCACCCACGCTGGATGGCCATGTGGCCATGCTGCCCTACACCGCCGAGCACTGGCGCCGCTTCTTCGCCGAAACAGGCCGGCCCGACCTGAGCGAGAAGTACGCGGTCGACGACCGCCACGCCCGCAATGCCCGGGTCAAGGAGATGTATGCCGACATGGCTGCCATCACCCGCACGCTGACCACCGACGCCCTGCTGGCGCTGTGCCGACAGCTCGATATCCCGGCCACCCGCATCCACGGCATCGACAGCCTGCCGCAGCATCCGCACCTGCAGGCGGTGGGCCTGTTCCAGCCGCAGCAGCACCCCACGGTGGGCCCCATCGTGGCGGTGCGGCCCACCACCTTGTTCGGCCGCACGCCGGCCGACCTGGCCCTGCATGCGCCCACGCTGGGCGAGCACAGCGCCCAGGTGCTGGCCGAAGCAGGCTTCAGCGCGACCGAGATCCGCAGCCTGCAAGACAACCTGACCATCACCACGACGGAGACACACCGATGAAACGCTTGACCCGCTGGATTCTGGCCACCGCTGCGCTGGCGCTTGCACCGGGGCTGCTGCTGTCCCAGGCGCATGCCCAGGCCTTCCCCAGCAAGCCGCTGAAGATCCTGGTGCCGTTCACTGCCGGCAGCGGGGCCGACAGCTCGTCGCGCTTCTATGGCGAGCAGCTGGCCAAGCTGCTGAACCAGGCGGTGACGGTGGAGAACAAGCCTGGCGGCAGCGGCGTCATCGCGGTGCAGGCGGTGCGCCAGGCACCGGCCGACGGCTACACCATCCTGATGGGCAGCAACTCGCCGGCGGTGGTCAATGCCATCACCATCAAGAACCTGCCCTACGACCCCTTCAAGGACCTGCGCCCGCTGTACGGCCTGGCCATCAGCCCGGTGGCCTTTGCGGTGCGCGCCGACTCACCCCACAAGACCATCGGCGACGTGGTGGCTGCGGCCAAGAAGGAGAACCGCCCGCTGCAGCTGGGCAACTACTCGGCCGGCTACCAGCTGGTGGCGGCCTGGCTGGGCACGGCCAGCGGCCTGCCGGTGACGCACATCCCCTACAAGGGCGGCGCGCAGATGCTGACCGACGTGATCGGCGGCGCGCTGGAAGTCGGCGTGATCGACTTCACCGGCACCATCGAGCTGCTCAAGGGCGGCAAGCTGCGGGTGCTGGCCATCACCTCGCCGCAGCGCGACCCGGGCTTCCCCGCCATCCCGACCATGAAGGAAAGCGGCTTCGCCGACTTCGAGACGTCGGTGTGGTCGGCTTTCTTCATGCGCGCCGAAACGCCCGACGACGTGGTCGAGAAGCTGGCCGCGGCGATCCAGAAGATCATGACGTCCGACGTTGGCAAGACCTACCACGCCAGCCTGCCATCGCAGCCGATGATGATGGGCCCGAAGGCGCTGGGCGAGTTCCAGCTGCGTGAGTACCAACGCTTCAAGCGCGTGGCCGACACGGCTGGCATCAAGCCCGAGTGACATCCCGGTGGCCTGACGACCAGGCTGCGCGCGGGCCGGGTGGTGCGCCATGCAGTAGAACCACGGCATGATCACCACTGCATCGCCAGCCGCCCGCGCCCGCGCCTTCTGCCAACGCTTCGGCCTGCGGCATCCCGTCCTGCTGGCCCCGATGGCCGGTGCCTGCCCGCCGGGGCTGTCGGCGGCCGTCATGGGCGCCGGCGGGCTGGGCGCCTGCGGTGCGCTGCTGCTGGCGCCGGCGGCCATCGTGCAATGGGCCGACGATGTGCGTGCCGCTGCCGACGGTCCGTTCCAGATCAACCTGTGGGTGCCCGACCCGGCGCCGGTGCGGGATGCCGCGCATGAGCAGGCCTGGTGCGATGTCCTCGCCGCCTGGGGCCCGGTGGTCACGCCGGGCGCGGGTGACGCCCGTCCGCTTGACTTCACCACCCAGTGCGACGCCCTGCTGGCCGCCCGCGCCCCCATCGCCTCGTCGGTGATGGGCCTGTTTCCACCGGCCTTCGTGCAACGCTTGAAAGCCGCTGGCGTGGCCTGGTGGGCCAACATCTCCACCGTGGCCGAGGCGCTGGCCGCCGAGGCCGCCGGTGCCGACGTGGTGGTGGCCCAGGGCATGGAAGCCGGCGGCCACCGTGGCTGCTTCGACGCAGGCCTGGCTGAGGCGCAACAGGTCGGCCTGTTCAGCCTGCTGCCGGCCGTGGCCGATGCGCTGCGCATCCCGGTGGTGGCCACCGGCGGCATCGCCGATGCGCGGGGCGTGGCAGCGGCGTTTGCGCTGGGCGCCAGTGCGGTGCAGGTGGGCACCGGCTTCCTGCGTGCGCCCGAGGCGGGCCTGCCCGCCGCCTGGGCCGATGCGCTGGCCCGCACCGCGCCCGAAGACACCTGCCTGACCCGCGCCTTCAGCGGCCGGGCCGGCCGCAGCATCGCCACCGGCTATGTGCAGGCGTCGGCGGCGCCCGGCGCACTGCTGCCGGCGCCTTACCCGGTGCAGCGCGGGCTGACGGCCGCCATGCGCCAGCGGGCCGTGGCCGATGGTGACGTGCAGCGCATGCAGGCCTGGGCGGGCCAGTCGGCCCGGCTGGCCCAGGCACTGCCGGCGGCGGGCATCGTGCAACAACTGGCGGCTGGCGTGCCGGCTTGATCGGGTCGGCAACCAGGGCGCAGGCCACCGTCCCGACGCCCGACCTGGTGCAGCCCGGCAGGCACACCAACGCGGTGGGCGGCGATTGCCCCGTCAAGACCACGCTGCACCCCGGCGTGCTGAAGGGCGCCGGCGTGTGGGTCGCAGACACACCGCGAAGCCGCATTGCAGGCGACGCGCAGCAGCTGCCGGCTGCCTTCCCGGTCACCGGCGCCGCGGCGCTGGTCAGGCCCCGGGCTGGGCCGCCTGGGCGCGCAACAGGTGGTCGACCTGATCGCCTGGCAGGCGCTGGTTGGCGGCCTTGGGCACGAAGGCGTCGAACGCCTGCCGGCCCGCAGCGTGGGGCTCATGGCGCGGGGTCCAGGCCGCAGGCCAGCATCGCGGCGGCCAGGTCTTCCAGCGCGTTGCCGACCGACTTGAACACGGTGCGCTCGGCAGCGTGGCCGCGCCCGGGCGTTTGGCCACGGGACAGGGTGGCGAGCGTGCCGCGCACCTTGCCGGCCGTGATCACGCCGCTGCCCAGCGGGCCGAGCAGGTCGCCGCTCTTGGCCAGGGCTTCGTCGGTGTCGATGTAGAGCGCGGCGCCGGCCAGGCAGGCGTCGTCGGCTTCCCGCATCGCCGGGGTGAAACTGCCGATCAGGTCGAGGTGGCTGCCCGGCTGCAGCCAGGCGCCCTGCACCAGCGGGGCCGTGGCCAGCGTGGCGCAGCTGACGATGTCGGCCCCGGCCACGGCGGCAGGCAAGTCGGCGGTGCCGGCCGCGTCGAACCCTTCGGCGCGCAGCTGGCGGGCCAGGGCGGCGGCGGCCGGGGCCGAGCGGGCCCACACCGTCACCTGCTGGATGGGCCGCACCACCCGGTAGGCCGCCGGCAGCAGCCGGGCCACCTGGCCGGCACCCACCAGCAGCAGGTGGCGGGCATCGGCACGGGCCAGGAAGGATGCCGCCAGGGCCGAGGCGGCAGCGGTGCGGCGGGCGGTGATCTGGTCGCCGTCCAGCCAGGCCAGCGGCGCGCCGGTGGCCGCGCTGTAGAGCAGATAGGTGCTGTGCAGCCCGGGCAGGCCCAGACCGGCGTTGTGCGGCGCGATGTTCACCGTCTTCACGCCATAACAGAGGCCCGGCACCCAGGCCGGCATGATCAGCGAGGTGAAGCCACCCCCTGGCGCGGCCACCTGGTGCACATGGCGCTGCGGCGCCTCGCAGCCGGTGGCGAACAGGTTGCGCAATGCCGGGATCAGCCGGTCGAACGGCAGGGCGGCGCGGGTGGCGTCGGCGTCCAGGATCTGCATCAGCGGTGGCGCGGCAGCAGGATGCCGGTCTCGGTGTGGCGGATGCCGGTGGTCAGCCGCCCGGGTTCGGGCCGGCGCGAGGCCTCGGCCATGCCGTCGGCGCGCAGCGCGGCCAGCAGGTTCCAGCGGCCGTTGGCACCATGCCGGCGCAGCAGGGCGATCGGCTGGCGATGGGTGTCGTCCAGGGTCATGGCGGCGGGTTGGGCAGGTGCGGTCGCTGCGGATGATCGCACTGCGGCGCTGCCTGCCCACGCCGGCCGCCGTCACCCGCCGTCACCAGCTGGCGTCGCGGTCCGGCGTGGCGCCGATCTTGTGGATCGACAGGTCGGCGCCCTCGTGCTCTTCTTCGGCCGTCAGCCGCAGGCCCATCGTCAGTTTCAGCAGGCCGTAGACCACGAAGCCGCCGGCCAGCGCCCAGGCCACACCCAACACGGTACCGATCACTTGCGCGGCCAGGCTGACGCCGCCCAGCCCGCCCAGGGCGGTGCTGCCGAAGATGCCGCAGGCCACGCCGCCCCAGGCGCCGCACAGGCCATGCAGCGGCCACACGCCCAGCACGTCGTCGATCTTCCAGCGGTTCTGCGTCAAGGTGAACATCACCACGAAGATGGCGCCCGCCACGCCGCCCACCACCAGCGCGCCAGCGGGGTGCATCACGTCCGACCCGGCGCACACCGCCACCAGGCCGGCCAGCGGGCCGTTGTAGGCAAAGCCGGGGTCGTTCTTGCCCATCAGCGTGGCCACCAGGGTGCCGCCCGCCATCGCCATCAGCGAGTTGACGGCCACCAGGCCGCTGAGCTTGGCCACGGTCTGTGCGCTCATCACGTTGAAGCCGAACCAGCCCACCGCAAGAATCCACGCGCCCAGCGCCAGGAACGGGATGGACGACGGCGGGTGGGCGCTGATGTTGCCGTCGCGCCGGTAGCGGCCGGCGCGCGCGCCCAGCAGCAGCACCGCGGCCAGGCCGATCCAGCCGCCCACCGCATGCACCACCACGCTGCCGGCGAAGTCATGGAACTCGGCGCCGGTGGCTGCCTTGATCCAGGCCTGGATGCCGAAGCGCTGGTTCCACACCACGCCCTCGAACAACGGGTAGACCAGGCCCACCAGCACGGCGGTGGCAATCAGCTGCGGCGCGAAGCGCGCCCGCTCGGCGATGCCGCCCGACACGATGGCGGGAATCGCCGCTGCAAAGGTCAGCAGGAAGAAGAACTTCACCAGCTCGTAGCCGTTCTTGGCCGCCAGGCTCTCGGCACCGACCATGAAGCTGGTGCCATAGGCCACGGCATAGCCAATGAAGAAGTAGGCGATGGTCGACACCGCAAAGTCGACCAGGATCTTGACCAGGGCGTTGACCTGGTTCTTCTTGCGCACCGTGCCCAGTTCCAGGAAGGCAAAGCCTGCGTGCATGGCCAGCACCATGATGGCGCCCAGCAGGATGAACAGGGCGTCGGTGCCCTGGGCGGTGGTGTCCACAAGCGTCTCCTCGTTGGTTCTGTGCCGCTGTTGTGCATTGTTTGCACCATCACGCGGCTTGATGCACCAAATCAAGCAAATGACATGCCTAGCTTGGTGCGCCTCGGGCGCACCAAAACTGCGGATGCCAACGCTCATATGCATTATCTTGGTGCGTTATGCACCGTCCGCAACCTGGCGTGCAGCGCTTTATGCTGGCTGCATGGCCGAACCGCTGAAGAACCTGATCGATGCCACAGCGGTGCAGGCCATCGCCCACCATGTGCAGCGCGCCTGGCCCGGCCTGGATGCCGCCGGCTTCACCCAGCAGGCCCTGGCAGGGCTGCACGGCCTGGAACTGAAGGCGCGCGTGATGCAGGTGGCGCAGGCCCTGGTGGCCCACCTGCCGGCCGATGTGGACCGCGCCTGCGGCATCCTGGAAGCCAGCCTGGGACCACCCGGCCAGGGCGACGACCTGGCCGGCCTGCGCACCAGTGCCGATGGCCTGGCGGGTTGGCCGGTGTGGCCGCTGACCGAGGCCGTCGCGCTGCTGGCGGCTGCCAGTGAGCCCGCGCGCGGCCTGGCCGCCCTGCAGGCGATGACCCAGCGGCTGACGGCCGAGTTCGCCATCCGGTCGTTCTTCGTGCAGCACCCGGCCACCACCTTCCGCACCGTGGCTGCCTGGGTGGCCCACCCCAGCGCCCATGTGCGCCGCCTGGTCAGTGAAGGCAGCCGGCCGCGCCTGCCCTGGGGCCTGCGGCTGCAGGCGCTGGTGGCCGACCCGTCACCCACGCTGCCCTGGCTGCAGCAGTTGCAGGACGACCCCAGCGCCTATGTGCGCCGCAGCGTGGCCAACCACTTGAACGACATCGCCAAGGACCACCCGGCCCTGGTGGCCGACTGGCTGGCCACCCACCTGCCGGGCGCCGACACCGATCGCACCGCCCTGCTGCGCCATGCCAGCCGCGGCCTGGTGAAGGCGGGTGATGGCGCAGTGCTGGCCGCCTGGGGCCTGGGCGCAACCTTCTGCGGCCGCGTGGCGCTGGCCGTGTCACCCACGGCGCTGACGGTGGGCGAGGTGCTGGCGATCACGCTGGATCTGCAGTCCACGGCGTGCGCGCCGCAGCGCCTGGCCATCGACTATGCGGTGCACCATGTCAAGGCCGGCGGCCACACCACGCCCAAGGTGTTCAAGGGTTGGGTGGTGGATCTGGCGCCGGGTGAACGGCGCCAACTGGTCAAGCGCCATGCGATGCGGCTTGTCACCACCCGGCGCTACCACCCCGGCGCGCATGCGGTGGATGTGCGCATCAACGGCCAGGTGCTGGCCGAGGCGGGCTTCCAGCTGGCGCTGTGAGGCGGCGCCGGCGCGGGCGCAACTTCGTCCGAAGCGACGATTGAGGCCCCCGGCAGCGGCTGCCTACGATCCAAGCCACCGCATCCGGCCCCCAGCAGCGCGGCCACCACAACGATGAACCTCACCCTGCCGCTGCACAAGGCGCTGATCGAATGCCCGCAGGCCGAGGCCCTGGCCTGCGCCGGCCGCCGCTTGACCTGGGCGGCCTTCACCGACCGTGTGGCGCGCCTGGCTGCGGTGCTGCAGCAACTGGGCCTGCAACCCGGCGACCGGGTCGGCATGCTGGGCATGAACAGCGACCACTACGTCGTCTGCCTGCACGCCGCGTGGTGGGCCGGCGGCGTGGTCAACCCGGTCAACATGCGCTGGAGCGCGGCCGAGATCGCCTATTCGCTGGACGACTGCGACACCCGCATCCTGCTGGTCGATGCGCACTTCCAGGCCGTTGCCGCCGGCCTGGGCGAACGCAGCGCCAGCCTGCAGCAGCTGGTGTACTGGGGCGACGGCCCGGCGCCGGCCGGTTTCATCGACGGGCCCGCCCTGGTCGAAGCCGCGACGCCGGTGGCCGATGCCCTGCGCGGCGGCAGCGACCTGGCCGCCGTGATGTACACCGGCGGCACCACCGGCCGGCCCAAGGGCGTGATGCACAGCCATGCCAACCTGGTGGTCAACGCGCTGAGTGCCAACCAGGCCGCGCCGCGGCCGGTCGACAGCGTGGGCATCAACTGCACGCCGATGTTCCACATCGGCGGCCTGGCCCTGGTGCTGCAGCTGGTGCAGCGGCTGGCGCGCCAAGTGGTGCTGCCGGGCTTCGACGAGCTGCCGGTGCTGCAGGCCATCGCCAGCGAGCGCGGCACCGAGACCTTCCTGGTGCCCACCATGCTCAAGCGCCTGGTCGAGCACCCACGCTTCGCCGACTTCGACACCAGCAGCCTGCAGTGCGTGCTGTACGGCGCCTCGCCCATCGACGACGCCCTGCTGGCCCGCGCCCGCACGGCGCTGCCGGCGGCCGGCTTCTGCCAGCTCTATGGCATGACCGAGCTGGCGCCGGTGGTCACCGCGCTGCCGGCCTGGTGCCATGCGCCCGGCCAGCCCGCTGAGCGGTTGCGCTCCGTGGGCCGCGCCGTGTCGATCGCCGAGGTGCGCATCGTCGATGCTGACGATCAGCCGGTGCCACCCGGCAAGGTGGGCGAGATCGTGGTGCGCGGCCCGCTGGTGATGCAGGGCTACTGGGGCCAGCCGGAACAATCGGCCGAGGCCTTGCGCGGTGGCTGGATGCACACCGGCGACGGCGGCCGCATGGACGCCGACGGCTTCTTCTACGTGGTCGACCGCATCAAGGACATGATCGTCACCGGCGGCGAGAACGTGTATTCGGCCGAGGTGGAGAACGCCATCACCCAGCTGCCGCAGGTCAGCATGGCGGCGGTGATTGCCGTGCCGGATGACCGCTGGGGCGAGCGGGTGCATGCGGTGGTGGTGCTGCGCCCCGGTGCGGCCTTGACGGCCGAGGCCCTGCAGGCCCACTGCCGCAGCCTGATCGCCGGCTACAAATGCCCGCGCAGTGTCGAGTTCCGTGACGCGCTGCCGCTGTCGGCCGCCGGCAAGGTGCTGAAGGTCGACCTGCGCGCGCCGTTCTGGGCCGGCAAGGCCCGCCATGTGAATTGACGACCTGCACGCCATGACCCACCGCCTGCCCGACCGCATCACCCGCCGGCTGCGCCTGCCGTTGATTGCCGCGCCGATGCTCAATGTCTCGGGCGTCGACCTGGTGGTGGCCGCCTGCCGCAATGGCGTGATCGGTGCCTTCCCCACGGCCAATGCCCGCACCACCGAAGCGCTGGACCACTGGCTCAACGAGATCGCCGCCCGGCTGTTTGCCGCACCGGAAGAAGCCGCGCCGTTCTGCCCCAACCTGATCATGCGCTCACCGCGCATGGCCGACGACCTGGCCTGCCTGGTGCGCCACAAGGTCGAACTGGTGATCACCAGCGTGGGCTCGCCGGCGGCTGCCGTGCCGGCGCTGCATGGCATCGGCTGCCTGGTGCTGGCCGACGTGGCCACGCTGGCCCATGCCCGCAAGGCGATTGCCGCCGGCGCCGACGGCCTGGTGCTGCTGAGCGCCGGTGCCGGCGGCCAGACCGGCTGGCTCAACGGCATGGCCTTTGCCCGCGCGCTGCGGCAAGAGTACGACGGCCCGCTGGTGCTGGCC
>JARXAJ010000029.1 GCA_029865965.1 Aquabacterium sp.
GCCTGACGGTGGACGGCGACCGTGGCGAAACCGCCGTGGCCGGGCTCGATCTGGACGTGCATGCCGGTGAGATCGTCGGCGTGGCCGGTGTGTCGGGCAACGGCCAGCGCGAGCTGATGGAAGCCCTGGCCGGCCAGCGCCGGCGCGCAGGCGGCAGCGTCACCGTCAATGGCCACGCCTACACCGCCACCCGCCGGCAGAACCGTGACCTGAAGGTGCGCGGCCTGCCCGAAGAACCGCTGCGCAATGCCTGCGTGGCCAGCCTCAGCGTGGCCGACAACATCGGCCTGCGTTGCTTCGACGTGCCGCCCTTCGCCCGCCTTGGCCTGCGGGTGCCGGGCGCGCTGGCCAAGCGGGCGCGGGCGCTGATCGCCAGCTACCGGGTCAAGACCCAGGGCGAGGGCGCGCCGATCAGCGCGCTGTCGGGCGGCAATGTGCAGCGGGCAGTGCTGGCGCGCGAGCTGAGCGACGACGCCGAGGTGCTGCTGGTCAGCAACCCGGTCTTCGGCCTCGATTTCACCGCCGTGGCCGAGGTGCATGCCAGGCTGGTGGCCGCCCGCAACAAGGGCGCGGCGGTGCTGATGGTCAGCGAAGACTTGGACGAACTGCTGCATGTGGCCGACCGCATCGTGGTGATGAGCGGCGGCCGGCTGGTGCATGCCTGTGCCGCCGCCGGCGCTGACCGGCACGACATCGGCCGCCACATGGGTGGCCATGGCGATGGCCATGCCGCCGCCCCGGTGGCCAGTGGCCCGGCCAGCGTGGCCACTGCCCCGCAACACATGGAAGCCGCATGACCACCACCACCTCCACCCTAGCCACGCCCATCGCCGCCCGCCCTTTCGCCTTCGACCTGCAGCCCGGCCGGGCCGCGCTGGTCATCATCGACATGCAGCGCGACTTCATCGAGCCCGGCGGCTTCGGCGAAAGCCTGGGCAACGATGTATCGCTGCTGGAAGCCGCGGTGGGCCCCACGCTGGCGCTGCTGCAGGCCTGGCGCGCACGTGGTTGGCCTGTTGTGCACACCCGTGAATCGCATCTGGGCGACCTGTCGGACTGCCCGCCGGCAAAACGGTCACGCGGCAACCCCAGCCTGCGCATCGGCGATGTGGGCCCGGGCGGGCGCTTGCTGGTGCGCGGCGAGCCGGGCAACCAGATCATCCCGGTGCTGGCACCGGTGGCCGGTGAGATCGAGATCGACAAGCCTGGCAAGGGCGCGTTCTACGCCACGCCGCTGCAGGCCGAACTGCAGGCCCGTGGCGTGACGCAACTGGTGGTGGCCGGCGTCACCACCGAGGTCTGTGTGCAGACCACGCTGCGCGAGGCCAACGACCGCGGCTACGACTGCCTGCTGGTGGAAGAGGCCACCGCCAGCTACTTTCCTGAATTCAAGGCCGCCACCATTGCCATGGTGGTGGCGCAGGGTGGCATCGTCGGCTGGGCCGCGCCGTTGGCAGCGGTGCTGGCCGCGCTGCCGGAGGCAGGCTGATGCTGCGCCTGATCGCGGCCCGCCTGCTGGCAGCCCTGCCCAACCTGGCCGGGGTGGTGGTCATCACCTTCTTGCTGACCCGGGCCCTGCCGGGCGACCCGGCCGCCTATTTCGCCGGCGGTGCGGCCACGCAGGAGGCAGTGGACCAGGTGCGCGCCCAGCTGGGGCTGGACCGGCCGCTGATCGTCCAGTTCTTCAGCTACGTGGGCGCACTGGCCCAGGGCGACCTGGGCATGTCGCTCAGCACCGGCCAGCCAGTGCTGCATGAGCTGCTTCTGCGCCTGCCCGCCAGCCTGGAGCTGGTGTTGCTGGCCCTGCTGCTGGCCTGCGCCGTGGCCCTGCCGCTGGGGGTGCTGGCGGCCACCCGGCCGGGCAGCTGGATCGACCAGCTCTGCCGGGTGCTGACCACTGCCGGCGTGTCGCTGCCCACCTTTTTCACCGGGCTGCTGCTGAGCTATGTCTTCTACTTTCTGCTGGGCTGGGCGCCCAGCCCGCTGGGCCGGCTGGACCCGATGTTCTCGCCGCCCCCCACCCTCAGCGGCCTGTACCTGATCGACGCCGCACTGGCCGGTGACGCCGCGCTGTGGTGGGCCTGTTGCAAGCAGCTGGTGCTGCCGGTGGTGACGATGGCGCTGTTCGTGCTGGCACCCATCGCCCGCATGACCCGGGCGTCGATGCTGGCGGTGCTGTCGGCCGACTTCGTGCGCACCGCGCGGGCCTCGGGGCTGTCGCGCAGCACCGTGCTGGTGACCTATGCGCTGCGCAATGCGCTGCTGCCGGTGGTCACCACGCTGGGCATGGTGTTCGGCTTCATGCTGGGCAGCAGCGTCATCGTCGAGAAGGTGTTCGGCTGGCCCGGCGTGGGCAGCTATGCCATCGACGCGCTGACCGCCAGCGACTACGCGCCGGTACAGGGCTTCGTGCTGGCCATGGGCATCCTGTTCGTGCTGCTGAACCTGCTGGTGGACGTGCTGTACGGGCTGATCGACCCGCGGGTGGAGGTCAAGGCATGAGCGCCGCCCTGCCGCAAAGCGCACCGACGCCCACCCGCAGCCACCTGCGCCATGTGCTGTCCGAGAACCCGGTCACCGGCATCGCCGCCGCGCTGGCCGTGTTCTTCGTGCTGCTGGCGCTGCTGGGGCCGGCGCTGGTGCCGTTCGACCCGCTGGCCACCAATGCGGCGGTGGCGCTGAAGCCGCCATCGTCCACCCACTGGTTCGGCACCGACGCGCTGGGGCGCGACATCTTCTCGCGCGTGGTGGTGGCCACCCGGCTCGACCTGGGGCTGGCGCTGGGCGCGGTGGCGGTGTCGTTCGCCATCGGCATGCCGCTGGGCCTGGCGGCAGGCTACTTCGGCGGCTGGTGGGACCGCATCGTCACCCGGCTGTCCGACACCATCATGGCGTTTCCGCTGTTCGTGCTGGCCATGGGCATCGTGGCGGCGCTGGGCAACACCGTGGGCAACATCGTGCTGGCCACGGCCGTGATCAACCTGCCGTTCTACATCCGCGTGGCGCGGGCCGAGGCCAATGTGCGCCGCAACGCCGGCTGGGTGGAAGCGGCGCGCCTGTCGGGCAACAGCGACTGGCGCATCCTGGCGCAGCACCTGTTCCCCAACGCCCTGCCGCCGGCCATGGTGCAGCTCAGCCTGAACATGGGCTGGGCCATCCTGAATGCAGCGGGCCTGAGCTTCATCGGCCTGGGCGTGCGCCCGCCCGAGGCCGAGTGGGGCATCCTGGTGGCCGAAGGCGCGCAGTTCATCGTCAGTGGTGAATGGTGGGTGAGCCTGTTCCCCGGTGCGGCGCTGATGCTGGCGGTGTTCACCTTCAACCTGCTGGGCGATGCGCTGCGGGACGTGTTCGACCCGAGGAAAAGGACATGACCTCCGTGCAACCCCCGCTGCTCGACGTGCGCGGCTTCAGCCTGGAATTCCGCACCCGCAGCGGCACGGTGCGGGCGCTGGAAGGCGTGGACCTGGCCGTGCGCCGCGGCGAGATCGTCGGCCTGGTGGGCGAGAGCGGGTCGGGCAAGAGCGTGCTCAGCTATGCGCTGCTGGGCATCAGCGACGCCGCGGCCAAAGTCACCGCCGGCACGGCGGTGTTCGGCGGCATGGACCTGCTGCAGGCCGACGAGGCCACGCTGGCCGGCCTGCGCGGGCGCGAGATCAGCATGGTGTTTCAGAGTCCGCGCACCGCGCTCAACCCCATCCGCACCGTGGGCGATCAGTTGCAGGACGTGCTGCGCCGCCATGCCGCCGCCACCGGGCCCGACCTGGGCAAGAGCCTGCGCGAGCGCAGCGTGCAGGCCCTGCGCGACGTGGCGATTGCCGACCCCGAGCGCCGCACCAGCGCCTACCCCTTCGAGCTGAGCGGCGGCATGTGCCAGCGGGTGATGATCGCCCTGGCCCTGGCCTGCCGGCCCAGCCTGCTGATCGCCGACGAGCCCACCACCGGCCTGGACGTCACCACCCAGGCGGCGGTGATGGACCTGATCACCGGCCTGGCGCGTGAACGGCAGATGGCCACGCTGTTCATCACCCATGATCTGGCGCTGGCGGCCGACTACTGCGACCGCATCGTGGTGATGCACGCCGGCCATGTGGTGGAAGCAGCGCCCACGCGGGCGCTGTTCAATGCACCGCGCCACCCCTACACCGCCCGGCTGATGAGCAGCACACCGGGTGCCGGCAGCAGCATCGACAGCCTGGTGCCGGTGCCCGGCCAGCTGCCCGACCTGCGCCGCACCGACCTGCCGGCCTGCCGCTTTGCCGGCCGCTGCCCGCAGGCCGACCACCGCTGCCACACCCAGCGCCCACGGGCCGACGCCAGCGCCACCCACGGCGTGGCCTGTTGGCACCCGCTGCCGGCGGCCGCCAGCCCGACGGCTGCACCGGAGGCTGCCCATGGCTGAGCCGCTGCTGCAGGTCGAACGCCTGCACAAGCGCTACCCGGTGGCCGGCCGGCGCGGTGCGCTGCTGCATGCGGTCGATGATGTGAACCTGAGCATCGCCCCGGGCGAGAGCCTGGGCCTGGTGGGTGAATCGGGCTGTGGCAAGAGCACCCTGGTGCGCCTGCTGGCCCGCCTGCATGACCCGACCGAAGGCCGCATCACCTTCGACGGGCAGGACCTGGCGGCCATTCCGGCGGCGCGCTTTGCCCGCCACCCGCTGCGCCCGGCGATCCAGATGGTCTTCCAGGACCCGACCGACAGCCTGAACCCCCGCTTCACCGCGCACGACAGCATCGCCGAGCCGCTGCGCCTGCTGCGCGGCCTGGGCGGCGCGGCCTTGCAGGCCCGCGTGGCCGAGGTGGCAGCCCAGGTGGGCCTGCCCCCTGAGCTGCTGGCGCGCTGGCCGCACCAGCTGTCGGGCGGGCAAAAGGCACGGGTGGGCATCGCCCGGGCGCTGGCGGCCCAGCCGCGGCTGCTGATCCTGGACGAACCCACCGCCGCGCTGGATGTGTCGGTGCAGGCGGTGGTGCTGCAACTGCTCGACCGGCTGCGGCGCGAGCTGGGCTTGAGCGTGCTGTTCGTCTCGCACGACCTGAATGTGGTGCGCCTGCTCACTGACCGGGTGGCGGTGATGTACCTGGGCAAGCTGGTTGAAGTGGGGCCATCGCAGCAGGTATTCCGCGCGCCGCGCCACCCCTACACCCAGGCGCTGGTCTCGGCCATCCCCGGCCAGGGCCCGCGCATCCAGCTGGTGGGCGAGGTGGCCAGCCCGATCGACCCGCCGGCGCAGGCCTGCCGCTTCCATGGCCGCTGCGGCAGCGCCACCGACCGCTGCGGCCGCGAGGCGCCCGCCTGGCACGGCATGGGGACCGGCAGCACCCAGCACCTGGCCGCCTGCCACTTTGCAGCATGATGGCGGCCATGCCACACCGATCTGCCACCCTCGGCAGTGCCACCGAGGCCAAGCCCCGCGCTGCGCTGGCCGAGCAGGTCTACGCCCAGATCAAGGCCGAGCTGCATGACTTTTTATGGGTGCCGGGCGACCGCTTCAGCGAGACCGACATCGGCGAGCGTCTGGGCGTGAGCCGCACGCCGGTGCGCGAGGCGCTGTTCCGGCTGCGCAACGAAGGCTTCATGGACGTGGAGAGCAAGTCTGGCTGGTTCGTCAAGCCGATCGACTTCGACCGGCTCGACCAGCTGTACGACCTGCGCATCGTGCTGGAAACCGCCAGCATGGACCGCCTGGCCCAGCTTGCCGATGATCCACCCGAGCTGCAGGCGCTGAAGGCGGTGTGGCTGGTGCCCGACGACCAGCGCCTGGCCGACGGCGACAAGGTGGGCGCGCTGGACGAAGAGTTCCACGCCCAGCTGGTGGCCGCCACCGGCAACCGCGAGATGGCCCGGGTGCACCAGGACGTGACCGACCGCATCCGCATCGTGCGCCGGCTCGACTTCACCCGCGGCGACCGCATCGCCGCCACCTATGGCGAGCACGCCAAGATCCTGCGCGCCGTCATCCAGCGCAAGCCCGACGCGGCCAAGCTGCTGCTGAAGAGCCACATCGAGCAAAGCAAGCTGGAAGTGCGCAAGATCACCCTGCATGCGCTGCTGCAGGCGCGTGAGCGCGGCCGGGTCGAACGTGCGGCGGTGCTGAAGGCGGCCGGTTAGCGCGCGCTGCCGCAGCGGTGGCTACACCCGCACCAGGCGCTTGCCGATGTTGTCGCCGGCCAGCAGGCCGATCAGTGCGGCTGGGGTGTTCTCCAGCCCGTCGATGATGTCCTCGGGCACCTGCAGCCGGCCGCTGTCCACCCAGCCCTGCAGCGCGGCCAGGGCCTCGTCGAAGCGGGCAGCAAAGTCAAACAGCACGAAGCCCTGCAGCGTGAGCCGCTTGGTGACGATCAGCCCGGGCACGCCGCGCGGGCCGTGGGCCGGTGGCGCGCCGTCGTACTGCGACACCGCGCCGCAGCACGCCACCCGGCCGCCCAGGTTCATGCGGAACAGGCAGGCTTCCAGGATGTCGCCACCCACGTTGTCGAAGTAGACGTCGATGCCGTTGGGCGCAGCGGCTTTCAGCTGGCCGTTGAGGTTGCCGGCCTTGTAGTCGACGGTGGCGTCAAAACCCAGTGTGGTCTGCAGCCAGGCGCACTTGGCCGCGCCGCCGGCGATGCCCACCACCCGGCAACCGTGGATCTTGGCGATCTGGCCGACGAAGGCCCCCACCGACCCGGCGGCGGCCGACACCACCACCGTCTGGCCGGCCTTGGGTTGGCCCACCTGCAGCAGGCCGAAGTAGGCGGTGAGCCCGGCGATGCCGTAGACGCTGAGCAGGTGGCTCAGCGGGCCGCGGCGGGTCTGCCTGGTCAGCAACTTGGCCGGCAGCGCGGCGTAGGCTTGCCAGCCGGTGTCGGCAAACACCAGGTCCCCCGGCGCAAAGCCCGGCGCGCGGGACTCAACCACCTCTGACAGCGAGCCGCCCGCCATCACCTGCCCGGCCGCCAGCGCGGCACGGTAGGTGGCGCCCTGCATCCAGGCGCGGTTGGCGGCGTCCAGGCTGATCAGCAGCACCTTCAGCAGCACCTCGCCGTCGGCGGGCACGGGCATGGGCGCATCGGCCAGGTGAAAGTGCTGGGGGCCCAGCTTGCCGGTGGGCAGGCTGGCCAGCTGGATCTGTCGGTTGGTGGCGGTCATAGCGTCTCCTCGTCTGAACCCGAAGTCTGCCCGCTTCCACGGCGAGGTTGTTCGACTGCGGGTTTGGGCTCGTTGCTGCCCTTTGCTGTTGTTGCTGAAAGCCGGCGTTCGACAGCCTGAGCGATCGCGCCGGGCCGGGCGGGCCTGTTCTGCTCCATGTCCCCCGTCGGCTTCGCCTCCTCCTCCTAATACTTACGCAGAACAGGCCCGCCCGACCCGACGCTCAGGCACCACCGAGGCGCGCAGGTCTTTGTCCTTCGAGGACCACCGCTGTCTCCAGGGCGAGGGCGTCGGGTGCCTGGCCGACGTAAGTAGAGGAAGGAGGGCCTTTAGGCCCGGGGGGACATGGAGTCGGCCAGGTACCCGGCGGCCTCGTCCACGTACAGACCCATGAATGTCGGGTGTTCTCTGCCCGCAACGACCGACAAGAGCCCAAAGCCCCCATCACAACCCACTGACCACCAGGCGACACCACCCGCCCCGCTGCCGGGGCTAGAGTGCTGCCGCATGACCACACCCCTGCTGTTCACCCCGCTGACCCTGCGTGACCTGGTGCTGAAGAACCGGGTGGTGGTGGCGCCGATGCACCAATATGCCGGCGAGCGCGGCTTCACCACCGACTGGCACCTGATGAACGCCGGGCGCTATGCCGCAGGCGGCGCCGGCCTGTTCATCGTCGAATCGACCAAGGTGGAACGCCGAGGCTGCGGCACGGTGGGCGACCTGGGCCTGTGGGACGACGCCTTCATCCCCGGCCTGAAGCGCATCGCCGACTTCACCCGCGCCTGCGGCGCCAAAGTGGGCATCCAGCTCGGCCATTCCGGCCGCAAGAGCCGCACCGCCCGCCCCTGGGAGGGCGGCCGCCCATTGACGCCCGAGACCGCTGACGTGCCCGACTGGGACCGCTGGGAACTGGTGGCCCCCAGCGCCATCGCCCCCGACGCCCGCACGCCGGTGCCGCGCGCGCTCAGCCGCAGCGAAGTGGCCGACGTGGTGCAGGCCTTTGCCCGCGCCACCGCCCGCGCCGACGCCGCCGGCTTCGACGTGGTGGAACTGCACGGCGCGCACGGCTTCCTGATCCACCAGTTCCTGAACCCGCAGTCCAACCAGCGGACGGATGACTACGGCGGCAGCCCCGCCAACCGCATGCGCTTTGCACTGGAGGTGGCCGAAGCCGCGCGCGCGGTCTGGCCGGCGCACAAGCCGCTGTTCATGCGCCTGTCGGTGGACGACGGCACCGGCTGGGACCCGGCCGCCAGCGTGGTGCTGGCGCGCGAACTGAAGGCCTGCGGCGTGGATGTCGTCGATTGCTCCGGCGGCGGCATGCTGGCCGGCCCGGTGCCGAATGCGCCGCCGGCCCTGGGCTACCAGGTGCCCTATGCCACGCAGCTGCGCCAGGAGGCCGGCATCGCCACCATGGCCGTGGGCCTGATCGTGCACGCCCAGCAGGCCGAAGCCATCCTGCAGCAGGGCCAGGCCGACCTGGTGGCGCTGGCGCGTGAGCTGCTCTACAACCCCAACTGGCCGCTGGACGCCGCGCAGAAGCTGGGCGCCGACCCGCAGTTCCAGCTGGCGCCGCCTGCGGCCGGCTGGTGGCTGGACAAGCGCCGCGCCAGCGCCGCCGGCCTGCAACCGTCCACCTTCGGCACCAGCCGCTGACACCCCCCCAACCGCACACCATGCCCGACACCACCCCGCGCCTGAGCGACCCGCTGACCTTCCCCCGCGGCCCAGCCATGGCCAACCGCTTCATGCTGGCGCCCCTGACCAACTGGCAGAGCAACGCCGACGGCACGCTGGCCGAGGCCGAATACCACTGGCTGACGATGCGCGCGCACGGCGGCTTTGCCCTCACCATGACCTGCGCCGCCCATGTGCAGCGCGGTGGCCAGGGCTTCCCCGGCCAGCTGGGCGTGTGGTCCGACGCGCATCTGCCCGGCCTGCAGCGCCTGGCCGCCGGCATCCATGCCGGCGG
Source organism: Aquabacterium sp. (assembly GCA_029865965.1). GTDB lineage: Bacteria > Pseudomonadota > Gammaproteobacteria > Burkholderiales > Burkholderiaceae_C > Pseudaquabacterium. The sequence continues at coordinate 9,102 of JARXAJ010000029.1, forward strand.
TGGCGGCTCGTCGCTGCAGATCCAGCATTCAGGCCGCCGGTCCGACCCCAAGCTGACCGGCGAGCAGCCGGTTTGCCCCTGGGACGATGCCGAGACCGGCGCCCGTGCGCTGACCACGGCAGAGGTGCAACAGCTGATCGCCGACTTCATCACCGCCGCGGTGCGCGCCGAACGCGCCGGCTTCCATGGCGTGGAACTGCACGGCGCCCATGGCTACCTGCTGGCGCAGTTTCTCGATGGCGAACACAACCAGCGCACTGACCAGTTCGGCGGCAGCTTCGACAACCGCTGCCGGGTGCTGCACGCCATCATCGACGGCGTGCGTGCGCACACCGGCCCGGCCTTCCAGCTGGGGCTGCGGCTGTCGCCCGAGCGCTTCGGCATCACCATGCCTGAATCGCTGGCGCTGGCCACCCAGGTGCTGGCCGGCGGCAAGCTGGACTACCTGGACATGTCGCTGTGGGACTGCTTCAAGCCGCCGATCGAGGCGGCCTACGCCGACCGGCCGCTGATCGACCACTTTGCCGCGCTGCCCCGGGGTCAGACCCGGCTGGGCGTGGCGGGCAAGATCATGGACACCGCCACCGCCCAGCGCTGCCTGGACCATGGCGCCGACTTCGTGCTGATCGGCCGCAGTGCGATGCTGCACCATGATTTCGCCAGCCGCGCGCTGGCCGATGCGGCCTTCGAATGCGTGCAGCGGCCGGTGACGCGGGCCTGGCTCGAGAAGGAAGGCCTCGGCCCCGCCTTCATCGGCTACGTGGCCAGCACCTGGAAGAATTTCGTCACCGAATGACACCCCCCAAGGAGACTCCCATGCCTGACTTCGACCTGATCCTGCGCGGCGGCACGGTGCACGACGGCCTGGGCAGCCCAGCCCGCGTGGCCGACGTGGCGGTGAAAGACGGCCGCATTGCCGCCATCGGCAAGGTGGCCGGCACGGCGGCCGAAGAAATCGACGCCCGCGGCCTGCTGGTCACGCCCGGCTTCGTCGACGTGCACACCCATTACGACGGCCAGGCCACCTGGTCGCAGCGGCTGCAGCCCTCGTCGGGCCACGGCGTCACCTCGGTGGTGATGGGCAACTGCGGCGTCGGCTTTGCGCCCTGCCGCCCGGCCGAGCGCAACCTGCTGGTGCAGGTGATGGAAGGCGTGGAAGACGTGCCAGAGGTGGTGATGACCGAAGGCCTGCCGTGGAACTGGGAGACCTTCCCCGAGTACCTGGACGCGCTGGCCGCACGCCAGTTCGATGTGGACGTGGCCGCGCAGCTGCCGCACTCGGCGCTGCGGGTGTACGTGATGGGCGAACGTGCCGCCGGTGGCGCCCCCACCGCCGACGACCTGGCCGCGATGCGCCGCCTCACCGCCCAGGCGATTGCCGCCGGTGCGCTGGGCGTCACCACATCGCGCAACCTGATGCACCGCACCAAGGCCGGCGCGCTGGCGCCCAGCCTGCACTCGGAGGAAGACGAACTGGGCGCGCTGGCTGACGGCCTGAAGGACGCCGGACGCGGCGTGTTCCAGCTGATCCCGGCGCCGATGGGCGATGCCGACGACGAATTCGCGCTGATGCGCCGCCTGGCCGAGCGCAGCGGCCGGCCGTTGTCGTACACCCTGATCCAGATGCCCACCGGCGACCGTGACGCCTGGCGCAAGAGCCTGGATGCGCTGAGCCAGGCAGCGGCCGACGGCCTGCCCATGCGCGCCCAGGTGGCGCCGCGCCCGGTCGGCATGTTCTACGGCCTGGACCTGAGCTACCACCCGTTTGCCTACCACCCCAGCTACAAGGCCATCGCCCACCTGCCGCTGGCCGAGCGGGTGGCACGGCTGCGCAACCCGCAGATGCGCACGCACCTGCTGGTCGAGCAGGCGGAAGACACCAACCCGGTGAACCTGAAGACGGTCAAGAGCTTCCAGTATTCCTACGCCTGGGGCACGCAGGCCGACTACGAGCCCGACCTGTCGCAGCGGCTCGACCGCCTGGCGGCGGCGGCCGGCCAGTCGATCGAGGAATTCACTTACGACCTGCTGCTGGCCCACGACGGCCATGCGCTGTTCTACCAGCCCGGCGCCAATTACCGCGACGGCAACCTGGACGCGGTGCGCGCCATGCTGGGCCACCCGCAGGCGGTGGTGGGCCTGGCCGATGGCGGCGCCCACTACGGCATGATCTGCGACGCCAGCTTCCCCACCAGCTACCTGGCCCGCTGGGCACGTGATGCTGCAGAAGCCGACCGCATCGCGCTGCCGCAGGCGGTGGCCGCACTCACCAGCGTGCCGGCCGCGCTGGCCGGCCTGGCCGACCGTGGCCGCCTGGTGCCCGGCGCCAAGGCCGACATCAATGTGATCGACCTGGCCCGGCTGCAGGTGCATGTGCCCACCGTCGTGCATGACCTGCCGGCCGGCGGCCGCCGCATGCACCAGTGCGCCAGCGGCTATGTGGCCACCATCGTGGCGGGCACCGTCACCTACCGCGATGGCGAGGCCACCGGCGCCCTGCCCGGCCGGCTGGTGCGCGGCGGCGTGGCTGTGGCCGCCTGATCCAACCCCTCCAACCGACACAGGACACGCACCATGGCCCAACCCACCCTGTACGGCACCTCGGCATCACGCGCATTGCGCGCCCTGTGGGGCATCGAGGAAACCGGCATCGCCTTCACCCATGTGCCCACCACCTACGGCGCCGATTCCAAGGCGGCCGAGTACCTGGCGGTCAACCCCAACGGGCGCATCCCGGCGCTGGTGGACGGCGACCTGGTGCTGTTTGAATCGATGGCCATCAACCTGCACCTGGCCAAGCACCACGGCGGCGCGCTCTACCCGGCCAGCCCCGCCGACGAGGCCCGCGCCTGGCAGTGGAGCGTGTGGGGCATCAGCGAGATCGAGCCGCTGCAGATGCAGATCGTGGTGCAGAAGCTGTTCACCCCCGAAGAGAAGCGCAACCCCAAGGTCACCGAAGGCGCCACCAAGGGCCTGCAGCGCCCGCTGCGGGTGCTGGACGCCGCGCTGGCCCAGCGGCCCTACCTGCTGGGCGACCAGTTCAGCGTGGCCGACCTGAATGTGGCCGGTGTGATGCACCTGATGAAGAACATCGGCTTCAGCTATGCCGAGCACACCCATGTGCAGCGCTGGGCCGATGCCTGCCATGGCCGCCCGGCCCTGGCGCGCGCGCTGGCGCGGCCCTGAGCGTCGGCTGGCCGTTCGGGCCCCCGGCGTAAGAACCGGTGCATCCGGGCCGACCACTGTTGCGTACCCCCACCACCGGCAGCCTTGGCTGCCGCCCACCCGCGCAACGGACGGACCCATGCACCACATCCACCACACCCGCATCACCAACCGCCACCTGCTGGCCGCCCTGGCCGGCGCTGCGGCCTTGCTGGGCATGGCACCCGCCAGCGCCCAGGTCGACCCCAACCGCTTCGTCGACACCTTCGAGCGCGCCTTCGGCAAGTTCGACGGCTTCCGCCGATCGGGTGCCAAGGGCATCTGCGCTGTGGGCGAGTTCATCGGCAGCGCCGACGGCCGTGCGCTGTCGGTCGCGTCGGCCTTCAGCGGCCAGCCGGTGCCGGTGGTGGTGCGCTTCTCGGTGGGCGGCGCCAACCCCAAGGCGCCTGACAACGCCCGCAGCCAGCGCAACCTGGCGTTGCAGTTCAACCTGCCTGGCGGCGAGACCTGGCAGATGGGCAACATCTCGGCGCCGGTGTTCGGCGCGGCCACGCCTGAGCAGTTTCTGGGCCGGCTGGAATCGCTGATCCCCGACCCCGAAACCAAGCGCCCCAACCCCGACAAGGTGAAGGCCTTTGCCGATGCCAACCCCGAGGTGCTGCTGCAGGGCAGGCACTTCGCCAGCCAGCCGGTGCCGGCCAGCTTCGGCCAGGTCAACTACTGGGGCGTGCATGCCTTCGCCTTTGTCGATGGCAGCGGCAAGAAGCAGTTCGGCAAATGGATCTTCGAGCCGGTGGGCGGCACCCAGGGCCTGAGCGACGATGAAGCCAAGGCCAAGGGAGGCGACTTCCTGTTCGACGACCTGCGCCAGCGCGTGGCCGCCGGCGGTGTGGCCTTCGACTTCAACCTGCAGCTCGCCCAGCCCGGCGACCGCATCGACAGCGCGGTGACGCCGCTGCCCGACGACCGCAAGAAGGTGACGCTGGGCCGGCTGACGATCAAATCAGTGGCCGCCGACGCCACCGGCCCCTGCCTGGCCATCACCTACAACCCGATCGTGCTGCCCAGGGGCGTGGAGCCGTCGGCTGACCCGATGCTGGCCGCCCGTGCTGCGCCCTATGCGGTGGGCCTGGGCCGCCGCCTGGGTGAAGGGCCGAAGCAGTAGCCTGGCGCTGGCGGCACAGTTGCCGCCCGGGTCAGCTGCGGATCAGCCGGCCCGGCGTCGCGCCGGTCAGTTCGTCGTCACGCAGCACCTCGGTGCCGGCCACGAAGGTGTGGCGGTAGCCGCGGGCACGCTGCAGCAGGCGCCGCCCGCCGGTGGGCAGGTCGTAGGCCACCTCGGGCGGCAGCAGGTCGAGCGCAGCGAAGTCGATGATGTTGATGTCGGCACGCTGGCCCGGCGCCAATGTGCCGCGGTCGTGCAGTCCATAGACCGACGCCGTGTCCTGCGTCTGCTTCTTCACCAGCATCTCCAGCGGCAGCTTCGGGCCGCGGCTGCGGTCGCGCGCCCAGTGCTTGAGCAAGAAGGTGGGCCCGGCGCCGTCGCAGATCAGGCCCACATGGGCACCGGCGTCGCCCAGGCCCATCACCGTGGCCGGGTCGTCCAGCATCTGCTGCACCACGCTGAAATCACCCCCGGTGTAGTTCTCGAACGGGTGCAGCAGCAGGCCCTTGCCCTCATCGGCCATCAGTGTGTCGAGCGCCAGCGCCCAGGCCGACGTGCCGCTGCGCGCGGCGCGGGCGGCCAGGCTGTGCTCGGGCGCGGGCTCGTAGTCAAGCACCGGCGCCATGGCAAAGCTGCGGGCGAAGGCAGCGTCGAACCACCGTGTCAGCGCGTCGCCGGGGCGTTCATCGACCAGGCGCTGGCGCAGCGCGGCGTCGTCGCGCAGCTGTTCATAGCGCTGGCGCGGCGTCAGCGGCAGCAGCGGCGCCCAGGCCGGGTGGTTCTCGAACGGGTTGCGGCTGGTCTCCAGGCCGAACAGCACGCCGATGCTCTTGGCACCGACCTGGCCGGTGACATCCAGCCCCGCGCGGCGGGCGGCGTGGATCTGGTCGAGCGTGCGGCGCCACAGGTCGGGCGCGTTGTCCACCTGCAGCAGCAGCAAGGACATCGGGCGGCCGGCGGCCTCGGCGGCCAAACGCAGGATCTCGAAGTCACCATCGCCGAAATCGGAATTGACCTCCAGCACGCCCTTGCCGGCCCGCCGCAGCGCCCCGGCGATGGCAAACAGCTCGGGTTCGGCCGCCGTCAGGCTGGGGGTGTAGCGGCCGTCACGCGCGCGGTGCTTGGTGGTGCGTGATGTGGTGATGCCCAGCGCGCCGGCGCGCAGCGCGGCTTCGGCCAGGCTGCCCATCTGCGCCAGCTCGGCCTCGGTGGGCCGGGCTTCATGCTCGGCGCCGCGGTCGCCCATCGCATAGAAGCGCAGCGCGGCATGCGGCAGCTGCGTGCCGATGTCCATGGTGTAGTGGCGCTGCTCCAGCGCGTCCAGGTACTCGGGGAAGGACTCCCAGTCCCAGGTGATGCCTTCGGCCAGCACCGTGCCGGGGATGTCTTCCACCCCTTCCATCAGGTTGATCAGGTATTCCCGGGCGCCGGGCCTGACCGGCGCAAAACCGACGCCGCAGTTGCCGAACACCGCTGTCGTCACCCCGTGCCAGCAGCTGGGCGTGAGGTTGGCGTCCCAGGTGGCCTGGCCGTCGTAGTGGGTGTGGATGTCGACGAAGCCGGGCGTCACCAGCAGGCCGGTGGCATCGACCACCCGGTGCGCGGCACCCAGGCCGGTACCCACCGCCACGATGCGCCCGCCCTGCACCGCCACGTCGGCCTGGCGGGCCGGGGTGCCGGTGCCGTCGACGACGGTGCCGCCCTGGATGAGGATGTCGTGCATGGGAGTCTCCGGTGGTGGGTGGGGTGGGTGCGCTGCCTGCGTTGCAGATTCTGCCGACCGGCCGCCCCACCGGCTTGCCCAGAGGTGACAGGCACTGCCGCCGGGTGGGGGTGGTGGGCGGTGGCTGCAAGGGTCATCAACACAAGTGACACCGCCGCCGCGCATCCGCATCAACCCGGATAGGTTCGAGC
>JARXAJ010000206.1 GCA_029865965.1 Aquabacterium sp.
GCAGCACAGGCGCCACCACCACGATGCCGGCGGCATCGGCGATGAAGCGGCCCACCGCGCCGGCCAGTTGCGGGCGGATCAGCGGCAGCGCCGCTGCAGCGGCCTGGCTCCACTGCAGCGCCACACCGCCCAGCACGCCGACTGCCGCCGCCGCCGGTGCCGCCACCAGCACGAAGCGCTTCAGCCGCGCCCAGGTGTCGAGCTGCAGCAGGCCGTCGTCGCCGGCATGGCGGGTGAGCCAGCCCACGACTGCGCCCTGCAGGCCCAGCACCGCTGCGCCCAGCAGCGCGGTGGGCAGTGCTGCGCCGCGCAGCAGCAGGTCGCCCGCCAACACGCCCAGCAGCGCTGCCGGCACGGCCCAGCGGCCACGGGCCATGGCAGCGGCGGCCACCACGCCCAGCACCACCGACAACGGCGCCAGCGTGGCCGTGCCCAGGGTGTAGGTCGGCAGCAGGGCTTGCAGCACGGCGCACAGCACCGCCAGGGCCGCCGCGCTGGTGAGGCGCCAGATCACGCCTGGGCGAGGCGGGTTCTCGGGGCTTGCGGTGGCGCCCGGGGCGTCCGCTGTGTCGGAAGACTCGTTCATGGGACTGCAGGTGTCGAGTGCAGCGCAGTATGGCCCAGGCACCGGCGCCTGCCCGGCCTGGCTTCCTACAATGCCCGTGATGAGCGCGCCATCCCCGCAGGTTGTCCTGCCCCCATCTGGCGCTGCCGGAACCCAGGGCACGGGCCGCTGGCAGGCGCTGTGGGTCGGCCCGGCGCTGGCGATGGGCGGGGCGGTGGCGTTCTCGGGCAAGGCCATCATCGTCAAGCTGGCCTATCGCCATGACGTGGACGCCGTCACGCTGATCATGCTGCGCATGGCTGTGGCGCTGCCGTTCTTCCTGCTGATGTGCTGGTGGGCCGGCCGGGGCCGGGCGCCGCTGCCCTGGCGCGACCGCTGGGTGGCCGCGGCGCTGGGCTTCAGCGGCTACTACCTGTCGAGCTTTCTGGATTTCCTGGGCCTGCAGCACATCACCGCCAGCCTGGAGCGGCTGATCCTGTACCTGACGCCGTCGGTGGTGCTGCTGCTGTCATGGGCGCTGTACGGCCGGCGGGCCAGTGCACGGCAGTGGGGGGCGATGGCGCTGGCCTACTTCGGCCTGGTGCTGGTGTTCGGCCATGAGCTGACGCTGGAAGGCCCACGTGTGGCCCTGGGCACGGCCCTGGTGGTGGCCAGCACGCTCAGCTATGCCGGCTACCTGCTCTACAGCGGCGAGGTGGTGCAGCGCATCGGTGCGCTGCGGCTCACCGGCTGGGCCAGCGCCGTGGCCTGCGTGCTGTGCCTGCTGCAGTTTGCGCTGCTGCGCCCGCTGGGCAGCGTGGCCCTGATCCACCCCACGGTGTTGTGGTTGAGCCTGGTCAATGGCACGCTGTGCACCGTGCTGCCGGTGCTGATGGTGATGCTGGCCATCGCCCGCATCGGCTCGGCCAAGGCGGCGCAGTACGGCATGGTGGGGCCAGTCACCACCATCGTCATGGGCGTGCTGATCCTGGGCGAGCCGTTCACCGCCTGGGTGGCCGCCGGCACGGTGTGCGTGCTGGGCGGGGTGGCCCTGCTGGCGCGCGCACGGTAAGGTGCATGGCGCAACCGATCGAATCAACCAACGAGGAGAACACACATGGATCTGGGCATCAAAGGCAAGTGGGCACTGGTGTGCGCCGCCAGCAAGGGGTTGGGGCGCGGCTGCGCCGAATCATTGGCGCGTGAAGGCGTCAACGTGGTGATCACCGCGCGCGGCGCCGATGCGCTGGAGGCCACGGCCACCGCCATCCGCGCCATGGCACCGGCGGTGCAGGTGCGCACCGTGGTGGGCGACATCGCCACCGCGGACGGCCGGGCTGCCGCACTGGCCGCCTGCCCGCAGGTCGACATCCTGGTCAACAACGCCGGCGGGCCGCCGCCGGGTGATTTCCGCCAATGGGACCGCGATGCCTGGATTGCTGCGCTCGACGCCAACATGCTCACCCCGATCGAACTGATCAAGGCCACGGTCGACCAGATGGCTGCACGCGGCTACGGCCGGGTGGTCAACATCACCTCGGCTTCGGTGAAGGCGCCAATCGACTTTCTCGGCCTGAGCAATGGCGCGCGCAGCGGGCTCACCGGCTTCGTGGCGGGCGTGTCGCGCCAGCCGCAACTGGCCGGGCGCGGCGTCACCATCAACAGCATCCTGCCGGGATCGTTCGACACCGACCGCTTGAAGCAGGGCTTCCGCGCCAATGCCGCCAAGGCCGGCGTCACGCCCGAAGAACTGGCCGACCGCCGCAAGCTGACGGTGCCGGCCCAGCGCTTCGGCACGGCGGCCGAGTTCGGCGAGCTGTGTGCCTACCTGTGCAGTCTGCAGGCCGGCTACATCACCGGCCAGAACCTGCTGATCGACGGCGGCGCCTACCCGGGCACCTACTGATCCGCGCTGGCGGCCGGGACCCGGGACCGCGCCGATACACTGGCGCCCCGCTGCCCACCGCCCGCCGCCCACGTGTCTGACCGCCTTGCCGTCCTGCCGCAATACCTGCTGCCCAAGCAGGCGCTGACCCAGCTGGCCGGCGCTGTGGCGCGGCGCCAGGGCGGTGCCTTCACCACCGGGCTGATCCGCCGCTTTGTTGCCCGCTACAACGTCAACATGGCCGAGGCCGCCGAGCCGCGCATCGCCGCCTATGCCAGCTTCAACGACTTCTTCACCCGGGCGCTGAAGCCGGGCGCCCGGCCGCTGGCCGATGCGCCGCTGCTGTGCCCGGTGGACGGCGCCATCAGCCAGTTCGGCCCGGTGGCGCAGGGCCAGGTGTTCCAGGCCAAGGGCCACCAGTACAGCACCACAGCGCTGGTGGGCGGCGATGCGGCGCTGGCGGCGCCGTTTGCCGACGGCGCGTTTGCCACGCTGTACCTCAGCCCGCGTGACTACCACCGCATCCACATGCCCTGCGCCGGCACGCTGCGGCGCATGCTGCATGTGCCGGGCGACCTGTTCTCGGTGAACCCCACGACCGCGCGCGGCGTGCCGGGGCTGTTTGCCCGCAATGAGCGGGTGGTCTGCGTGTTCGACGACGCCGCCGGCCAGCCCTTCGTGCTGGTGCTGGTGGGCGCCACCATCGTGGGCAGCATGGCCACGGTGTGGCATGGCCTGGTCAACCCGCCGCGGCCCGGCACGGTGCGTGACTGGCGCTACGACGGCGCGCAGGCGGTGCAGCTGGCGCGGGGCGCCGAGATGGGCCGTTTCCTGCTGGGGTCGACCGTGGTGATGTTGTTCACCCGTGCCAGCCTGGCCGGCCTGGGCTTCAACCCGGCCTGGGCGCCGGGTGGGGCCATCCGCATGGGCGAGCCGATGGCGGCCTGACCGTCAAGGGTCGGTCGACAACGCCTCGGGGCAGTGCCAGGGCATTTCCAGCTGGCCATCGTCACCCGGCAGGGCCTCGATCTGGATGCGCGGCGCCGACGACTGCACCGGCCCGAAGATGGTGGCGAAGGCCACGTCGGCCGCATCGCGCCCGGTGCCAAAGCGCACGAAGCCCATCGGGATCGCCGTGCCCGACGGGTCGAAGATGGTCCAGCGGCCGTCGAGGTAGGCCTCCACATAGGCATGGAAGTCGGTCGGGCCCAGCGCCGGGTCGGCACCGTAGTCGATGCCGGTGGCAAAGCGCGCCGGGATGTTGACCGCCCGGCACAGCGCGATCATCAGGTGGGCGAAATCGCGGCACACGCCCACGCCGTCGACCAGGGTGTCCAGTGCCGAGGTGGTGGCGTTGCTGGTGTTGGGGGTGAAGGCGGTGCGCTGCAGCACCCAGTCGCGGATGACCTGCACGCGGCTGTGGCCCTGCCAGAGCTGGCCGAATTCCCGCGTGGCCAGGCTGGTGAGGCGGTCGCTCTGGCAATAGCGGCTGGGGTAGATGTAGCCCAGCACCGACGTGGGCAATTGCGCCACCGGCATCTCGGCAATGCTGGCCGGCCAGGCCTTGTGGTGCAGCAGGTCGACCGTGGCGCTGTAGGCCAGGCGCAGCGGGCCGGGGCGGGCGCCGAGCCGCAGGTAGCGGTTGCCGGTGGCCGGGTCGGTGTCGATGCGGTGGGGCACGTCCTGGTTCAGCGTCAGCAACTCCTGCAGCACCACCTGGCGTGCGGTGTGCGCCGCATGGATGTTGAAGATGAAGTCGCCACCGGGCTGGCCCACGTCGTAATCCAGCTCCAGCAGCAGGCGCAGCCGGATCATGCGGCATGCCTCGGCATGGGTGCGCAAGTGGTCAGGTGCTTCATGCAAGATCCAGGGTTTGCCCGACAGTAACACTGAACGGACGTGGCCAGCCAAGCGCCAGCATTGACCTTGCCCCGCAGCCTGGGCTAGCGTCGGCGCCTTTGCAACGAGGCACTCCCCCATGCGTGTGTTCACCGCCAGCCTGGCCACCGAAACCAATACCTTTGCACCCCTGCCCACCGGGCTGGCGTCGTTCCAGGTCGATGGCACGTTCCACCCGGGCGGCACCCACCCGGCGGCGATGAGCATGTTCGCCGGCCCCCTGCATGCGGCGCGACAGCGGGCGCAGCAACTGGGCTGGACCCTGGTCGAAGGCCTGGTGGCGGCGGCCCAGCCCGGCGGCACCACCACCCGCCTGGCCTACGAGAGCCTGCGTGACCAGATCCTGACCGACCTGCAGGCGGCGCTGCCGGTGCAACTGGTGCTGCTGGGCCTGCACGGCGCCATGGTGGCCGACGGCTACCCTGACTGCGAGGGCGACCTGCTCACCCGCGTGCGGCAGCTGGTGGGGCCGGGCGTGGTGATCGGCGCCGAGCTCGATCCACACCACCACCTCAGCGCGGCCATGCTGTCGCAGGCCGACCTGCTGATCGCCTTCAAGCAGTACCCGCACACCGACATCCTGGAGCGCGCCTTCGAGCTGGTCGACCTGTGCGCCGCCCAGGTGGCGCACGGCCGCCGGCCGGTGGCGTCGGTGGCCGACTGCGGCATGGCGGTGATCGTGCACACCACCCGTGCCCCGGCGCAGGGCTTCGTGCAGCGGCTGCAGGCGCTGGAGGGGCAGGGCGGCGTGCTGTCGATCAGTCTGACCCATGGCTTCCCCTGGGGCGACGTGCCCGACATGGGCACCAAGCTGCTGGTCTACACCGACGGCCGACAGGCCGAGGGCGATGCCCTGGCCCGCCGCCTGGCCGACGAACTGATCGCCATGCGCAGCGCGCTCGACACGCCCTGGCTGGGCATCGACGCTGCGCTGGATGCCGCGCTGGCCGCCCCGCCCGGCATGGTGGTGGTGGCCGACAGTGCCGACAACCCTGGCGGCGGTGCCGCAGGCGACAGCACCTTCGTGCTGCGCCGGCTGGTCGAGCGCGGCATCGCCAACACCGCGCTGGGCCCGCTGTGGGACCCGCAGGCGGTGCGCATCGCCTTCGACGCCGGCGTGGGCGCCCGCCTGCCGCTGCGCATCGGCGGCAAGGTGGGGCCGCTGTCGGGTGTGCCGCTGGATGCCGACTGCACCGTGCTGGCCCTGCAACCCGCCATGCAGATGAGCGCGCTGGCTGGCACCACCCAGCCGCTGGGCGACTGCGCGCTGGTGCAGGTGGCCAGCGCCGATGGCGTGCCGGGCGTGCAGGTGGTGCTGATCAGCCGCCGCAGCCAGGCCATGGGCACCGACCTGTTCACCCAGCTGGGCTGCGACCTGGGCAGCCGGCGCATCGTGGTGGTGAAGTCGTCGCAGCACTTCCGCGCCGCATTTGCCCCGCTGGCGGTGCAGGTGCTGTACTGCGCTGCGCCGGGCGCCGTCACGTCCGACCTGCGCACGTTGCCCTACCGCCACATCCAGCGTCCCAAGTGGCCGATGGACAATGACGGCGTCTGACCCCGTGCACCAGCCTGGCGCGCGTCTTGCTCACCGGTTTGAGAAAACCCCGAGCAACCGATCTGCGGAATTCGGTTAGCGTTACGGCACCAAACCGGGGCAGCATCACCCGGCCAATTCCTTTCTTCTATCGGAGCCTGTCTTCCATGAAATTGAACCGCCGTCTGGCCACCGTCGCCACGCTGTCTGTGCTG
>JARXAJ010000220.1 GCA_029865965.1 Aquabacterium sp.
GCGCACCGCGGCCAGCGCCTTGCCCAGCGGTTCGGCCAGCATCACCATGCCCGGACCGCCACCGAAGGGGCGATCGTCAACACGGCGGTAGGCGTTGTCGGCGAAGTCGCGCAGCTGCCACAGGCGCACGTCCACACACTCGGGCGTGTAGGCGCGGCGCGTGATGCCGTTTTCCAGCAGGGGCTGGAACAGTTCAGGAAACAGCGTGATGACGTCGAAGCGCATGGTGGCGGGCGCGGCGGCCAGCGGTTGGCGCGTGCGCCGGGCGCGTCAGTCGTCCAGCGACCAGTCGACGTGGATCAGCTTGCCGGCGATGTCGACCTTGTCGACATACACGCCGACGAAGGGCACCAGCACCTCGGGCGGGCTCACCCCATCGGCCGCGGCCGGCTGGATGCGCAGCACGCAGTGCGGGCCGGTTTCGATCAGCCCCACCACCTCGCCCAGCGGCTGGGCGTCGCGGTTGACGACGTTCAGACCGATGAGGTCCACCCAGTAGAACTCGTCTTCGTCGGGTGTGGGGAAACTGGTGCGGGCCACGAAGACGCGGGCACCGGCCAAAGCCTGGGCCACGTCGCGGTCGTCGACTTCCTGCACCGTGGCGACGACGGCGTCGCCTTGGTCGCGGGCTTGCACCACGCGCAACAAACGCGGCACCTGCTGCCCGGGCTTGGCCTCGGACGGCTGCAGGAACCAGCGTTTGGTGGAAAACAGGGCCTGGGGGTCGGCGGAGAAGGGTTTGACCTTCAGTCCACCTTTGATGCCCCAGGCACCGAGCACGCGGCCAACTTCGACGGCGTCCTCGGGAAATGCCGACTCATCCAGAGCCGGCGCAGGGCGAGACGAGGGAACGTTCACCCTGCAAAAGCCCTCAGGCTGCCTTCTTGGCGGTGGTGACCAGACGCTCCACGGTGGGCGACAGCTGGGCGCCGACGCCGACCCAGTGGGTCACGCGGTCCAGGGCCAGACGCAGAGGCTGCTCGGCGCCCGAGGCCATGGGGTTGTAAAAACCCACGCGCTCGATGAAGCGACCGTCGCGACGCTCGCGCGAATCGGCAACGACGATGTTGTAGAAGGGGCGCTTCTTGGCGCCGCCACGGGCCAGACGGATGACGACCATCTCAAATTCCTAGTGTGGTGCGAAGGGTGGGCGACGAATGCGTTTTTACCGGGGACACTTCCGGCCACACACCTGAAACACACACCTTCAAAGCCCGGCTGCTGTTAGATACGCCTTCTCCACAGAAGGCCCGAGCCGGGAACCGCGCATTATAAACTCAGACACAGGCGCTCCGCCAACGACCTTTTGCACATGACCACCCGTCCCACGCTCATCCGCCCCAGCACCGACGCCGACCTGCCGGCCATCACCGCCATCTACAGCCACCACGTGCAACATGGCACAGGCACTTTCGAGCTGGAATCGCCGGACGAGGCCGAGATGGCCAAGCGCCGCGCCGACGTGCTGGGCAAAGGGCTGCCCTGGCTGGTGGCCGAACAAGGCGGCCAGGTGCTGGGTTACGCCTACGCCAACCACTTCCGCCCGCGCCGCGCTTACCGTTTCTGCCTGGAAGACTCCATCTACCTGGCGCCCGCCGCACAAGGCCAGGGCCTGGGCCGCCTGCTGCTCAGCGAGCTGATCGCACGCTGCCAGGCCTTGGGCGCGCGCCAGATGCTGGCCGTCATCGGCGACTCGGCCAACGCCGGCTCCATCGGCGTGCACCGCGCGCTGGGTTTTGAACACACGGGCGTGCTGAAGGCCTCCGGCTGGAAGTTCGACCGCTGGCTGGACGTGGTGCTGATGCAGCGTGCCCTGGGCACGGGCGACAGCAATGCGCCGCAAGACTGAGGTCGTCTGACCATGGCCGACACAACCCACACGCATTACCGCAGCAAGACCCTGGCCACCTGGCTGGCCCTGCTGGGCGGCACCCTGGGCCTGCACCGCTTCTACCTGCATGGTTTTGGCGACAAGCTCGGCTGGCTGCACGCGCCGCTCAGCGGCTTGGGCCTGGTGGGCGCGTTGCGCATGCGCGACCTGGGCCAGGACGACCGGCTGGCCTGGATGTTGATCCCGGTGCTGGGTCTGATGATCTCGCAGGCTACGCTCTGCGCCATCGTCTACGGCCTCACGCCCGATGAAAAATGGGCCCAGCGCCACAACCCCGAGCACCCCGACACGGTGGCCACCGCCTGGGGCCCGGTGCTGGGCGCCGTGGCCGGCCTGCTGGTAGGCGGCGCGGTGCTGATGGGTACCATCACCTTCACCATCCAGAAAGCGTTCGAAGTGCAGCTGGCGGCGGAAAACAGCCGCTGAGCAGGCCACGCTGCCCGCCCCACCCGCGGGGCGGCTTCAGAAGACCAGCAGACTGACGCCGTAGAAGATGGCGGCGATGAAGGCGGTGGCCGGTATCGTGAAGATCCAGGCCATCACGATGTTGCCGGCCAGGCCCCAGCGCACGGCCGAAGCATTGCGCACCGAACCCACGCCGAAGATGGCGCCGGTGATGGTGTGCGTGGTGGACACCGGCACGCCCAGCGCCGTGGCCAAGAACAGCGTGGCCGCACCGCCGGTTTCTGCGCAGAAGCCGCCCACGGGCTTGAGCTTGGTGATGCGCTGGCCCATGGTCTTCACGATGCGCCAGCCGCCGAACAGCGTGCCCAGGCCGATGGCGATGTAGCAGGACCAGATCACCCAGCCTGGCGGCAGCTTGTCGCTGGCCTGCACATAACCCGAGGAGATCAGCAGCAGCCAGATGATGCCGATGGTCTTCTGCGCGTCGTTGCCACCATGGCCCAGTGAATACAAACCGGCCGACACCAGCTGCATGCGCCGGAAGCCTTTGTCCACACGCAGCGGTGAACTGCGCCTGAAGATCCAGGCCACGGCCACCATGATCAACGAGCCGAACAAAAAGCCCAGCATCGGCGAGATGAAGATGAAGGCCACCGTCTTCAGCAGGCCCACGGCCACCAGCGGGCCGCTGCCGGCCTTGGCCAGCGTGGCGCCCACCAGGCCGCCGATCAGCGCGTGCGAGCTGCTGGACGGGATGCCGAACCACCAGGTCAGCACGTTCCAGGCGATGGCGCCTATCAGCGCCCCGAAGATGACGTGCTGGTCCACCACCGAAGGGTCGACGATGCCCTTGCCGATGGTGGCGGCCACCTTCAGCTGGAACACCGCGATGGCGATGACGTTGAAGAAGGCGGCAAAGGCCACGGCGTGCTGCGGCTTCAGCACGCCCGTGGACACGACGGTGGCGATGGAGTTCGCCGCGTCGTGGAAGCCGTTCATGAAGTCGAAAGCCAGCGCCAGCAGCACCAGCATGACGACCACCCAGAAGCCCGTGGCCATGGTTTCCATGTCAGAAGCCCGCGCTCAGGAGTTTTCGAGCACGATGCCTTCGACCAGGTTGGCCACGTCTTCACACCGGTCAGAGATGGACTCCAGGTGTTCGTACACGGCCTTCAGCTTGATCAGCTCACGCGTGTCCACCTCTTCACGGAACAGGCGCGACATGGCCGAACGCATGATGCGGTCGGCGTCACTTTCCAGGCGGTCGATCTCTTCGCAGGTCTTCAGCGCCGACTCGGCCACCGCCGCCACGCGCAGCTTGGGCAGCAGGGTGACCACGTGCTGCACACGTTCGCAGCAACGCACAGACACCTCGGCCAGGCGCAGCACGTCTTCGCCAACACTCTGCAGGTTGTACAGCGACATCACTTCAGAGCTGTCCTGCAGCAGGTCGAGGATGTCGTCCATCGCGTTGATCAGGCCGTGGATCTGCTCGCGGTCCAGCGGCGTGATGAAAGTGCGGTGCAGGGCCCGGTTGACCTCGGCGGTCACGCGGTCGGCGTTGCGTTCGGCGATGCCCACGTCGGCCGCGTACTTCTCGCGCAGCACCGGGTCAGAGTAGTACTGCACCATGTTCATGAAAGCACGCGCACCCTCGGCGATCTGCGCCCCGTGCTCGTTGAACATCTCGAAGAAATTGCCTTCTTGCGGCAGCAGCTTGCCAAAGAACATCGGTGGGGATCTCGCGGTGGTGGCGGTCTGGGCACACACCCAGAAAACCCCAGATTGTAGGTGGGCATCTGTCACAAGACATTTTTGTGACAGGCGCCGACCACCCGTGCTGCCCCGATGGCCTGGGCTTCAGGCGCGGAAGATGAAGTACACCGCGCCCACCAGGCACAGGCCGGCCCACAGGTAGTCCAGCTTCAGCGGCTGCCCCATCACCAGCACCGCAAAAGGCACAAAGACCAGCAAGGTCAGCACCTCCTGGCCGATCTTCAGCTGCGCCAGGCTGAGACCACCGGCGTAACCGATGCGGTTGGCGGGCACCTGCAGCAGGTACTCGAACAAAGCGATGCCCCAACTGACCAGCGCCGCCACCCACCAGGCGCGGCCGCCCAGGCTCTTCAGGTGGCCGTACCAAGCCCAGGTCATGAAGAGGTTGGACAGCAGCAGCAACCCGAAGGTCTGTACCGCCACCGGCAACTGGGTGAAAAAGTTCATGGCAGGCGCTCCAGGGCCTGGTCGGCCACGGCCGGCAAACACAGCGCCAGGCGGCCCAGCCGCGGGTGGACCGCCTCGGGCCACAGTTCCAACAACGGCCGCAGGACAAAAGCACGTTGGTGCAGCCGCGGGTGCGGCAAGGTCAGGCGTGGTGTGTCGAGCACCTCGTCGCCCAGCAACAGCAAATCCAGGTCCAGCGTGCGCGGCGCGTGGTGGTAGGGGCGCTCGCGGCCGTGGCCTTGCTCAATGGCCCACAGCGCTTCCAGCAAGGCCATGGGCGCCAGCGTGCAGCGCAGTTCGGCCACAGCGTTGAAGAAGTCGGGGCCCTGGGCCTGCACGGGCGCGCTGCGCCACAGCGACGACACACGCACGGCCCGCACACCCGGTACCGCCGCCAGGTCGACCAGGGCCTGCTGCAACGTGGCCGGCGCGTCGCCCAGGTTCGCCCCCAGGCCCACATAGGCCAGGCGCGGCGTGGCGACCACCGGGTGCGACAGGCTCAGGCCCCTGGTGCGCCGGCGGCACCGCCGGTACCGCCGCCGCTGCCACCACCGGGCTTGCGCCGGCGGCGACGGCGCTTGCGGGCTGGCGCGCGCGCGTCGTCGC
>JARXAJ010000001.1 GCA_029865965.1 Aquabacterium sp.
GCCACCAGCGGGCGGGCCAGCGGCCATTCGGGCGCCAGTGGCGCACCGGCCAGGCGCAGGCGCAGCCGCAGGCCGCCGAACTGCAGCACTGCGCCGGCGGCCGGCAAGGCGGCCTGATCACCGGCGCGCAGCAGGCGCCGGCCCAGCTGCAGGCCGTTGCGGCTGTCGCCCACCTGCACCACCGGCCGGCCGCCAGCGTCCAGCGCCAGCGTGGCGTGGTGCGGCGCCACATGCGGGTCGTCGAGCACCCAGGTGTTGTCCAGCGCGCGGCCCAGCGTCACCGGCCAGGCGTGCACGTCCAGCGTGCGGCGCGCCCGGCCGTCGCGGTCGAGCAACTCGATCAGCGCGATGCGCTCTTCGGGGCGGCGGGGGCTTGGGGTGCTGTCAGTGGCGATGGTGTCGTCCAACCGAAGCCCTCCAGGTAATGGCGCGCCAGGCGCTGGGCATTGTCGAAGCTGACGGCGCTGGCATCCAGCCGGCCCTGCACGCCCTGGTCGCTGCGGTCGAGCGATGCAGTGAGCACGCTCAGGTCGAACAGCTGCGGCAGCTTCTTGTAGGCCTGCAGGCAGACGACTGCGCGCAGCGGCAGGCCACTGCCGGCCTGCACCGTGTGCTCGGTGCACTGGCTGGCCACACGGTGGCTGTCGCGCCGGCCCACCACCTCGTTGCGGAAACTGTCGTTGTAGCGCTGCTGGAAGCGCAGCGCGCCCAGCTTGCTGCCGTCATAGGTTTCATGGCGCACGGTGATGGTGCCGGTGCGCAGGCGGTCGTCGATGAACACGGCGCTGTCCATGGCGCAATCACTGCGCTCGAACACCAGGCCGCGGGTGGCGGCGTTGCTGCCGCTGCCCCAGCAGCGCGAAAAAGTCTCCATCGGCACCGGGATGCGGTAGCGCGGGTGGCCGGCCGGCCGCCAGGGTTGGGCGATGAACTGGTCGACCAGGCCGGCCTGGTGGGCCAGCAGCTGGCGTTCGATCTCGCCATGCACCGGCTGGGTGATCGGTGCGGCGTTGCGCCCCCGCGCCAACAGGGCCTGGGCCAGTGCTGCGGGCACCAGGAAGCTGACCTGCTCACCGTCGCGCCGGGCGGCCAC
The DNA here is from genome assembly GCA_029865965.1 of Aquabacterium sp. GTDB lineage: Bacteria > Pseudomonadota > Gammaproteobacteria > Burkholderiales > Burkholderiaceae_C > Pseudaquabacterium. Next base: position 1,094 of record JARXAJ010000001.1, read on the forward strand.
GTTCACGCCCACCAGGCGGCCCTGGTCGTCCAGCGCCGGCCCGCCGCTCATGCCGGCGCTGAGCGAGCCGCCGAAGAACAGCGTGGGCAGGTAGTGGCGCTCGGCCAGGCCGTTGTAGGCGCCCTCGGTCACGGCAAAACCCACATCCAGCGGGTTGCCCAGCGAGAAGATGCGCGCGCCGCGCTCAGGCTCGCTGCCAACGGCGCGGAACGGCACCGCGCCGCGCCCGCGCAGCGGTGCCGGGTCGACGGGCCGCAGCAGGGCCAGGTCGTGCAGCACGTCAAAGGCCAGCAGCTCCAGCGCGCCCTGTTGCCCATCCACCGTGGCATACACCAGGCGGTGGCGCTGCGGCGCCAGCGCATAGCTGCTGACGACGTGGTAATTGGTGATCAGGTGGCCTTCAGGCGTGACCAGGAAGGCCGAGCCCACCGACGACTGGCTGTCCTGCGTCTTCAGCAGGGTGCGCACCTGCAGCAGGCGCGGCTGCATGTCGGCATAGATGCGCTGGCCGGTGCCTGACACCGCAGCACCGGTTGACGTGGCGGGCTCGGACATGGTGGTGGCCACCGGCGCCGGGGTGGTTGCAGGGGCCGATGTACCAGCCGACCAGGCCGCCGGGGCCGCTGCGACCAACCCTGCTGCGCACCATGCCAGGCACCGGCGGCGCCATCCGGCACGGGCCGGTGTGCGGCGGGTGGCGGGCAGGCGCATCAGTGCAATCACCAGGCCAGTGTAGGCCGCGCCTGCTGCCTGCACGGCCAGCAGGGCCGCACTACACTGCGCAGCCACCCGTTGTGAGCATCGCCATGTTCAGCCGCCTCCGTGAAGACATCGCCTGCATCCGCGAGCGCGACCCCGCTGCGCGCTCGGCCTGGGAGGTGTTGACCTGTTACCCGGGCCTGCATGCGGTGATCTGGCACCGCTGGGCCCACCGGGCCTGGCTGCACGGCTTCAAGTGGCTGGGCCGCTTCCTGTCGCACATCGGCCGCTTCCTCACCGGCATCGAGATCCACCCCGGCGCCACACTCGGCCGGCGGGTGTTCATCGACCACGGCATGGGCGTGGTGGTGGGCGAGACCGCCGAGATCGGCGACGACTGCACCATCTACCAGGGCGTGACCCTGGGCGGCACCAGCCTGGGCCGTGGCACCAAGCGCCACCCCACGCTGGGCAAGGGCGTGATCGTCGGCGCCAATGCGCAGGTGCTGGGCGGCTTCACCGTGGGCGATGGCGCCCGCGTCGGGTCCAGCGCGGTGGTGATGAAGCCCGTGCCGGCCGGCGCCACGGCGGTGGGCAATCCGGCGCGCATCATCCAGGCCGCTGCCGAGGCCCAGCGTGAGCAGGCGGCCGCCAAGATGGGCTTCTCGGCCTATGGCGTGACCAGCGGCGACGACCCGGTGTCGCAGGCGATGAAGGGCCTGATCGACAACGCCAGCACCCAGGAGCACCAGATCACCCTGCTGTGGCAGGCGATCGAGAAGCTGTCGGCCGGCGCGCGTGAGCTGCCGGGCAGCGACTGTGTGCCGCAGGACGCCCGGACCAGCGAGACCTTCGACGCCGCCCGGTTGAGCCGCTTGGTCAAGTAAGGGCGCCTGGCCACGGGGCCGGGCGCCACTTCAAGCCCTGGGCGCCCGGATGGCCGTCTTGGGCCGGAAGGCCTTGCAGACCGCGTCGTGTGTTTCCAGGTACGGCCCGCCGATCAGATCGACGCAATAGGGCACGGCAGCAAAGATGCCGGGCACCGGCGGCGTGGCATCGGGCAGGCCCTGCAGGGTCTCGGCAATGCTCTTGGGCTGGCCGGGCAGGTTGATGATCAAGGCCTGTTTGCGGATCACTGCCACCTGGCGGCTCAGGATGGCCGTGGGCACGAAACGCAGGCTGATCTGGCGCATCTGCTCGCCGAAGCCGGGCATGTGCTTGTCGGCCACCGCCAGGGTGGCCTCGGGCGTCACGTCGCGCAGGGCCGGGCCGGTGCCGCCGGTGGTCAGCACCAGGTGGCAGTGCTGCACATCCACCAGGTCGCGCAGCGCGGTGCTGATGCCGTCCTGCTCGTCGGGGATCAGCCGGGTCACCCAGGTGATCGGGTTCTTCAGCGCCCGGCCCAGCCAGTCCTGCAAGGCCGGGATGCCCTTGTCTTCATAGATGCCGGCCGACGCCCGGTCGCTGGTGCTGACCAGGCCGATCGTGACCGGTTCATGCAGGGCCTGGGCGTCAGTCATCACCGTGCTCTGCATCGTCGTCGTCTGCCCCGGCGGCATGGACCGGCTGGCCCGCCGCGCTGCCCAGCCAGGGCTTGACGAACTGGAACAGCTCACGGTAGCCACGGCCGTTGCGCTGCTCGGGCGCGGCGGCGGCGTCCTTGCGGGCGGCGCGCACCAGGCTGCGCAGGCGCTGCAGGTCGCTGTCCGGAAATTCGCCCGCCCAGCGCGTCAGCGCATCGTCGTCGGCCACCAGTTCGTCGCGCCAGCGTTCGGTTTCATGCAGCGCCAGAGTGTCTTTGGCCGACCCCAGCTTGAAGGCATCGACCGCCGCGCGCAGCGGTGCCTCATCGGCAAAGCGCATCTGCTTGCCGACGAATTGCAGCTGGCGGCGCTGGCCCTCGAAGCTCTTGGTGCGGCGGTACTGGGCGATGGCGTCGCGCAGGCCTTCGGGCATGGGCACGTCTTTCAGCCGGCTGGGCGGCATGGCCACCAGGGCCTCACCCAGCGCCTGCAGTTCATGGGCCTGGGCCTTCAGCTTGGTCTTGCTGGGCTTTTCGAAGACGTAGGCGTCAGCGGGTTCGGGTTCGGGGCGTTGGCGCATGGGCCTGGTGTGTGTGCGGAAAGCGTTCGGAGGTGGTGGCTATGATTGTCTCCCACCTCGCTCCCAGGCCACGCCTCCATGTCCGGTTCCACCACCTCCCAGGGTTTCGCCTTCAACCGCGCCCAGTTCCAGCAGATCATCGACGACACGCTGGCCATCGCGAAGGACCTGGGTGCCAGTGATGCGGCTGCCGAGGTGAGCGAGGGCGCCGGCCTGTCGGTGTCGGTGCGGCTGGGCGAGATCGAGAACGTCGAGCGCAACCGCGACAAGAGCCTGGGCGTGACGGTCTACCTCGGCCAGCGCCGCGGCAATGCCAGCACCAGTGACTTCTCGCAGGCTGCGCTGCAGCAGACAGTGCGTGCCGCCTACGACATCGCCCGCTTCACGGCCGAAGACCCGGCCGCCGGCCTGCCCGATGCCGACGACCTGGCCACGCCCGACGTGGCCGGTATCGACCTGGACCTGTTCCACCCCTGGCTGGTGGATGCCGACGGCGCTGCCGCCCTGGCCCGCCGCTGCGAAGACGCGGCGTTTGCCACCAGCCCCAAGATCAGCAACAGCGAGGGCGGCGGCACCTCGGCCCAGCAGTCGCATTTCTGGGCCGGCAACAGCCGGGGCTTCCGCGGTGGCTACGCCAGCTCGCGCCATTCGATCTCGGTGGCGCCCATTGCCGGCAAGGGCGCGGCCATGCAGCGCGACGCCTGGTACAGCAGCGAGCGCAATGCGATGGACCTGGCCTCGCCCGAGGCGGTGGGCCGCTATGCGGCCGAGCGGGCGCTGTCGCGGCTGAAAGGTCGCAAGGTGCCCACCTGCGAGGTGCCGGTGTTGTTCGAGAACACCCTGGCCGCCGGCCTGCTGGGCAGCATGGTGGGTGCGCTCAGCGGCGGGTCGTTGTACCGGCGTGCCAGCTTCCTGCTCGACAGCGTGGGCACGGCGGTGATGGCCGACCACCTGGACGTGGACGAAGACCCGCTGGTGCCACGCGGCAAGGCCAGCGCCGCCTTCGACGATGAAGGCGTGCGCACCCGCAAGCGCCGGGTGGTCGAGGCCGGCGTGGTGCAGGGCTACTTCCTGTCGAGCTACTCGGCGCGCAAGCTGGGCCTGCGCACCACCGGCCATGCCGGCGGCTCACAAAACCTGGTGCTGAGCAGCCGCCTCACCCGGCCCGGGGACCATCTCGACGAGATGCTGCGCAAGCTGCACCGCGGCCTGTTCGTCACTGAGCTGATGGGGCAGGGCGTGAACGGCGTGACCGGCGATTACTCGCGCGGCGCGGCCGGCTACTGGGTGGAGGGCGGGCGCATCGTGCACCCGGTGCACGAGGTGACCATCGCCGGCAACCTGAAGGACATGCTGCGCGACATCACGGCCCTGGGCGCCGACACCTATGTGTCGGGCGGCCGCACCGTGGGGTCGGTGCTGGTTGCGCGCATGAAGGTGGCCGGCAGCTGATCGTCGTCGGCCGGGTTGGCCGGGCCACGCCAAACTGGGTGTTGTGCGGGTTTCACCGCCCAGGGTAAGGCCATGCAGCCCCCTAGAATAAATAGGTTTTTGACTGCAAACTTGTTCAGGAGATCTGCATGGAACGTCGAATCTTTGTCCGTGGTGCCGGCTTGGCTGGCATTTTGGCTGCGGGCACTGCACCTGCCATCGTGCATGCGCAGGCTAACCTGCGTTGGCGCCTCACATCGAGCTTTCCCAAGTCGCTCGACACCCTGTTCGGTGTGAATGATGTCTTCGCCGCCAAGGTCAAGGAGCTGACCGGTGGCAAATTCGTCATCACCACCCACGCGCCCGGCGAACTGGTGCCAGCCTTCGGCGTGGTCGATGCCATCCAGGCCGGTACGGTGGAAATGGCCAACACCGCGCCGTATTACTTCTTCGGCAAGGACGAAACCTTCGCGCTGGGCTGTGCCATCCCCTTCGGCCTGAACAGCCGGCAGATGACGGCGTGGGCCTATGAAGGTAACGGCCTGAAGCTGATGCGCGATTTCTACAAGCAGTACAACATCATCAACTTCCCGATGGGCAACACCGGTGCCCAGATGGGCGGCTGGTTCCGCAAGCCGATCACCTCGCTGGCCGACTTCAAGGGCCTGAAGTTCCGCGTCGGTGGCTTTGCCGGCAAGGTGGTCGAGCGCATCGGCGGCGTGCCGCAGAACATCCCCGGCGGCGAGATCTACCAGGCGCTGGAAAAGGGCACCATCGACGCGGCCGAATGGGTGGGCCCGTACGACGACCAGAAGCTGGGCTTCTACAAGGTGGCCCAGAACTACGCCTATCCGGGCTGGTGGGAAGGCGGCCCGCAGCTGGACCTGTTCGTCAACACCAAGGCCTACGAGGGGCTGAGCTCCGAATACAAGGCGGTGATCGAGTGCGCATCCGCCTATGCGCACCTGGACATGCAGGCCAAGTACGACGGCAAGAACGCCGCTGCGCTGAAGACCTTGGTGGCTGGCGGCGCCAAGCTGTTCCCGTTCCCCAAGGACCTGATGGACGCGGCCTTCAAGGAATCGATGGCGCTGTACAGCGAGATCTCGGCCAAGAACCCGAACTTCAAGAAAGTCTACGAAGACTATTCCAAGTTTCGCGCCGAGCAGAATCTGTGGTTCCGCTTCACCGAAGCCACCTTCGACGACTTCATGCAGCGCCAGAAGCTGTAGGCCTGCGGCGGCGCAGGCGCGCCGCCCCGCAGGTGAAGGCCCCGCCCGGCGGGGCCTTTTTCATTGGCGCGGCGGTTTGCCGCTGCGCCGGCCGGCGGGGCAGGTCCAGCGGCACCATGGTCTGCAGTGTGGAGCCGCCCGCGGGCTGCAGGTGGGCGGAAAGAACGCGAGCTTCTGCGCCGTGGCCAGCTTAGCGTCGCGGCCGGGCGCCAAGTCGCGCTGGTTGGTGGCCGCAGCGGGATGCTGCGCCCCGCCGCCGATGCGGTCGTCGTGGTCGATGAGTTGCCGGCGCGTGGCGGGCACCTTGATCGCCAGCTGCAGCAGCCGGTCGGACTCGACCAGATCCTCGCGGTTGAGGGGCAGGCCTTCATGCAGCGGCCGCAGACCGAGCCCTACATGTTGGTCAGGCGGCATTTGCCGCACTTCTCGACATCGGGCTTCCAGATCTCGTAGCCGTTGAACATCGCCTTGGGGCCGAAGGGGATGGCGTTGCAGTTGCTCGGTCGGCAGCGGCCCGAAACGCACCGGCCGTTGCCGGTGCGAGGACAGCCGCGCCATCGGACGGCTGCCGCTACTTCTTGCCCGCCGCGTCCTTGTTGACTGACTCCAGCAGGGCCTTCATCGGGTCGGCGTCGTTCTCTGTCGATGAGGGCGCTGCGGCGCCGGGGCTGCTGGCGCCGGCGTCCAGACCTGGCATGGGCGCCGGTGCCTCGCGCTGGGGCATGCCCATGCTTTCAAGTGCCTTGTCAGCGTCGATCTGCACCGTGGTGCCGATGCCGTCGGTCACCATGCCCGGGAAGGCGATGACCGCTGCCACCATGATCAGCTGCAGGCAGATGAAGGCAATCGAGCCCTTGTAGATCTGGGCGGTGGTCACGGCGGGAATCGTCTCGCCGGTGATGCGGTCCTTGTAGTCGGCCTTGGCGGCCACGCTGCGCAGGTAGAACAGCGCAAAGCCGAACGGCGGCGTCAGGAAGGACGTCTGCAGGTTCATCGCCAGCACCACACCGAACCACACCATGATGGCGTCAATCGGCGTACCTGGCGGGAACATGCCGGGCAGGATCTTTTCAGCCACCGGCATCAGGATCGGGATCACGATGAAGGCGATCTCGAAGAAGTCGATGAAGCAGCCCAGGATGAACACCAGGATGTTCACCACGATCAGGAAGCCCATCGCGCCACCGGGCAGCTTGTCGAACAGGTGCTCCACCCAGATGTGGCCGTCGGCCGCGTTGAAGGTGAAGCTGAACACCGTGCTGCCGATCAGGATGAACATCACGAAGGTGGCCAGCTTGGCGGTGCTGTCGAGCGCCTGGTGCATCAGCGAGCCGCTGAGCTTGCGCCGGCCCAGCGCCATTAGCAGTGCGCCCAGCGCACCCATGGCGCCGCCTTCGGTCGGCGTGGCGATGCCCAGGAAGATCGTGCCCAGCACCAGGAAGATCAGGCCCAGCGGCGGGATCAGCACGAAGGTCACGCGCTCGGCCATCTTGGACAGCAGCTTCAGCCCGGTCACCTTGTTG
>JARXAJ010000028.1 GCA_029865965.1 Aquabacterium sp.
GGCCTGCACGGTGGCTTCAGCCAGCGCACTGCCGGCATCGGCAGGGTCGGCGCGGTGGCAGGCCTGCTGCATGGCACGCAGTGCCTGGGCCAGGCGCCACTGGTCGCTGTCACTGCACCAGCCACTGGCCTGCCAGCCGGCCAGCAAGCGCCGCAGCACCGCCGCATGCTGGTCATGCACTTCGCGCTGGCCGGGGGCCAGCGGCAGCAGGCGCTCGCTGTGCACCACTGGCGGCAGCTGGTCGGCCACGTCGGCACGCAGGCGCTGCAGCATGCCGCGCGACAAGGCGGCGGTGAGGCGCTCGATGTCGGCCTCGTCCAGCGCCTGGTTGCCCTGGCTGGCGGCATGCAGCTCGCGCAGCGCGGCCAGCGGGCCCAGGCGGGCGGTGTCGAGCCAGGCCATCACCGTGTCCATCAGCGCCGGCAGATCGGCCAGCGGTGCGCCGCACAGCACCAGGGCATGCGGCGCGGCCTGCAGCGGGGCCCAGTCGGCCGCATGCAGGTCGAGCTGCTGGGGCTCGTCGACGATCACCAGGTCGGGCGACCAGTGCGCCAGATGGGCCGCGCCGCTTTGCAGCGCCTCGGGCGACAGGATGCGCACGCCGGCTGCTGCCGACCACTGGGCCTGGCGCTGGTGGTGGCCACCATCGACCACCTGGATGTCGGCTGCCGGCAGGCCGGCAAAGCGCTGCCAGGCGCGTTGCCAGGCGCTGCGTTGGGCCGGCGCGCACAGCACCAGCACCCGCTGCACGCCGAAGTGGCGCCGCCACAGCTGGGCGGCGGCGATGGCCTGCACGCTTTTGCCCAGGCCGCGTTCATCGGCGATCAGCGCGCGGCCGGCCACCACCGCGAACAGCGCGCCCTCGGCCTGGAACAATGGCAGCGGCACGCGCAGCAGCTGCTGCAGGGCCGGGCTGGCCGGGCCGTCGGGGTAGGCAGCCTCCAGGGCCGACAGGCGGTGGCGGGCATCGCGGTGGGCCGCCAGCAGCGACCACACCGCGTCGTCCACCCGCAGGTCGTGGCCGGCCTCCTGGGCCAGGCGCAGCAGTTGCGGCAGGGCGGCGTCGTCGTCGGGCGGCAACTGGCCGCGGGCGTTGCAACGGCGCTGCGCGGCCTGGCGCAGCGGCGCGGGGCAGGCATGGCCGGGCAGCCAGGTGATCTGGGCCAGGTCACCGGCCGTGCACACCAGCTGGCTGTGGGCCGGGCCGGTGGGCGGTGGGGAGGGCACGGGTGCGGGTGCGGGTGCGGGTGCGGGTGCGGGTGCGGGCGCAGGCCGGGGTGCCGGCGCGGCCAGTGCCACCGGCTGGTCCACGGCAGGGGCATCGGCGGGTGCCGCCAGCACCGCCAGCACCGCCTGGGTGATGGCCTCGGTCTGCGGGTCGGGCCGGGGCACTGAGGTGCCGCGGCCACGGTTGCGGTTGCGTCCCCCTGGGGCGGCGGGGGCGGCTAAAGCGGGAGCGGGCTGGGCCGGAGCCGGGGGCGGAGTTGGCACCACGTCATCCAGCATCGGCGGCGCGTCCGCCAGGGCAAGCTCGGCAGCCGGCACGGCGGCAGGCGCCGGCGCAGGAACAGCACGCTTGCGAGCCGCCGGATTGCTGGCTGCTGGCTTGCTGGCCGATCGCTTGTTGGCCGCTTGCTTGGGGGCCGCTGGCGTGTGGGCCGCTTGCTTGGGTACCGCTGGCGTCGGAGCCGCGACCTTTTTGGCGGCTGCCTTCTTGGCCGGGGCTTGCTTGTCGGAAACCTGCTTGCCGGTCGTCTTCTTCGCGGCGGCCTTCTTCGTCGCGGCCGTGCTGACCGGTGCAGCCGGCGCCGGGTCTGCCGCGCGGACGACTGCGGCCGCCGGCATGGCAGGAACAGCCGCTGCGGCTGGGGCAGCAGGAGCAGCCTTCCTGGCGGCAGGCTTCCTGGAAGATGGCTGAGCTGCTGGCCTGGCAGCCGGCTTGGCTGCGACCGGCTTGGCTGCGGCGGATTCTGTTGCGGCCTCGGCGGCAACCGGAGGAGCAGCAGCCGGGCTGGCTACACGGCGCGCGCGCGCAGGCTTGGGTGCGGCGGCGTCGGCTTGCGGCGCGGCGGGCGCGGCAGCCAGGGCGGTGGTGCCGTTGTCAGCAGGCGCTGCAGGCGTCTTGCGCCGTGATCGGGTGGATGTCGCCATAGGGCGGTGGGTGTCCGGTAGAAGGCGCGGGCCGCAGACAGGCCGGCGCGTGGTGGAAAGTTGGTGGGGGTTCGGGCGCTAGACGCCGCGGGCCCGGTCGGTGTGGAACTGCGCGCGCCAGGCAGCGAAGCAGCCGGTGTCCAGCGCATCGCGCATCTCGCGCATCAATTGCAGGTAGAAGTGCAGATTGTGGATGCTGGTGAGCATCGGCCCCAGCATCTCGCCGCAACGGTCCAGGTGGTGCAGATAGGCGCGGCTGACGCCGCCGGCGCCGAGGGGGCCGTCCATGCCCTTGCAAGCTTGGCAGCTGCAGGTGGCATCGATGGGCTGCGCATCGGTCTTGTAGCGGGCATTGCGGATGCGCAGGTCGCCGAAGCGGGTGAACAGGTGGCCGTTGCGCGCGTTGCGGGTGGGCATCACGCAGTCGAACATGTCCACGCCCATGGCCACGCCCTCGACCAGATCCTCGGGCGTGCCCACGCCCATCAGGTAGCGCGGCTTGTGCGGCGGCAGGCGGTGCGGCGTGTGCGCCATGATGCGCAGCATCTCGTCCTTGGGCTCGCCCACGCTGACGCCGCCGATGGCGTAGCCGGGGAAGTCCATCGCCACCAGGGCGTCCAGGCTTTCCTGGCGCAGATGCTCGAACATGCCGCCCTGCACGATGCCGAACAGCGCGTTGCGGTTCTCCAGCCGGCCGAATTCAGTCTTGCAGCGCTGCGCCCAGCGTCGGCTCAACTCCATGGACTTGCGGGCCTCGGCCTCGGTCGTCAGGTGGCCGGCGGTCTGGTAGGGCGTGCATTCGTCGAACTGCATGACGATGTCGCTGTCGAGCACGGTCTGCACCTGCATGCTGACCTCGGGCGTGAGGAACAGCTTGTCGCCGTTGACCGGCGAGGCAAAACGCACGCCTTCCTCGCTGATCTTGCGGCCTGTGCCGTCAGCGCCGCCCAGGCTCCAGACCTGGAAGCCGCCTGAGTCGGTGAGGATGGGCTTGGTCCAGCCCTCGAAGCCGTGCAGGCCCTTGAACTGCGCGATCACCTCCAGCCCCGGGCGCAGCCACAGGTGGAAGGTGTTGCCCAGGATGATCTGCGCGCCCATGGCATGCAGCGACTGCGGCAGCACGCCCTTGACCGTGCCGTAGGTGCCCACCGGCATGAAGATCGGCGTCTCGACCACGCCGTGGTTCAGCGTCAGACGGCCGCGGCGGGCCTGGCCCTCGGTGGCGAGTAGTTGGAAACTCAACATGTGTCAGTGCTGGAAGACGGCCCGAACCTGGGTCTCAAGACGCTGAAACGAAGGCAGTGCCCGAAACTGAGAGAAATCATGCGCCCAGTCGGCGACCCGATGACGACACTGCTGCGGACGGAACCTGCGCAGTCGGTTCGGCGTCTGGCCAGAGGCTGTCCGCAGTACGTTGAACGGGGCGCCCTTGGGATCGGACAACTGCGCGATTCTCGAGATCTTCGGCAAATGCAGTGGCGCCGTTCCGTTCAGGTCGCCGGCTGCAAGACGGATCGCGTCTTCTTCGAACAATCGCCAAGTCTCGGTCATGCGGACGGGGGTGACGGGTTGCGTTTCCTGTGCGTCAGGCCCCGCCCATGCATCGTTGATTTCGGATTGCCGTCCGGCAGGATCTTCGCGTTCCGAGTCACGGTGGACGAAGAGCAGGTTGCACGGGGCATCAAGTGCCTGTGCCAGGCGGAGTTCCAGTCTTCCGGTCGGGATGGGTGCGAAGTCGATGTGGCGCGGACCAGGGCTCTGCGCCTCCACTTCATGCAGGTTCTTGAAACCGGTGACCCACAGTTGCGTCAGCATTGACCGGCCCCGCCACCAGCGCGCCGGGCACGGCCAAACAGAACTCGCCGGCAGGTCGAGCCATTGGATTCAGGGCAGGGCGTGAAGCAGGATTGACGCACGCCGGGATTGTGGCAGGCCCGCCAGCCAGGGCAGGCGCACTTGGCTCGTGTTCACCGGCGGCAGCCAGGGCGTGGTGCCGGTGGGGGCCACGGCCGCGTCGATGACGGTGGACCTGTCGGTGGACGGTGCGACGGCGGTCGTGCTGCCGCTGGCCCTGGACGCCACGCCAGACAGCGCGCCCAATCCGGCGCAGCTGGCCGACGCCAGCATCAGCCTGGCCGCGCGCTTCAGCACGGCACAGGGTGCGCTGCAAGGCCGGCTGGTGACACCGCGCCCGACCTGCTACCCCAACGCCTGCCGGTGGCCATGCCGGCGGGCAGTGGCTGGCAGGTGCAGGCCGAGGCCGCCGACTTCAGCGCCAGCGATGCCACGCCGGTGCGCGGCTTTGCCGGCGGCTGGGCGGCCTACCACCCGCGCAGCGGCCGCAACCTGGCGCTGCAACAGGCGCGGCTGGAACTGCGCCTGGCCCACGGCGGCTGGGAACTGGCGGCCACGCTGCGCAACGACACCACCGTCAGCGGCATGCGCGGTGCCTTCGACGTGGTGCATGCCTACAAGCAGCGCCTGGCGCTGGCAGACGCCAGCCGCTTCGATGTGGCCGCGCAAGAGCAGGGCGTGGTCTGGGCCGGCCTGCGCGCCGCCCGCAGCTGGACGCTGGTGCCCGCGGCGCAGGCCGATGCCACCGGGCTGCGCCTGAGCGCTGCGCTGGCACCCCTGCGCATGCAGCGGATGCGCACTGCCGATGTGCAGGGCACGGCGCCCGTGGCGACCTGGACTATCCGCCCCTGCTCGGCGGCCAGAACAGCGCGGCCGATGTGCGGCTGCAACTGCCGCGCAAGTGGTTGGCCACGGCCGGTCAGCCGGCGCGCCGCTCCAGCAGCATGGCATCGCCATAGCTGAAGAACCGGTAGCCCGATTCGATGGCGTGGCGGTACAGCGCCCTGGCATGGGCATGGCCGGCAAAGGCCGACACCAGCATCAGCAGGGTGCTGCGCGGCAGGTGGAAGTTGGTGACCAGCAGGTCGACCACATGGAAGGGGAAGCCGGGTGTGATGAACACGTCGGTCTCGCGCGCGCCGGGCTGCAGCGTGCCACCCAGCGCCGCTGATTCCAGGGCCCGCAGCGTGGTGGTGCCGGCAGCCACGATGCGCCCGCCGGCAGCGCGGGTGCGGGCGATGGCGTCGACCGTGGTGGCTGGCACCTCGTACCACTCGCTGTGCATCTTGTGGTCGGCCAGCGTGGTGCTGCGCACCGGCTGGAAGGTGCCGGCGCCCACATGCAGCGTGACCTGCGCCCGCTGCACGCCGCGTGTGGCCAGCGCCGCCAGCACGCCGTCATCGAAGTGCAGCGATGCGGTGGGCGCAGCCACCGCGCCGGGCCTGGCGGCAAACACCGTCTGGTAACGCGCCACGTCATCGGCGCCGTCGGCATGGGTGATGTAGGGCGGCAGCGGCACATGGCCATGGGCTTCCAGCAGCGCGAACGGGTCGGCCGGAAAGCGCAGGTGGAACAGGCCACCATCGGGCCCGCCACGGCCCAGCACCTCGGCGTCGAAGGCGCCACCGGCAAAGCGCACGGTGCTGCCCGGGCGCGGGCTCTTGCTGGCACGCAGGTGGGCCAGCACCTCGTGGGTGCCGGCATCGGTGGTGGGCAGCACCCGCTCGATCAGCGCCTCGACCGCGCCGCCGGTGGGCTTTTCGCCGAACAGCCGGGCCTTGATCACGCGGGTGTCGTTGAACACCAGCAGGTCGCCGGGCTGCAGCAGCGCGGGCAGATCGGTGAAGCGCCGGTCGGCCGGCAAGGCGGCGGTGCCGTCAAGCAGGCGCGAGGCGCTGCGCTGCGGGGCCGGGTGCTGGGCGATCAGCCCGGGCGGCAGGTCGAAGTCGAAATCATCGACCGTGTAGGTGTGCGGTGTGTGTGGCATGGCATCCAGGCTGTACCGGCCTGAAGACTCGAAGGGAAAGAAATTGTTCCATGCGCCCTGCCGGCCACCGGGCGGCAGGGGCACTTACAGCGAGAAGATCTTGCCCGGGTTCAGGATGTTCTTCGGGTCGAGCGCACGCTTGAGCAGCCGCATCATCTCGACTGTGGCGGCGCCCGCCTCGTCGACCAGAAAGCCCTGCTTGTGCAGGCCGATGCCGTGCTCGCCGGTGAAGGTGCCTTCCAGTCTGAGGGCATGGTGGACCAGCTGGTGGTTCAGGCGCTCGGCGGTGTCGCGTTGCGCGGGGATGGCCGGGTCGATCAGGTAGGCGATGTGGAAGTTGCCATCGCCCACATGGCCGACGATGTAGTAGG
>JARXAJ010000096.1 GCA_029865965.1 Aquabacterium sp.
TGCGCTACCGCGCCTGGCTGCCGCCCACCGCGCTGCACCCGTCGATCGGCATCGATTCACCGCTCACCTTCGACCTCGTCGACACCTGGATGCAGCGCAGCCTGGGCGGCTGCCAGTACCACGTCACCCACCCGGGCGGCCTGAGCTACGAGAGCTTCCCGGTCAACGCCTTCGAGGCCGAGAGCCGGCGCCTGGCGCGCTTCTTCACCATCGGCCACACCCCCGGCAAGATGGTGGTGGGCAAGCCGCAGCGCAGCCTGGAATTCCCGTTCACCCTGGACCTGCGCACGGCCTGATGCCCGCCGCCGCACGCCGCTAGCCTGCGCATACGGGGATGGCCACGCGCGAAACAAAGCCGCATCGCGGGCATGATGTCGGCATGCAAAGCAGCCTGCTCGCCGACGACGACCTGCCTGACACCGTCAGCCTGGTGGCGTCGGTCACCGGCCGCGCCACGCCGGGTCACTATGACGAATGGTGTGCCAGCGTGGCGGGCACCGCGGCGGCTTCGGCAACCGGCCATGCGCCGGCGCCGCACTGGCGCCAGTTCTTCCAGACCTTGGGCACCCAGGGCTGGGCCGACCTGCCGGCCCGCGCGCACCGGGTGCAGGCCCGGGTGCGCGAGGACGGCGCCACCTATAACGTCTATGCCGAAGGGGTGGACGCGCCGCGTGCCTGGCCGCTGGAACTGCTGCCGTTCATCGTGCCGGCCGATGAATGGGCGCTGATCGAGGCCGGTGTCACCCAACGGGCGCGGCTGATGGCCGCTACGCTGGCCGACATCTACGGCCCGCAGACCTTGCTGCGCGACGCGCTGCTGCCTGCCAGCCTGGTGTTTGCCCACCCGCACTACCTGCGGCCGGCCTGCGGGCTGTGGCCGGCCCAGCGCTGCGGCCTGCACATCGCCGCCTTCGACCTGGCGCGCACGCCTGGGGGTGGCTTCCGGGTGCTGGCGCAGCGGCTGCAGGCGCCGTCGGGGCTGGGCTACCTGCTGGAAAACCGGCTGATCATCGGCCCGCAGTTCCACGACCAGTTTGCCGACCTGCGGGTGCAGCGCCTGGCCGCCACCTTCCGCAGCCTGCTCGACGGCCTGGTGCGCGCCAGCCCGGCCGGCGAGCGCAGCCGCATCGTGCTGCTGACGCCCGGGCCGCTGAATGAAACCTACTTCGAGCAGGTGTTCCTGGCCCGCTACCTGGGCGTCACCCTGGTCGAGGGCAGCGACCTCACGGTGCGCGGCAAAAAGCTTTACCTGAAGACCCTGCACGGCCTGGAGCAGGTGCATGTGCTGCTGCGCCGGGTGGACGATGAATTCCTCGACCCGCTGGAACTGCGGCCCGACAGCCAGCTGGGCGTGCCGGGCCTGCTGCAGGCCCTGCGCGCCGGCGAGGTGGTGATGGCCAACGCCCCCGGCTCCGGCGTGCTGGAAAGCCCTGGCCTGGCTGCGTTCTGGCCCGGCGTGGCCGACCGCCTGCTGGGCGAAGACCTGCTGCTGCCCGCGTCCACCAGCTGGTGGTGCGGCGAGGCCACAGTGTGGCGCGGCCAGCGTGATGCGCTGGCCAACTTCGTGGTGGCGCCCACCTTCCCCGACAGCGGCTTCGGCCCGCGAGTGGCCGCCCTGATGAGCGAGGCCGAACGCCGCGCCCTGCGCGACCGCATCGATGCCGACCCGGCCGCCTACACCCTGCAGGCCCGGGTGCGGCCCAGCGAGACGCCGGTGTGGGGCCCCGGCACCAGCGACCCTGGCGACCCCGGCGGCCAGCTGCACCCGCGCGCGGCGGTGATGCGGGTGTTTGCGCTGGCCGACGGGCAGGGCGGCTGGCAGGTGCTGCCCGGCGCGCTCACCCGCGTGGCCAACCGCAGCAGCCAGCACCCCGGCAGTGCCCATGATCCCTGGCTGAGCATGCAGCACGGCAGCGCCAGCGTCGACACCTGGGTGATCGCCAGCGGCGCGGTCGACAAAAGCAGCCTGCTGCCCAAGCCGCTGACGGCCGATGACCTGGGCGGCATGCACCGCGCGGTGAGCAGCCGCGCAGCCGAGAACCTGTTCTGGCTGGGCCGCTACACCGAGCGGGCAGAGAATTCAGTGCGCCTGGTGCGGCTGATGCTGGAGATGTTGCGCGAAGGCAGCGATCCGGTGCTGCGCATGCTGGACCGGCTGGCCCGCTTCCACGGCCTGGTGGGTGCGGGTGTGCCGGGCGTGATGAAGGCGCCGCGGGTGTTCGAGCGCGCATTGATCCACGGCCTGGTGCCGCGCGAGCCCGGCGCACCGGTCGACACCACCATCGGCGGGCCCACCACCAGCGTGGCCCACAACCTGCGCAGCCTGCGCCAGTGCGCGCAGAACCTGCGCGAGCGCCTGTCGCCCGAGCACTGGAAGCTGATCCACGAGGTCAGCGACCATTTCGAGCAGCACTTGCGGGTGGTGCTGTCCCTGGGCGAAGGCCATGCGCCGGTGCCCGACGTGCTGGGCGTGCTGGCACGCGCCACCACCCATCTGGCCGCCATCACCGGCGCCCAGACCGACCGCATGACGCGTGACGACGGCTGGCGATTGCTGAGCGTGGGCCGCCAGATCGAGCGGCTCGGCATGCTGTCGCATGCGCTGGGCCTGGGCTTCGAGCTGAAGGTGCATGAGGCCGACGACGGCTTTGCACTGCTGCTGGGCCTGTTCGACAGCGTGATCACCTACCGCGCGCAGTTCCAGGGCCGGCGCGAGGTGCTGCCGCTTCTGCACCTGCTGGCCATGGACACCGACAACCCGCGCAGCCTGGCCTGGGTGGCACGCACCATGCGCGACCGCCTGCGCAAGCTGGCCCGGCACGACCCGATCTGGGTACAACAGGTCACCCGTGACCTGCCCATGCCTGAAGACTGGCTGCTGGCCCGCTTGTCCCGCACCGACGAGCGCGGCCGCCACACCGAGCTGATCGACGGCCTGCACGGCTGCAGCACCGCAGCGCGCGGGCTGTCCGACCAGATCAGCCGGCACCTGTTTGCGCATGTGGAATCGCGCGACCGCACGGTGTGGCAATGAGCCCGCCCACCGGTGTTGACGACGCTGGCCTGCCGCGGGCGGGTCAGAGCCAAAGCCAGACACAGAGCCAGGGCCAGGGTGCCCTGGCGCCCAAGCCGCCCGTGGCCGTGCCGGCGCTGCGGCGCCCGGCGCCGGCTGCAGGCCCGCGCATGCTGCAGGTCACCCACGAGACCTGTTATGACTACGACGCGGCGGTGGAAGTGGCCCACCACAGCGCCTGGCTGCGCCCGCGCGACACCGAGGTGCAGAAGGTGCAGCGCTGGGACCTGCAGATCGACCCGCTGCCCGAAAGCGCGGTGCAGGAAAGCAAGGACGCCTTCGGCAACTGGCGCCACGGCTTCAGCCACACCCGGGTGCACGACCGCTTGTCCGTCACCAGCCGGTTCCAGGTGCTGCTGACCGCCCCGCCGCCGCTGGACCTGGACCACAGCCCGCCCTGGGAAGAGGCTGCTGCAGCCCTGCGCTACCGCGCCGGCGTCACCCAACCCGAGGCGGTGGAGTTCATGCTGCCCAGCCATTTTTCGCCCCATGCACCAGAGCTGGCCGACTACGCCCGCGACCTGTTCCGCCCCGACCGACCGCTGCTGCAGGGCGCCCAGGCGCTGATGACGCGCATCCATCACCGCATGCAGTACAAGCCGCACAGCACCGATGTGGCCACCAACGCGCTGCAGGCGCTGGCCCAGGGGCAGGGCGTGTGCCAGGACTTCGCCCACCTGATGATCGGCGCACTGCGCAGCCTGGGGCTGGCGGCGCGCTATGTCAGCGGCTACCTGCTGACCCATCCGCCCGAGGGCCAGCCGCGCCTGGTGGGCGCCGACGCCAGCCATGCCTGGGTGGCCGTGTGGTGCCCGCTGCACCGCTGGGTGGCGCTGGACCCCACCAACGACGTGCTGGTGGGCCAGGACCATGTCACCCTGGCCTGGGGGCGCGACTATGGTGACGTGGCACCGCTGCGTGGTGTCATCCGCGGCGGCGGCACGGCGCCGCCGACGGTGGGCGTGACGGTGGAGCCGGTGTGACGCCATGAAACGATGCCTCAGCACACTCCTGTGGCTGGCAGCCGGCGCCACCCTGCCGGCCGCAGCGGCCGACCCGCCCAGGACAGGCATCACCGGCACCTGGGCCAGCACCGCCACGGCAGAACGCATCGTCTTCATGCCGGGCGGCTACTTCCGCACCTGCTTTGCCGGTGGCAAGTCGGGCAATGCCGCGATGGGGCAATGGAAGCGCATCGGCCCGAACCGCTACACGGTGGAATTCACCCACACCGCCACACCAGACTGCAAGGCCATGCTGCGCCCGATCCGCCAGCATCCCGCCAGCATCATCGGCCAGGTGCTGATCCAGCGCGGCGAACTGGCCCTGTATGTCTCGGGCGAGTTCCCGCCCGATATCTACAAGCCTGTCGCACCCGGGGCGCCGCGCTGAGAGGGGTGCGCTGTGAAGGGCTTTCCATGACGTTCGGCGCAGAGGTGACCTGCCACCCGCAGGCGCTTGGCTATAGTCGGCCAGCCTGACCAGGCATCTGCACCGGGTCTGCGCTGTTTCCAGGCCAGCCAACCTCTACCCGCCGCCTTGCCATGTCGCTCAAACAGGCTGCGATCGCAGTCGCCGTCCTCTTCATGCTGGCCATCACCTGGCGGGTGGCGCAGTCGGACTGGGGGCGCCACCTGGGCCAGCCAGTGGCCCAGCCTGCCGCGCCGATCCAGTTCGACAACGGCACGGTGCGGCAGTACGACAGCCCGGCCTCGGTGGCAGCACGCAACAAGGGCCAGCCGTTGCCGCTGGGCGCACTGCGCAAGTGCCAGCGCGGCACCGAGATCAGCTACACCAACAGCTTCTGCCCGCCCGGCGCCAAGGAGTTGAAGGTGGACAAGGGCACGGTGAACGTTGTCGCACCCGACCCGGCCGCCGCTGCCGCCGCCGCCAAGGCAGCCGCGCCCAACCCCGGCCAGCCTGCGCCCACGCTGCGCGAGCTGGCGGTGGAACGCGCCGTGCACCAGTGACCGTGCGCCCCGGCAACCCGGTGCCGCCGGGCGCTGGCTGGCTGGCCCGCGCCAAGGCCTGGGCCCGCCGCATCAAGCTGGACGTGGTGGCCGTCTACCACGCCGCCCGCGACCCGCGCACCCCCTGGGCCCTGCGGCTGCTGGCGCTGCTGGTGGCCGCCTATGCCTTGAGCCCGATCGACCTGATCCCCGATTTCATCCCCGTGCTGGGCTACCTGGACGACCTGCTGCTGGTGCCGCTGGGCCTGCTGCTGGTCATCCGGCTGCTGCCGCCTGCGGTGCTGGCCGACGCCCGGCGCCGCGCTGCCGCCATGCTGGCCCGCCCGCGCAGCCTGGCTGCCGGGTTGGCCATCGGCCTGCTGTGGGTGGGGCTGGCAGCGGCCGGGCTGTGGTGGCTGCTGGGGCGTTGAGATGCGGGCCGCACGGCCAGCCCGGCCAGTGGGCCCAGATCAGCCTGCGTCGGCCAGCCGCTGCGCCATCGTGCGGGCCAGCAGCCGGAAGGCCCTGTGCGTGTCCGGCAGGTCGAGTGCCCGCTGCCAGAACTGCAGCGCCAACGGCCGCGCGGCGCTGGCCAGGTCAACAGGCTCGGGCGTGAAGGGCAGCCAGTCAAGTTCGCCGCTCTGCGCATCGGGCCGCCAGCGCATCGGCAGCATGTCGTAGACCGGCGCCAGGCTGAAGCGCCCGCGTGCGGCATCGGCAGGGCCCGACACCACCAGGCTGAGGTTGCCGAAGTGCATGTCGCTGTTGCCGATCAGCCGGCCAAACTGCAGCAGGGCGCCGGCCTGGGCGGCCGCATCGCTGGCCAGTCGGCGCTGGGTTGCCAGTGCCCGGCAGGTGGCGGCCCAGTCGCGCCGCGGGCCGGGCACGAAGGCATCGTGCACCGCGTCCAGCGGCACCACATGGCGGGCACCGGCCGGGCCGATGCGGTCGAAGCGGGTGCTGACCAGGTAGGTGCGCCGGTCGCTCTGCAGCATGCGGGTGGCGGCCACAGGGACGCCATGCTCGGCCAGCACCTGCAGGGCCAGTGCCTCGGCCTGCAGCAGCACCGACCAGCGGTCGCCAAAGGGCGTGCCCAGCGGCGGCGAGAACTTCACCAGCCAGTGCTGGCTGCGGCCGCTGCCGGCACACAGGAACTTGGCCTGCTCGCCACCGGCCGACGAGCCGGCAGGCAGGGTGCTGGCCACTGCAGCGGCCTGCGCATCCAGGAAGCCCGGCAAGGCCGCCGCATCGGCCGGGGCCGACGGCTGGGCGGGCGCCGCCGCATCCCCCAGCATGATGGCCCCCGGCAAATCGTGCACCTGGCGCAGCAGCAGGGCCAGCAACTGGTCGAGTCGCCAGCGCTCAGGGTTGGCGTCGTAGCCGGCGGCCTGCGCGCTGCGTGCCCACAGGCGCCCCAGGAAGCCCTGCAGCCGCAGCGGCGCCAGCAGCCAGGGCAGGCGGCCAGTGGTGACCAGGTCAATGCCTTCTGCCTGCAGATGCAGGCGGTCCTGCCCCAGGTGGGTGAGCTGGCCCCAGGGTTGGCGCTGGCCGGTCTCGTCCATCCAGGTCAGCGCCTGCTGGCCCGGCAGACCCAGCAGAGGCTGGGCCAGTGCATAGCGGGCACTGCGCTGGCGGCCCAACGTCACCACCGGTGCCTGGCCCTGCGCCAGCTGCTGCTGTGCCAGGCGTGTCAACAGCCTTGACAGCGTGGGCTGGCTCTTGCCCAGCATCTGCTGCAACTGCGCCGAACTGACCACGCCACGGCTTGCCAGCGCGGCCAGCAGGGCAAGTTGATCGGTGGAGTCGGTGTCAGCCATGAATGGAAGACGGCGCCTTTTCAAGGCGCCGCGTTCTGCAATTCAGCTTGCCAAAGCCAGGCTTTCAGGCTCGGCAAGCGTGGCTGGCAGCACCAGTTGGCGATTCTGCATGAATAGCAAATGAATAGTAAACAGGCATCAGGCTGCAGTGCGCACCCCGCCGGCCCGCCACTGCGCCAGCAGCCGTTCCCATTTGGGCTTGATGGCTGCCAGATGCCGCGCCTTCACATGGCCATAGCCGCGGATGTCCTCGGGCAGGCGGGCGATCTCCACCGCCGCATCCAGGTTGGCGGCGCTCAGCCCGCGCAGCAGCTCGTCGATGCTGCTGCGGTACGCGCCGATCAGCGCCCGCTCGTTGCGGCGCTCTTCGGTCTTGCCGAAGATGTCCAGCGGCCCGCCGCGCAGGCCTTTGAGCCTGGCCAGTACACCGAAGGCACTGCGCATCCACGGGCCGAACGCCTGCTTGACCGGCTGGCCCTGCGCGTCCACCTTGCCCAGGATGGGCGGCGCCAGGTGGTGCACCAGCTTGTAATCACCCTCGAACATGCCGGCGATCCTGGCGGTGAAGGCCGCATCGGTGTGCAGCCGGGCCACCTCGTATTCGTCCTTGTAGGCCATCAGCTTGAACAGGTAGCGGGCCACGGCCTCGGTCAGGCGGGTGCTGCCCAGCGTGGTTTCAGCCTGCCGAACACGGGCGACGAAGGCCGCGTACTGCCCGGCATAGGCGGCATCCTGGTAGCCGGTGAGGAAGTCCACCCGCTTGGCCACCATGTCGTCGAGCGACGGGCGCTTGACGAACTGGATCACCTGCGCGGCCTGGAACAGCGCCTGCACCGCTGCCAGATCATGGGGGCAGCGGCGGCCCCATTCAAAGGCAGCCTGGTTGTTGTCGACCTGCGTGCCGTTCAGCGCGATGGCGCGCAACAGCGCGGCGCGGCCCAGCGGCACGCGGCCCTGCTGCCAGGCATAGCCCAGCAGCAGCGGGTTGGCATAGATGCTGTCGCCCAGCAGTTGCACCGCCACCTGCTCGGCGTCCAGCAGGCCCAGGTGGCTGCGGCCCACCGCGTCCACCAGCGCAGCCTCGCAACCGGCGGTGGGTGCCTGCCAGTCGGCGCTCTTGACGAAGGCCGCCGTGGGCGTGGCGTGGCTGTTCATCGCCACATAGGTGGTGCCCTCGCGCATCAGCGCCAGCGTGGCCTTGCCGGCGGCCACGATGTTGTCGCAGGCGATCACCAGGTCGGCCTTGGCGGTGTCGACCTTGGTGGTGTGGATGGCATCGGGCGTGGCGGCGATCTGGATGTGACTCCAGGTGGCGCCGCCCTTCTGCGCCAGGCCGGCTGAATCCTGCGTGACCACGCCCTTGCCTTCCAGGTGCGCGGCCATGCCCAGCAATTGGCCGATGGTGATGACGCCGGTGCCGCCCACGCCGGCCACCACGATGCCCCAGGCGCGGTCGCGGCCCAGGGCGTCCAGCGGCAGCGGCAGCACCGGCTCGGGGATGGCCGGCAGGGCAGCCGGGTCGGGCCGGGTGGCCTTCTTCGGTTTCTTCAGCTGGCCGCCTTCCACAGTCACGAAGCTGGGGCAGAAGCCCTTGGTGCAGGAGTAGTCCTTGTTGCAGCTGTTCTGGTTGATCTGGCGCTTGCGGCCGAACTCGGTTTCCAGCGGTTCCACGCTCAGGCAGTTGCTTTGCACGCCGCAGTCGCCGCAGCCTTCGCATACCAGCTCGTTGATCACCACCCGCTTGGCCGGGTCGACCATCTTGCCGCGCTTGCGGCGGCGGCGCTTCTCGGTGGCGCAGGTCTGGTCGTAGATCAGGATGCTGCAGCCGGGCACGGCGCGCAGCTCGCGCTGCACCTGGTCCAGGTCATCGCGGTGGCGCACCGTCACGCCCGGCGCCAACTGGAGCGCGCCGTTGTACTTGCCCGGCTCGTCGGTCACGATGACGATGGTCTTGGCGCCCTCGGCCTCCAGCACGCGGGTCATCTGCGGCACCGTCAGGATGCCGTCCACCGGCTGGCCGCCGGTCATCGCCACCGCGTCGTTGTAGAGGATCTTGTAGGTGATGTTGATGCCGGCGGCAATGCTCTGCCGCACCGCCAGGCTGCCTGAGTGGTAGAAGGTGCCGTCGCCCAGGTTGGCAAACATGTGCGGCCGCTTGCTGAAGTGGGACTGGCCCACCCAGGGCACGCCTTCACCGCCCATCTGGGTGAAGCCGATGGTCTCGCGGTCCATCCAGGTGGCCATGAAGTGGCAGCCGATGCCGCCCATCGCCCGGCTGCCCTCGGGCAGCTTGGTGCTGGTGTTGTGCGGGCAGCCGCTGCAGAACCAGGGCTGGCGCTCGGCGCCGCCGGTGGTGCCGGTGGCCAGGGCCCGCTCCTTGGCGGACAGCACGCCCAGGCGGGTGTCCATGCGCGCCACGATGTCGGCCGGCACCCCCAGCTTCTTCAGCCGCTTGGCAATGGCCTGGGCAATGAGGCCCGGCGTCAGGTCGGCGTTGGCGCGCAGCAGCCAGTTGCCGCTGGGGTTGGCCTGGCTCCATTCACCGCCCGAGGTGTCGCCTTCGGCGTCGTCGAACTTGCCCAGCACGTGGGGCCGTACATCGGGGCGCCAGTTGTACAGCTCTTCCTTGATCTGGTACTCGATGACCTGGCGTTTTTCTTCCACCACCAGGATCTCCTGCAGGCCCCGGGCGAAGTCGCGGGTGATGGTGGCCTCCAGCGGCCACACCACGTTGACCTTGTGCAGGCGGATGCCCAGCTGGCGGCAGGTGGCATCGTCCAGGCCCAGGTCGGCCAACGCCTGGCGGGTGTCGTTGAAGGCCTTGCCGCTGGCGATGATGCCGAAGCGGTCGTTCGGGCCGCTGACCACGTTGTGGTTGAGCTTGTTGGCCCGCACATAGGCCAGGGCTGCGTACCACTTGTAATCAAACAGCCGCGCCTCCTGCACCAGGGCCGCATCGGGCCAGCGGATGTGCAGGCCGCCCGGCGGCATCTGGAAGTCCTGCGGCAGCAGGATGTTCACCCGGTCGGGCGACACATCGATGCTGGCCGAGCTTTCCACCACCTCCTGGATGGTCTTCATCGACGTCCACACGCCGGCAAAGCGGCTCATCGCAAAGGCATGCAGGCCCAGGTCCAGAATTTCCTGCGCGCT
>JARXAJ010000126.1 GCA_029865965.1 Aquabacterium sp.
ACCCGCGGGGTGCCGGCGTGGGCGCTGAGCACCAGGCCGGCACCCTGCATGGCCGCAGCCAATGCGCTGGCGCGTTCACCGTCGGGGTGGAACAGTGTCTGGTAGGCCACCGGTGCCAGCAGCACCGGGTGCGGCAGCGGCCGGCCCAGCAGCGTGCTGCGGGTGTGGCCGCCGGCCAGCGGGCGCAGCACCCGGGGCGACAACCGCAGCCGGCGCCAGGCGCAGGCGTTGTCGTCCAGCGTCAACCCGTCGGCCGCGCCGCCGGCCAGGTAGGCCCAGGCGGCATCGCCGAGCTGCTCATGCGCCAGCGGTGCCAGGTCCGCAAGCAGAAAGGCCGGCGTGGGCTGACCAAGCGGCCGCCGCGGATCCGGCTCTGCCGGGCCGCCGGGGGCGCCGAAGGCGCTTCGGGGTGGCGTCATGTCTCGGCCCAGAGGCGCAGCAGGTTGTGATACGTGCCGGTCAAGGCCACCGCTTCGGCGGACTCGCCATCGCGCTGGCGCAGCTGTTGCAGCGCGGTGTCCATGTCGAACAGGATGCGGCGCTGCTCGGTGTGGCGCACCAGGCTCTCGACCCAGAAGAAGCTGGCCAGCCGCTCGCCGCGGGTGACGGGCGCGACCCGGTGCACGCTGGTGCCGGGGTAGAGGATGGCGTCGCCGGCCGCCAGCTTGATGGGTGGTGGCTGCCAGCCGCCGTCGATCACCAACCCGCCGCCGTCGTAGCTGGCCGGGTCGCTGAAGAACAGGGTGCAGCTCAGGTCGGCACGCAGGCGCTGGCCGGCCAGCGGGCCGGTGGCGATGTGGCGCACCGCCTGGTCGACATGGTTGCCGTAATGGTTGGCGGCACCGGCATACCGGTTGAATGCCGGCGGCAGCACCCGCCTGGGCAGGGCGGCCGAGAAGAACAGCGCATGCCGATCCAGCGCACCCAGCACCAGGGCGCGCAGGGCCTGTGCCTGGTCGCTGTGGCTGGGCAGCTGCTGGTTGTGCTTGACGGTGGCTGCCTGCGGCCCGGCGGTGGCCCGGCCGTCGGCCCAGGGGGCGCGGGCCAGCAGTTGGCGTGCCCGGGCCAGTTCATCGGCCGTCAGCACCTGGGGCAGGTGGGTGATCATGGCTGCGGGGTGGTCAGAACCTGTAGGTGCCGGTCAGCTGCAGCGTGCGCGGCTTCCCCGGGATGTAGTGGCCGCGGTAGAGCATGTCGGCATACAGCTTGTCGGTGATGTTGTTCAGGTTCAGCTTGAAGGCCAGGTCGCCCACGCTGTATTCGGCCATCAGGTCGGCGGTGATGTAGCCGGGTGCCTCGAAGCTGGTGACCTGGTAGGGCGCCATGGCGCTGCGGGCATTGACGCCGCCGCCCAAGCGCCACTGCGGCGTGAGCTGGTATGTGGTCCACACCGTGCCGCTGTGACGCGGGATCAGCCCCGGCCGTGCGCCCACCGGCTCGCCCTGCATGCTGCAGTTGACGCAGGTGACGATGCCGGCACCGTTGATCTGGTCGGCGCCTTTGTCGACCCGGGCGTCGGGGATCCAGGCGTAGCTGAGGAACACCTCCCACTGCGGCGTGATGCGGCCGGCGAGGTCGAATTCCAGCCCGGCGGCATGGCGCTGGCCGGACAGCACGTAGTTGGTGGCGTTGACGGTGTCCGCATCGCGGTTGCGCTCGTTGTTCTTGACGCTGTGGAACAGCGCAAAGCGCAAGCTCAGGTTGCCGTCGGCCAGGTCGAGCTTGCTGCCCAGCTCGACATTCACGCTGCCTTCGGGCGGCGTGTTGGTGCCCAGTGCGTCGTATTGGTAGGCGTCGCCCGAGGTGTTGAAGCTGGTGCCGTAGCTGACATGGAAGCTGCTGAATGCGGTGGGCTGGTACAGCAGGCCGACGCGCTGGCTCCACAGCGCGTCGCTGCGCGCGCGCCGGGTGGGCGCAGTGGCGCCGATCTGCGGCGTGGCGTAGTCGCCGGTGAACCGGTCCCAGCGCAGGCCGAGCAGCAGCTTCCAGGCAGGCGCCAGCTGCACCAGGTCTTGCGCATAGACGCCCAGCGCTGTCGCGTCGAAGCGGCGGTTGCTGGCAAGTACCCGGCTGGCCTCGTCGATGCCGGCACCGTCATCGGGCGTGCCCAGCGTGGTGCGGGGCTTGGCGGCGGTGGTGCTGGCGCCAAAGTTCTCGAAGTTGTCCCTCGCCACGTCCAGGCCGGCCAGCACCGCGTGTTTCAGGCCCAGTGCCTGGAAGCGCCCGCTGTAGTCGCTCTGCAGCGCCAGGGTCTGCAGGTTCTGGATCTTGACGTTGTTGCCGCGGGTCAGCACCGTGGCGGCGCTCAGGCTGTCGCCGGTCACCGGCAGGCCGTCGGGCTGCAGGTCGGCGGCGGCAAAGCGGATGGCCGACGCGCGCAGGTCGCGGTCGAAGCGGCCGCTGCGCAGCGTGGTCTTGAGCATGCTGCCGGGGCCGAGGCGGTGGATGTGGGTCAGCGTGGCCAGGTCGGCACCGCCGCGGTTCTGGTCACTGGCCGCGCCGTAGAAGTTGCCGGCGGGCACATCGATCAGCACCCGGCGGATGCTGCCCGTGGCGGGTGTCAGCCAGGGCAGGCCGTAGTGGATGCCGTTGTCGTTGTCCAGGTGGTAGACGCTGGCCTGGAACTCATTGCGCATGCCGATGCCCCAGCCCGCAGCCACGGCCAGGCCTTGCTTGTCGATGCGGTCGCCGCCGTTGTCGGCCTGCGTCAGCATGGCGTTGATGCGGGCGGCGGCGTTCTCGCTCAGGCGGATGTTCAGGTCGGCCGTGCCACGCAGGTACCCGCGCTGGCCCACCGTCAGCCCCACCTCGCTGCGGCCGAACAGCAGCGGGCCCTTGCTGACCTGGTTGACCGCGCCGCCGGTCGATCCACGCCCGAACAGCATGCCGGCCGCGCCGCGCAGCACCTCCAGCCGGTCGTCGGCAAAGGTGTCGCGCTCATAGAACGCGGGGTCGCGCTGGCCGTCGCGGAAGATGTCGCCGGTCGATTGCAGCGAGAAGCCGCGCAGGCGGATGTCTTCTTCGCCGCCTTCAGCTGCCAGGAAGCTGATGCCGGCGGTGCTGTGCAGCGCTTCTTTCAGCGTGTCGAGGTTGCGGTCGTCGATCAGCCGCTCGGTCACCACCGTCAGCGACTGCGGGATGTCGCGCAACTCCTGCGTGCCTTTGCCGATGCCGGTGGTCACGGCCTGCACGCTGTGCTTGCCGCTGCGCACCGCGCTGGCGCTGGCCTTGACCACCGGCATCTGCTGGGTGGATTCGGCTGCTGGCGGGTCGGCCGGTGCGGTCTGGGCCTGGGCCAGGCTGACGAGGCCGAAGCCGGCGGCCAGGGCACCGAGCAAGGGGGCGGCGGGGAACGGGGCGGTGGGGGATGGGCGGGTCATGCAATCTCCTTGGTTGGCAGGCCGGTGGCCATGCAGCGGCTGAAGGTGCCTGTGGGCACCCCTGCGGGTGGGACGGGGAATGGGGGCGGCGCGGGTGGCGCGTCAGTCGATCTCGTACTGCAGGGGCGCGATCACCACCCACTCGATCGCGCTGCCGCCGTCGGTCACCGGCTGGAAGCGGGCCTGTCGCATGGCGGCCAGCGCCTGTTCATCCAGCCGGGCAAAGCCCGAGGACCGGTGCAGGCTGACCTGGCGCGGCAGGCCCTGGGCATCGACCCACACCCGCAGCAGCACCGTGCCCGACTCACCCAACCGGCGCGACGCCATCGGCACCGCGATGGCTGGGGCCACCCGGTAGCGGATGGTGCTGGCGGCCAGCACCGGTGGTGATGGGGGTGCCGCTGCGGGTGGGGCTGGTGCTGGCGCTGCAACGGTTGGCGCGGGGGCGACCGGTGCCATTGGCGCCGTGGTCGTGGATGGCGGCCCCGGGCTGGGCACCACCAACGCCGGCGCAGTGGCGGGCGCAGGTGCGGGTGGCGCGTCGGGCATCTGCAACGCGGGCAGCGGCAGCAGCGCCGTTGCCGGCGGTGGCAGGGTGGGGCGGGGCGGCATGGGCAGTGCCGGTTGCGGCGCCGGCGCGGGTGCCGGGTCTTGCAACAGTGCCACCACCAGGGGCGAGGCTTGCTGCACCGCGCGTTGCACCATATCGCCCTGCAGCAGCAGCCACACCAGGGCGGCATGTGCCACCCCGACCACGACCAGGTTGGTGGACCGGCGCGGCGCGTGCGCGGCCCAGGCCGGGCTGGTGGGCGGGTGGAGCGGGGCAGCGTGCATGGTGTGCAGGTGGATCGGCATCGTGTCGGCATCCTAGCTCAAATGCGAAAGAGTCGCATTTAGATTTGACGCCATGTCTTGCCAACCATCCGGGCATGCCGGTCGAGGATGGTGATCAGCCACTGCACCGGGCCAGTGCGCAACGGGCGCCAGGCGATACCTTTTGAACTGGCCCAAACCCTGATGCCCTTTTGGGTAATCAAACGTTTGATTCATCTGGTTAAACTGCGCGCCATGGTTCTGCCACCCTCCAAGCCTGCAGCCAGCGGTGTGCTGCCCCGCACCCTGCCCGCCAGCCCGCCTGCCACCCAGCCTGGCACTGAGCCCGACCCGGCCCGGGCCCGGCTGATCCGCGCCGGCTTGCGCTTGTTTGCCCACCAGGGCTTCACAGCCACGTCCACGCGGGAACTGGCCCAGGCCGCCGGCGTCAACGTGGCCGCCATCAGCTACTACTTCGGTGACAAGGCCGGCCTGTACCGGGCGGTGTTCTTCGAGCCGCTGGGCGAGATCGCCGACGACATCACCGCCTTCTCCAATCCGCAACTGAGCCTGGAAGACGCGCTGCGCGGCTTCTTTGCCGGCTTCATCGAGCCGCTGGCGCTGGGCGAGGACGGCCAGCTGTGCGTGAAGCTGCGCATGCGCGAAATGATCGAGCCCACCGGCCTGTGGGACCAGGAGGTCAACGAAGGCCTCCGCCCGATGCATGTGGCCATGCTGGCAGTGCTGTGCCGCCACCTGGGCCTGGCCGGGCCCGACAACGACCTGCACCGCCTGGTGATCTGCCTGACTGCGCTGGGCGTGCACTTGCACCTGGGCCGCGACGTGACCGATGCGGTGGCGCCGCAGCTCAATCAGGCCGCCGACGCGCCTGCCCGCTGGGCCGACTGCCTGCTGCAACAGGGGCTGGCCATGGTCGACCACGCGCAGCGCCGCCGCGCGGCCGCCGCGCCACCAGCCGCCCAACCCAAGGCCTGACCGACTGCCATGCCGCACCACCCCACTGTCTTGCGCCGTTGGCGCACCACGTTGACCGCGTCACTTCTGGCCACTGCCCTGGCCACGACCGGCGTTGCGCTGGCTGCCGCCCCCGGGTCCGATCCGTCCACCGGCCCGGCCATTGACGCCAGCGCCTGGTGGCAGCAGTTCGACGACCCGGCCCTGCCGGCGCTGGTGGCCGCTGCCCAGGCCGTGAGCCCCGACCTGGCCAGCGCCGCCAGCCGCATCGCCCAGGCCGATGCGCTGCGCGCAGCGGCTGCCGGCCGCGCTGCCGGCCCACGGGTCGACGGCCTGGTGG
>JARXAJ010000134.1 GCA_029865965.1 Aquabacterium sp.
GCCGGGACCACGCGATGACCGACCACCTTGCACCCCGCCCTGCCCGCCGCCGCCAGTGGCTGGCCACCGCCGCCAGCCCACTGCGCCTGCGGCCGTTGTGGCCCTTGCTGTGGCCGCTGCTGTTGCCGCTGCTGTTGGCCGCTGCCAGCGGGCCGGCTGCGGCGGCCCAGCCGGCGGCCGGCAGCCGGGACGCCGATGCGCGCTACCAGCAAGAGAGCACCGCCTGCCGCGACGGCAGCAGCCCGCAGGACCGCCGCACCTGCCTGAAGGAGGCCGGCGCTGCACGTGCCGAAGCCCGCCGGCAGACGCTGGACAACGGTGAATCGCCGGCGCAGCTGCGCACCAATGCGCTGCAGCGCTGCCAGCGTGTGGCCGCCGACGACCGCAGCGCTTGCGCGCGCATGGTGCAGGGCGGCGGCCAGCGCAGCGGCTCGGTGGCTGGTGGTGGCATGCTGATGCAGATCACCACCGCCGACACGCCGGCCCCGCCGGCATCGGCCGCATCACGCTGAAGCCCGCGGCACCGGACACCTGCATGGACACCACCGCCCCCAGCATGGACCAGCTGTTTGCGCAGCTGGGCCTGCCCAACACGCCGCATGAGATCCGCGCCTTCATCACGCAACACCGCCCGCTGGACGGCGCGGTGCTGCTGCGCGATGCGCCGTTCTGGAACCCTGCCCAATCGGCGCTGATCCGCGAGAAGCTGGCGGCCGACGACGACTGGGCGCTGGTGGTCGACAATTTGAGCGTGCAGCTGCGCGCGCACCCTGACCCCGCATCGATGCCGCAGGGGTGATGGCCGGGACAGTCCGGAGCGCTGGCCCCCGGGGCGCTCAGATGCAGCGCCCGCCGTCCACTTCCATGCACACGCCGGTGATCATGCTGGCCTCATCGCTGCACAGGTAGCAGGCGGCATTGGCCATGTCATCGGGCTGGCTGAAACGACCGATGGGGATGCTCGACAGGAACTTCGCGCGCACCTCGGGCGTGTCTTCGCCCATGAAGCTCTTGAGCAGCGGCGTCTCGCCGGCCACCGGGTTGAGCGCCACCACGCGGATGCCGAACGGCGCCAGCTCCACCGCATTGGCGCGGGTGGCGGTGATCACCCAGCCATTGCTGGCGTTGTACCAGCCCAGCCGCGGGCGCGGGCTGACGCCGGCGGTGCTGGCCACGTTGAGCACCACGCCGCGGATGCCGCGGTGGCCTGGCGCGTTGGCCTTCAAGCGCGGCACCACCGCCCGCATGGCCAGGTAGATGGCCTTCATGTTGACCTGGAAGATGCGGTCGAAGTCGTCTTCGCTGACGTCTTCCAGCGGCTGCGGCAAGTGGGTGACGCCGGCGTTGTTGATCAGGATGTCGATGTGGCCGAAATGCAGCGCGGCGGCGTCCATCATGGCCTGCACATCGGCGCCGTTGGCCACATCCACCCGCAATGCGCGGGCAGCCGGGCCCAGGCGGGCGGCCACGTCGAGCGCTCCTTCAAGGTTGCGGTCGGCAATCAACACCTGCGCGCCTTCGGCGACGAACTTCTCGGCCATGCCTGCGCCAAAGCCAGAGGCCGCGCCGGTGATGATGGCCACCTTGTTGTCGAGTCGTCCGGTCATGGGCTGTCTCCAGGTGCTGGCTGTTGCGCCAGCAGGTTGTCAAAGGGTTCGTGCTGCTTCCAGCGGTAGGCACCGAAGTCGCGTTCATCGGTGGACAGGATGCGGCCGTGGCCCAGGTGCTCGGCCAGCAGCACCAGGGATGCGTCGGCCAGGTCCATGGGCAGATTGGCGTACTGGCGCATCAGGACAGGGACGCGCCGCAGGGCGTCGGTGCCAGGGCTCCACACCGCCAGGCTGCCTTCTGCCACGTCGTCCAGAAGCAAGGCGGCAAACTCAGGGCGCATCCTGGCGCCCAACAGGTGGCAGGCTTCAGCCAGCACCGGCCAGGTGGTGACGAAGCCCTCCAGCCGGCTTGGCCACCACGCAACGGCGCGTGCATGCCAGCGGTCACGCGCATTGGCCAGCGCGACAAAGTAGCCGGCATCGACAGCAATCACCGCAAGGGGCCGGGCGGCAAGTCTGGCGTCAGGCCATGTTTGGCAGCCAATGATTCGGCCAGCAGTTCCTTGTAGCGGGTGGCGGTGTCGCTGCGACCGCTATCGCCTGCACCGATGGCCTGGGCGAAATGACGCAGGCCGCCCTGATCGCTGTGCACCGCACGGTAGTAGCGGGCCACGCTTTCGCGCACCACCTGGCTCACGCTCTGGCCAGTCGTGATGGTGAGGTAGTCGATCTGCTGCTGGGCCTCGTCGTCGAGGCGGGCGTTGATGCGCATGGCGGCGCTCCGGCTGGTGCAAGTGTCAGACACTGTATGACGGCAGCAGTCGCCGTGTCAATCGTGCTTGATGGCCACTGTCTTCAGCGACGAGAAGCCGTACAGCGCCTCGAAGCCCTTCTCGCGGCCGTGGCCGGAATGCTTGACGCCGCCAAACGGCAGCTCGATGCCGCCACCGGCGCCGTAGTTGTTGATGAACACCTGGCCGCAGTGCAGCTTGCGCGCCATGCGCAGCTGGCGGCCACCGTCGCGGGTCCACACGCCGGCCACCAGGCCGTAGTGCGTGCCGTTGGCAATGGCCAAAGCTTGCGCTTCGCCATCGAACGGGATCATCACCTGCACCGGGCCGAAGATCTCTTCCTGCGCCAGGCGGTGGTCGGGCGTGGCCGGCGCCAGCAGCGTGGGCGGCACATAGCAGCCGCCGGCGGGCAGGCTGGCGGGCAGCGTGGCCTGGGCGGCGATGGCCAGGCCGGTGTCGCGGGCGATGGCCAGAAAGCCCTGCACGATGTCGCGCTGGCGCGCCGAGATCACCGGGCCCACATCGGGGTCGTCCATGGCCGGGCCCACCTTCAGCGCGGCATAACGCGCGGCCATGCGGCGCAGCACGTCGTCGAACACCGGGCGCTCCACCAGGATGCGGCTGGCGGCCGAACAGGTCTGGCCGCAGTTCTGGATGCCGGCGTTCACCAGGAAGGGCAGGGCCGCGTCCAGGTCGGCGTCGGCAAACACGATCTGCGGGCTCTTGCCGCCCAGCTCCAGCGTGACCGGGATGGTGTTCTGCGCGGCAGCGGTCTGGATCAGCTGGCCCACCGCCACCGAGCCGGTGAACGACAGGTGCGCCACGCCAGGGTGCGACGACAACGCCGCGCCGGCTTCTTCGCCCAGGCCGGGCACGATGTTCAACGCCCCCGCCGGCAGGCCGGCTTCCAGCGCGATGTGGCCGAAGGCCAGCGCGGTGAGGCAGGCCTCTTCGGCGGGCTTGAGCACGCAGGCATTGCCCATGGCCAGGGCCGCGCCCACGCTGCGGCCGATGATCTGCATCGGGTAGTTCCAGGGCACGATGTGGCCGGTGACGCCGTGCGGCTCGCGCAGCGTCAGCGCGGTGTAGCCGTTGGCGAACGGGATGGTCTCGCCATGCACCTTGTCGGCCGCGCCGCCGTAGAACTCCAGGTAGCGCGCCATGGCCACCGCGTCGGCGCGGCCCTGCTTGAGCGGCTTGCCGACGTCCAGCGCCTCCAGCCGGGCCAGCTCGTCGGCGCGGGCCAGCGTCAGGGCGCTCATCTTCAGCAGGATGCGACCGCGCTCGGCCGCCGTCAGCTGGCCCCAGGGGCCGGCCAATGCGGCCTGGGCGGCCGCCACGGCGGCGTGCACATCGTCCGCAGTGCCGCGGGCGATCTGCGCGAGCAGGCTGCCGTCGCTGGGGTTCAGCAGGGGCAGCGTCTGGCCGCTGGCACTGGCGCGCCAGCGGCCGTTGATCAGGACCTGGGTGGTGTCGAAACCGGCGGTGGACATGGGGCGCTCCTGCATGCTGCACAAAGGGGGCTGATGATACGGAGCACGGGCTTGCAGGCATGCCGGGCACGCCAAGCGCCGGGCAGCAACCCGCCGGGCGGCAAGCCCACAATCACCGGGCCCGAGCTGCACGCAGCGCCCATGTCATCGCCTGCGCCATCGCCCATGCACACGCCCATGCACACGCCCAGCACCGACCCCCGGCCATCGCTGTACTACCGCTACCAGGTGCATGCGCCCTGGCTGCCGGCAGCGCACCCGCCGCAGCCGCGCCAGGCCGTGGTGATTGCCGGCGCCGGCCCGGCCGGCCTGGTGACCGCGCTGGAGCTGGCCCGCCACGGCGTCCGCAGCGTGGTGCTGGCTGCCGATCTGCAGGTGTCGGCCGGCAGCAGGGCCATCGTCTTCACCCGGCGCACGCTGGAGATCCTGCAGCAGGTGGGCGTGGCCGCGCCGATGGTGGCCAACGGCCTGCCGTGGCGCTGCGGCAATTCCTTCTACCGCGGCCAGCGGGTGTTCCGCATGGAGGCGCCGCATGACGACGATGACCGCTTCTGGCCGATGCTCAACATCCAGCAGCAGTTTCTGGAGGAATACCTGCTGGACGCCTGTGCCGCCACCGGCCTGATCGACCTGCGCTGGGGCAACAAGCTGACCCATGTCGAGCAGCAGGCCGACCATGCGCTGCTGGCCATCGACACACCCGCCGGCCCCTACAGCCTGCAGGCCGGCTGGCTGGTGGCGGCTGACGGCACCCGATCAGGCATCCGCAGCCAGCTGGGCCTGCAGATGGAGGGCGCGTCGTTCGAAAGCATGTTCGTCATCGCCGACATCCGCATCGACCTGCCCTTTGCCACCGAGCGCCTGGCCTTCTTCGACCCCGACTGGAACCGCGGCAACACCATCCTGATGCACCGCGAGCCGCACGGCATGTGGCGCGTGGATTACCAGCTGCCGCCCGGTGAAACACCCGAGCAGGCGCTGCAACCCGAATCGATGCGTGCGCGCATCGACGCCCAGCTGGCGATGATCGGCCATGCCGGCACACCCTGGCAGATGGACTGGAGCTCGGTCTACGCGGCACGCACCCTCACCCTGCCCAGTTATCTGCATGGCCGCGTGCTGTTTGCCGGCGATGCAGCCCACTTGCTGCCGATCTTCGGTGTGCGCGGGGCCAACACCGCGTTTCAGGATGCGCAAGCACTGGGCTGGCAGCTGGCGCTGGTCTGCAAGAACCTGGCCGGCACAGCGCTGCTGGCCAACTACAGCGCCGAGCGGGTGGGCGCGGCGCGCGAGATCATCGACGAGGCCGGCAAGAGCACGCGCTTCATGGCGCCGCCCAGCCGGGGCTTCCGGCTGCTGCGCGATGCGGTGCTGTCGCTGTCATTGACGCAGCCCTTCGTGCGGCCGCTCTACCACTGGCGCACCGCGCGGCCGCATGCCTACACCGGGTCGGCGCTGAACTGTCGGGACGACGACGACGCACTGTTTGCCGGCGGCCCCGGCCATGGCGCGCCACCGCAGAATGTGCGGCTGGCCGATGGCGATTTTCTGCTCGACCACATCGGCGCCGGCTTCCACCTGCTGGCCTTCACCCACGCCGCGCTGCCGGCCGGTGTGCAGCAGGTGGTGCAGGCCGCATGCGCCGGCGGCCTGCCGCTGCGGGTGCTGGCCATCGGTGCAGCGCAGCCAGTGGCCGGTGCCGATGCCCACCTGGGCGATGGCGATGGCCGCGTGCGGCAGCGCTACGGCATGCCGGCCACCGGCGGCGCCTGCCTGCTGCGGCCCGACCAGCATGTGTGCGCCCGCTGGCTGGCACTGGACGCCGCCCGCCTGCAGGCCGCGCTGGCCACGGCCCTGCACCCCTGCCGACCCGCCTGACCGGAGACCTGCCATGACTTCCACTGCCACCGGCCAGAACACCACCAGCCAGACCAGCGCCGGCCTGGGCATCACAGGCCTGGGCATCACCGGCCTGGAAACCGTCTACGACGCGCTGGCCGCCGCCATCGACCAGGCCGGGCCCGCGCGCAGCGAATTGATGCTGGTGAAACTGGCGCTGCTCAACGCCCAGGCGCTGGGCGATGCAGCGCTGTTCCAGCAGCAGTTGCAAGCTGCGCTGCAGGACTTGTGACGGCCACCAGGGCCGGGCGGGGACCGGCCTACTTGCGCAGCAGGGCCTGAAACTTGCCATCGGCGGCCCGGATGTGGCCCGCCGTGTCCTTGTTCCAGGTCGCCTGCACGTCGGCGTTGTAGTTCAGGTAGAGCTTGCCGCCGATGATGCGGAACTTGTCGGGCTCGACGCCGACCAGGTAGCCCTGCGACACGCCATAGGCACAGTAGCCGCCGTACTGCGGTGCAAACTTCTCGGGCGCGGCCTTGAACTGGTCGAGGTGCGCCTGGGTGGAAAACCGCCAGGTCGCACCCATCCAGGTGTGGGCCAGGCTGTCATTGCCTTCCACGGCCCGGCCTGTCGTGAAATAGGCCACCGTGTCGTAACCCAGGATGGCCGTGTCGGCCCGGCCACCGAACAGGCTGCCCTTGAGCGTGTTGACCGGTGGCGCTGCGCGCACCGCCGTGGCGGTGGTGGTGAGCAACGCGGTGGCCAGCAGCAGGCTGCGGCGGGTGATGGGTGCGGCGGCAAGAACTGGCATGGTCGGTGGCGCTGTGGCGATCAGGTGGTTGGTGGGGCGTCAGGCCTGTGTCGGCCTGGCGCGCCGGATCTGACAGCCAGCTGTCTGCTGCGGCCTGGCGTGCAACCCGGCCAGCCACCCCAGGCAGGGGCCTTGCGGTGGCAGCTGTCATGCCATCTGGCTTACCATCGCGCCGCTTCGCGCTTTGCGAGGCCCGGCATGCTTGCCTTGCCCGCCACGGCAGCGCCGGCGTCAACCTCAGCGAGCCCGCATGTCCATCGAGTCGGAACTGGCAGCATTGCACAAGCCCTTGCTGCGCTTTGCAATGCTGCAATTGCGCAACGAAGGCATGGCCCAGGACGTGGTGTCCGAGACCATGCTGGCCATCCTGGAGAAACCGGACAGCTTTGAAGGCCGCAGCAGCCTGCGCACCTATGCCACCGGTATCCTGAAGTTCAAGATCATCGACCTGTTGCGCCAGCGCGGGCGCGAGGTGCAGATCGAGCCCGCCGACGAACAGAGCATGGACGATGCCATCGACGACCTGTTCGCGGGCGACGGCCACTGGCGCGAGCCGCCGGCCGCATGGCAGCACCCGGAGCGTGCACTGGAGCAGAGCCAGTTCTTCGAGACGTTGCAGGCTTGCGTCAGCCGCCTGCCGGCCAAGATGGGCCGCGTGTTCATGATGCGCGAGTGGTTGGAGCGCGAGACCGAAGACATCTGCGAGGAACTGCAGATCACGACCACCAACTGTGGCGTGCTGCTGTACAGGGCACGCATGCAACTGCGTGAATGCCTGGACATGCGCTGGTTCCAGGGCCAGCGCTGAAGCGCCAGCGCCCGCACGTGCACATGGGCGGGCGGTCCTGCAGATCAGTTGCCGCCGATCTTGCCCGGATCGACGAACATGGCGCGCACGAGCTGCATGAACTGGGCCTTGTCCATCATGCCGGCCTTCATGGTCTTGTCGGACGTCATCATCTTGGAGTGCTTGTCGTCCCACATCTTGGCGGCCATGTCCAGGTACTCCTTCTTCGTGACCATGCCGTCCTTGTTGACGTCGGCCATCTTCAACATCATGTCGGGCCAGGGCGTGGCTTCCTGGGCCAGGACAGGGCCCGCCAGGCCCATCAGCAGGGCGGCAGTCCAGGTCAGGTGGATGGCTTTTTTCATGGGTCGGTTTCCTTGGGGTACGTGAATGACAGGGGTTAGGCGCCGGCTTCAGCCGTTTGCATCGCTCGCCGGCACTGGTCAGTCGCGGCATGCGATCGCCTGCTTACAGTTGTTTTCCAAGACAGCACGACAGCGGCAACCGGCCCATCGCGGCTGCCACAATCAAAAGCCCAACCGACCCGGGCCCACCCTGCACTGCGGCACTGGATCACCATGACACCGAACATCGACTGCAAAGAGGTCTCGCGGCTGCTCAGCGCGGGCATGGACAACACCATGCCGGTGGCCGAGCGCGCGCGCCTGCGCCACCACCTGGTGCTGTGTGACGCCTGTCGCAACGTCAATGACCAGTTCGATCTGCTGCGCCGAGCGATCCGCCAGATTGGCCGCAACGAGCCGCCGCCGCAGTGACCCTGGTCAGCCAGTGAGCCTGTGCGTCACCTGCGGCTGAGCGCAGTTGCCGCCCACCTGACAGCGCTCAGTCGCGATCGCCTTTGCCCGGCTTGCCCCCTTGGCCGCTGCGGCTCGCCTTCTCCGGCTCGACCCCCGGGTTGCGGTGGCACTCCACGCAGTTCTCGAAGTCCCGGATGCCTTCTTCCACATGCTCGGCCCGCACATTGGCCTGCGAATGTTCATGGCAGCCATAGCAGGTGTACTGGCTGTAGTCGCTGTTCTTGTGGCAGGTGTCGCAGGTGGCGTTGTGGTCGCGGTCGAGCACGAAGAACTTGTCGTGGTCGAAGGTGGCGGGTGTCCAGGCGGTGGTCTGGTGGCACTGGCTGCATTCCACCTTCAGGTCGCGGTGCATGGTGTCCTTGGGCGCCGTGTGGCAGAAGGCGCAGCGCTGCTGCACCGGCTGGTTCAGCAGCGCATGGGAGAACGGCTTGCGGCTGCGCTTGCTGAGCTTGGGCCCCTGGTGGTCGCTGTGGCAGGCCATGCAGTCCTGCTCGATCAGGTCCTGGTGGAACGCGGCCTTGGTGGCGCGCGCCACGATCGGTGCGCCTGCGGTGGTCTTCAGGCCGATCTCCGCCACCGCATGGCAGCCGATGCACAGCGCTGGCGACGCGCCGCGCAGCGGCACATGGCAGGCAAAGCAGTCGGTGCTGAGGTCGGCATGGCCCTTGACCAGCGGCCCCGGGCTCACCATCAGCTGCGGGTAGGCAAAGGCCAGCGCCACCAGCACCAGCAGGTTGAGCGCGATGACGATCAGCAACACCGGCCGCTTGCTCATGACCAGCCCCAGAACAAGAAGATGGCCACGATGTGCGCCAGCGCCAGCACGGTGAAGGCCAGCGTGATCGGAAAGTGCACCACCCGCCACTGCTTGACGATGTCGAAGGTCAGGCTGTCCCAGTACAGGCGGTCGGCTGAGTCGGCGTCGCTGAGGCCCTGGTCACGCAGGCGCTGGCGGGCAGCTTCCAGGCGCTTGCGGGCGCGGGCCAGCAGGTATTTGCCGGTGAGCCCGCTGCCCACGTTGACCAGCATCGCCCCGACTGCCAGCCAGCCGAGGATGGCGTTGAAGTGCACGCCCGCATGCACCAGCACCAGCAGAGAGCCGGCCCAGGCCAGTGCCTCATGCCAGCGCAGCAGCTGCGCCGGGTTGCCGCGCCCGATCAGCTTGCGCTTGCGCAGTGAATACGCGGTCGATCCGATGATCAGCAGGGTGCCCGGGATGCCGAGCCAGCGGCCCACCCACAGCAGGTTGAACAGATGCAGCAGGCCGTCGATGGCGAGTGCGCCCAGCACCAGCGCGGCAAAGCTGCCCAGGAAGGGCAGCACCTCGTGGCGCAGCAGGCTGGCGGGGCTGGGCATCAGGCGTCCAGCACCAGCGGCGACAACGGCCGGCCCACGCACAGCAGGCAATGGCCGGCCGCCACGGTGTGGTCGGGCGGGTGGTCGTACTGCACATCACCGGCGAGCAGGCGGGTTTCGCAGCTGCCGCAGCCGCCCGACCGGCAGCCAGACGGGACCGCGATGCCGTGGCGTTCGGCCAAGTCGAGCAAGCTGGCGTCCTGCCCGTCCCAGGCCAGGGTGCGCCCGCTGCGCTGGAACTGCACATCGACCACCGCCGCCACCGCAGATGCTGCTGCAACCGCGCCATCGGCTGCGCCCGGCAGCAAGACAGAGGCCGGGCCGAAGGCCTCGAAGTGGATGTCGGACACGGGCACACCCCAGTCGGCCAGCGCCGGCACCAGGGTCTGCATCATCGCGGGCGGGCCGCACACATAGAACTGGTGGCGGCCATGCGGCAGGGTGCGGCGCAGCAGGTCGATGTCGACATGGCCGGTGTGCTGGAAGTCCTGCCCTGGC
>JARXAJ010000197.1 GCA_029865965.1 Aquabacterium sp.
GCGGCGCGGTCGTCCACGTCCTGCTTGAGCACCCGCGCGCTCACCTTCTCCAGGCTGTCGTAGATGCCTTCCAGCGCGTCGGCCGAATACTCGGCATCGGCGTCGTACAGCTTGAGCAACACGTCCTTGGCGTCGCCGATCAGCGCCGGGGTGCGGCGCGCGCGCAGGCGTAGCAGCCGGAACACCGGCAGGTCTTCGCCGTGCACCGAGAACAACACGCCTTCCTTCAGGATGAAGGCCACGCGCACGTTGCGCGGGGTGACGTCGTCGTCGATCAGGAAGTCCGAGCGGATGTGCAGCTCGCCGTTGTCCTCCTCGTAGAAGCGGGCCGACTCTTCCAAGTCGTCGTCGACGATGTTGTCGGGCAGGTGCAGGCCGAAGCGGGAACTGATCCAGCCCTTTTCCATCGGCGACGGTGCTTCCAGGTCCACCCACACCGGCTGCGCATGCGCCAGGGTGTCGGGGCTGTCGATTTCCTGTTGCACCAGCCTGCCTTGGGCCAGTGTGAACACATTGAGCATGGCGCTCTCCAGGACACTGCGGCAGCCGGCATGTGCTGCCGTGGAAGGCTGGGGGATGACGTTGGATGTGCAACCGCCTCACCCCAGGGCCAGGCCTGGCGTGGACGGTCACCGAGGGTGACTGGGGTCCAACATGGTGCTCCGAGTGAAACAGCCGCAGATTATTGCACCGGCCCCCCTGCCGGGCCGGACAGGCAGCTCAGGCTGCAGGCATCAGCCGCTCGATCGTCTCGATCAGCTGCAACGGGCTGAAGGGCTTGATCAGGTACGCGTCAGCGCCGGCTTCCTGCCCGGCATCGCGGTCCTGCGTCTGCCCACGCGCGGTGAGCAGCACCACCCGCGTGCCAGCCAGCGCCGACAGCGCACGCACCCGGGCGCACACCTGCAAGCCGTCCAGCGCACCGGGCATCATCACGTCCAGCAGGATCAGATCGGGCAGCACTTCGGCCGCCAGGCGCAAGCCATCGGTGCCATTGGCGGCCTCGTGGATCTCGTAGGGTTCAAATTCCAGTGTCATCCGGATCAGCTTCCGGATGTCGGCCTGGTCCTCGACGATCAACACGCGCTTCATGGCAGGGGCTCCCAGGAGCCGATGGCAAACCGGCCGAGACTCCAACACCCATTGTCCGCCCGAAACCCAGCGCTGAAAGCCGGGAACTGGCCGGACAACCCGTGCCCGGGCAGTCCGCTGCGCCTGCATGCGGCGCCCATGTCCGGCCGTTTCTTCAGGCGATGGATGCCAGCGCAGCCACCCGCTCGCGCACCAGGGCTTCGAGTTCATCGAACGGCACGGGCTTGTGGAACACCCGCACCTGGCTGGGCAAGCCGCCACGGCGGGTGATGTCGGCCTCGGACAGCGCTGTGACCACGACAATTTCCAGGTCGTCGTAAGCCGGACCGACGCCACGCAGCGACTCGATCATCTTGAATCCGTCCATGCCCGGCATGTTCAGGTCGGTGACGAGCAGGTCGGGGCACTGCTGGCCCATGCGCAGCAAGGCCTCGAAGCCGTCAGACGCCGGGGTCACATCAATGGGCAGATCCCAGCCAGCGATGACCATGGTGAAAAGGCGCAGTAGCTCGGGCTCGTCCTCGACCACCAACACCCGCAAGCGGGCCTCTCCAATGATGGTCAGCGGCACGGGCTGGGTGTCGCCGGACAGCGCAGCCCGACGTTCGCCGATCAGCCGCTCGACCGCGATGCGGGAGATGCGGCGGTGACCTCCGGCTGTCTTCCATGCAGGCAACACACCGCTTTCCACCCACAACTGCACTGTCCGCAGGGCAACACCCAGTTGCTCGGCGGCTTCACGGGTGGACAGGACATCGTCGTTGGTGGAGTTCTTGCGCATCACGATGCCGGGCTGACCGGACTTGAGGCCGCCTGGAACGGCCAGAACTGGCCAGCCAGGACGTCAGGAAAGACCGTGATCACCGCCCGGGAACCTGCAAACGCGCCCCGCCAGGTCATCACAACATTTTTCACTTTACCCCGATTTGCCCGGTTGATGCGGCGACATCCCTAGGAATACACGGCTGTCAAGTCTGACAGTGGACCAGCGCGACGGAGCGACAACCAGATTCGCAACGGATGGTGACTGTGCCGAACCTCTCAAGAGCCGGCGCAATCAGGTGCGCCACCCCCTTGTCATCAGCCAGACATCAGGCGCACACTGGACTCGGACGGTGGGTGCTGCGTGCAGTGCCAGCAAGGCATCTTTCACACCGTCCGGATCCGAGAAACCCCTTTTGAAAGGACGCTCTGATGAACCTGACGATCAGCGGACACCATCTGGATGTCACTCCGGCGCTTCGTGAGTACGTGCTCACCAAGCTGGATCGGGTCACAAGGCACTTCGACCAGGTGGTCGACATCAGTGTTCTGCTGACAGTGGAAAAGCTCAAGGAGAAAGAACGACGGCAAAAGGCCGAAGTCACGCTGCATGCCAAGGGCAAGGACATCTTCGTGGAGCAGTCGCATGAAGATCTTTATGCCGCCATTGACCAACTGATGGACAAGCTCGACCGCCAAGTGTGCAAGCACAAGGACAAGCTGCAGGACCACCACCATCCAGCCGCCAAGCGGCTGGATGCCGGCGTGGTCTGACCCGTCCATCACAACGTCGACGGCCCCTTCGGGGGCCGTTTTGTTCACTTGTGCATGATTTGAAGCGCCGTGACAACATCCCAGGGTCAGGGGTGGTGTCTACATTGATGTACAGCAATGCGTTTCTATAATCATTTTTCAGTCACAGGACCCGTCGTGGCGCTGGTCGATCACCAGCGCGATGCGGGGGGAACGCCATGAATCGTCTCGCCGCCATCCTGCCCGTCGCCAATGTGTTGGTGGACGTGGATGCCACCAGCAAAAAACGTTGCTTTGAGCACGCCGGTCTGTTGTTCGAGAACCAGCACGCGATCGCGCGCGCCACGGTCACCGACAACCTGTTTGCCCGAGAACGCCTGGGCTCCACCGGCCTGGGCCACGGCGTGGCCATTCCGCATGGCCGCATCAAGGGCTTGAAGAACCCGCTGGCAGCGGTCATCCGCGTGCAGCAGCCGATCCCGTTCGATGCGCCCGACGACGAACCAGTGGGCCTGCTGATCTTCCTGTTGGTGCCCGAGGCGGCCACCCAGCGCCACCTGGAGATCCTGTCGGAAATCGCCGAATTGCTGTCGGATCGAGACTTGCGTGAGCGCATGAAGCTGGCTGAGACCGCCGCAGCGCTGCACAAGCTGATCGCCGACTGGGCGCCGTTGAAATCGGTGGCCTGACCCCGTGCTGCCTGAGGCCTGCGCTTGAAGCCGACCTCGATCAGCGCCGAGGCGCTGTTCGAAGCCCACCGGGAGCTGCTGCGCTGGGCCTGGATCGCTGGCCACGCCCATCCTGAACGGCGCTTCGACGACGCCGCCGTGCGCGACGCGCAGTCGGCCGCCGACCTGGTCGGCTACCTGAACTATGTGCACCCGTACCGGGTGCAGATCGTCGGCTGGCGCGAGGTCAAGTACCTGTCGCAAACCTCTCCTGAGGACCAGGAGCGGCGCATCTCGCGCATCGTCACGCTTGAGCCGCCGGTGCTGATCGCCGCCGATGGCGTGACCCCGCCCGACCGCCTGGTGGCGATGTGCGACCGCGCCGAGATCCCGCTGTTCGTCACCAGCGAATCCGCCGGCCAGGTCATCGACATCGTGCGCGCCTACCTGGCGCAGCTGTTTGCCGACCGCATCACCCG
The DNA here is from genome assembly GCA_029865965.1 of Aquabacterium sp. Taxonomy (GTDB): domain Bacteria; phylum Pseudomonadota; class Gammaproteobacteria; order Burkholderiales; family Burkholderiaceae_C; genus Pseudaquabacterium. The sequence goes on from JARXAJ010000197.1 coordinate 3,755, forward strand.
CCATGGCGTGTTCATGGACATCCTGGGCCTGGGCGTGCTGCTGACTGGCGAAAGCGGCCTGGGCAAGAGCGAGCTGGGGCTGGAGCTGATCAGCCGCGGCCACGGCCTGGTGGCCGACGACGCGGTCGACCTGTACAAGATCAGCCAGAGCGCGCTGGAAGGCCGCTGCCCCGACCTGCTGCTGAACCTGCTGGAAGTGCGCGGCATCGGCCTGCTCGACATCAAGGCGATATTCGGCGAGACGGCGGTGCGCCGCAAGATGCGCTTGAAGCTCATCGTGCACCTGGTGCGCAAGGAGACGATGGAGCGCGAGTTCGAACGCCTGCCCTACGAGCCGCTGTACGAGGACATCCTGGGCATCGGCGTGCGCAAGGTGGTGATCACCGTGGACGCCGGCCGCAACCTGGCGGTGCTGGTGGAAGCGGCGGTGCGCAACACCATCCTGCAGCTGCGCGGCATCGACACCTACCAGGAGTTCATTGAACGCCACCAGCGGGCAATGCAGCAACCTGAGGAATAGGGCGCTCTGCGCCCGTGGGGCACCGCAGCCCTACTTTCCCTTGTGCGGGCAAGCGGGCTTGGTACACACCGCGTACAGCGACAGCGCATGGTCCTGCAGGTCGAAGCCATGGGCCTGTGCCACGGCACGCTGGCGCTGCTCGATCTCGGGGTCGTAGAACTCTTCGACCCGGCCGCAGGTCAGGCACACCAGGTGGTCGTGGTGCTGGCCTTCGTTCAGTTCGAACACCGACTTGCCGGATTCGAAGTGGCTGCGCGAGAGCAGACCAGCCTGCTCGAACTGCATCAGCACCCGGTACACCGTGGCCAGGCCGATGTCGGCGCCTTCCATCAGCAGGGCCTTGAACACGTCTTCGGCCGTCATGTGCCGCTGGGCCGTGCGCTGGAACACTTCCAGGATCTTGATGCGCGGCAAGGTGGCCTTCAGCCCGCTGCTCTTGAGCTCGTCGGCGTGGGACTGGGGCGGGTCGGCGCGGTTGGGCATGGTGGGTGGCTAGAATCTGGCGATGATATCCAGACCGCCGGGCAGCGCCCACCGCCATGCGGCGGACCCCAGGCTGGCATCCAACGTCGGGCCCTCAAGTTGACCACCTCCGCACACGTCCGCCGCATCGCGCGCATCCCGCACTGGGCCATGCTGGCCTGGCTGCCCCTGGCACTGGGCGGCTGCGCCTACCTTCCGGCGCTGCCGGCGCTGCCGTCGCTGCAGTCGGGTGAAAGCTTCCTGGGCGTGATCACGCCCTACCGCATGGACATCGTGCAGGGCAATGTGGTCACCCAGGAGCTGGCGGCCAAGGTGCAGCCCGGCATGACCCGCGCCCAGGTGCGCGACCTGCTGGGCTCGCCGATGTTGACCGACCCCTTCCATGCCGACCGCTGGGACTACATCTTCACCATCAAGCGCCAGGGCACGCAGCCACAGCGCAGCGACGTGGTGGCCCATTTCAAGGGCGACCGGCTCGAACGGCTGGATGCCAAAGATTTGCCGACCGAGCGTGATTTCGTCGCCTCCATCAGCCGCCCGCTGACCGGCAGCCGCAGCGTGCCCATTGCCCTGACAGCCGATCAGATCAAGGCCCTTCCCAAGCCGCCGGCACCGGCGCCCGAGCCTTCGGCACCGATGGGCGCCGTGCGCAGCTACCCGCCGCTGGAACCATGACGCTGCGCATCGCCATTGCCGGCGCCTCGGGGCGCATGGGGCGCATGCTGATCGACGCGGTGCTGGCCGCACCCGACCTGCAACTGGCCGGCGCGCTCGACATCCCCGGCAGCCCGGCTCTGGGCCAGGATGCCGGCGCCTTTGCCGGCAGCAGCACCGGCGTGGCCATCACCAGCGACCTGGATGCCGGCCTGGCCGGTGCGCAGGTGCTGATCGACTTCACCCGGCCCGAGGGCACGCTGGACCACCTGGCCGCCTGCCGCCGCCATGCTGTCAGGGCGGTGGTCGGCACCACCGGCTTCACGCCGGCGCAAAAGGCAGCCATCACCGCCCATGCCGCGCACAGCGCCGTGGTGTTCGCACCCAACATGAGCGTGGGCGTGAACGTGGTGCTCAAGCTGCTGGACCAGGCCGCCCGTGCGCTGAGCCAGGGCTACGACATCGAGGTGATCGAGGCCCACCACCGCCACAAGGTGGATGCGCCCAGCGGCACCGCGCTGCAGATGGGCGAAGTGCTGGCCTCTGCGCTGGGGCGCAACCTGGCTGACTGCGCGGTTTATGCGCGTGAAGGCGTCACGGGCCCGCGTGACCCGTCAACCATCGGCTTTGCCGCCATCCGTGGCGGCGACATCATCGGCGACCACACCGTGCTGTTTGCCGGCACCGGCGAGCGCATCGAAATCAGCCACAAGAGCAGCAGCCGCGCCGGCTATGCCCAGGGCAGCCTGCGCGCGGCGCGCTTCCTGGCCGCGCACGCCACCGGTCTGTTCGACATGAACGACGTGCTCGGGTTCTCCTGAAGGCCATGCAAGGCCTGCTGCAGTTCTGGCAAGAAAACGACGCCATCGGCCGCAGTGTGGCGGTGCTGTTGCTGGCCATGTCGGTCAGCGCCTGGGTGCTGATCTTCTGGAAGGGCTGGGTGCTGCAGCGCGCCCGCCGCGACATTGACCGCGCCGTGGGTGCCTTCTGGTCGGCCGACACGCTGGCTGCGGGCCGCACCCGGCTGGCTGCGCTCGACCGCGAACAGGTACTGCTGCCGATGCTGGACGCCGGCACGGGCCTGGAACCCGCCGGCACACTGGCCACACGCGCCGCGCTGGGCTCGCAGCTCACCCGCCGCCTGCGTGAGGCCCTGCAGCGCAGCCTGGCCCATCTGCGCTTTGGCCAGGTGCTGCTGGCATCGATCGGCAGCACGTCGCCGTTCATCGGCCTGTTCGGCACGGTGTGGGGCATCTACCACGCGCTGATCAGCATCTCGGCCGCCGGCTCCTTGACCATCGACAAGGTCTCGGGCCCGGTCGGCGAGGCGCTGGTGATGACCGCTGCCGGTCTGGCGGTGGCCATCCCCGCGGTGCTGGCCTACAACCTGTTCGGCCAATGGGTGGCCACCTGCGAGGCCGCGCTGGAAGGCTTTGCGCACGACCTGCGCGAGATGGCACTGGACGCCGCGCCCGGTGCCCGGCGCGACACCCCGTCCGGCGACACCTGACATGGCCTTCGGCCGCCTGCAGCGCCCCGGCGCGTCGCAACCGATGAGCGACATCAACATGACGCCGCTGATCGACGTGATGCTGGTGCTGCTGGTGATCTTCATCATCACCGCGCCGCTGATGAGCAGCAGCCTGCGGCTCGACCTGCCCAAGACCACCGGCGCCACGCCCACCGACGCGCCGCTGTTCGTGACGGTGGCGGTGGACGCCCAGGGCCGGCTGTTCTGGGGCGACGAGCCGGTGACCGCGCCCCAGCTGCAGGCCAAGGTGCGCGACAGTGCCAACCGCAACCCGGCCACCGAAGTGCAGCTGCGTGCCGACCAGGCCGTGCCCTTCGGCCGCATTGCCGAGCTGATCGGCCTGGTGCAGGCCGGCGGGCTGAACCGGGTAGGCTTTGTCACCGAATCGGCGGCACCGCCACCGGCCAATTAGCCGGCGTTGCAGGGTTCGCCGCCCAGACCCCCCTTCTACAATGAAGGGATGAACGAGAAATACGCCCCCACCGAGGTGGAAGCCGCTGCCCATGCCCACTGGGCGCAGCCGCTGTGGAACGGCCACAACGCCTACCGCGTGACCGAAGATCAGAGCAAGCCGAAGTTCTATGCCTGCTCGATGCTGCCCTACCCCAGCGGCAAGCTGCACATGGGCCATGTGCGCAACTACACCATCAACGACATGCTGGCGCGCCAGTTGCGCATGAAGGGCTACAACGTCCTGATGCCCATGGGCTGGGACGCCTTCGGCCTGCCGGCCGAGAACGCGGCCATGAAGAACAAGGTGCCGCCCGCGAAGTGGACCTACGACAACATCGCCCACATGAAGGGCCAGATGCAGGCCATGGGCCTGGCCATCGACTGGAGCCGCGAGGTGGCCACCTGCTCACCGGCCTACTACAAGTGGAACCAGTGGCTGTTCCTGAAGATGCTGCAGGCCGGCATCGCCGAGCGCCGCACCCAGGTGGTGAACTGGGACCCGGTCGACCAGACGGTGCTGGCCAATGAGCAGGTGATCGACGGCCGCGGCTGGCGCAGCGGCGCGGTCATCGAGAAGCGCGAGATCCCCGGCTACTACCTCAAGATCACCCAGTACGCCGACGAGCTGCTGTCGGCGGTGAACAACCCCGACGACCCGCACTACCTGGCCGGCTGGCCCGACCGCGTGCGGTTGATGCAGGAAAACTGGATCGGCAAGAGCGAAGGCGTGCGCTTCGCCTTCCCGCACACCATCCGCGATGCGGGCGGCGCACTGGTGGGTGATGGCCGCATGTGGGTGTTCACCACCCGGGCCGACACCGTCATGGGCGTGACCTTCTGCGCTGTGGCACCTGAGCACCCGCTGGCCGCCGTGGCCGCCGCCGCCAACCCCGCCGTGGCCGCCTTCATCGCCGAATGCGCCCAGGGCGGCACCACCGAGGCCGAACTGGCCACGCAAGAGAAGAAAGGCGTGCCCACCGGCCTGACGGTGACGCACCCGCTGACCGGCGCAGCGGTGGATGTGTGGATCGGCAACTATGTGCTGATGGGCTACGGCGACGGCGCGGTGATGGGCGTGCCGGCGCACGATGAGCGTGACTTCGCGTTTGCCAAGAAGTACGGCCTGCCGATCCGGCAGGTGGTGGCGGTCGATGGCGAGACCTTCAGCGCCGACGCCTGGGCTGACTGGTACGGCGACAAGCAGCGCGCAGCGTGCGTCAACTCCGGCGTGCTCGACGGGCTGCCGTTCAAGGCGGCGGTGTCGAAGGTCGCTGAACTGCTCGCTGCCACGGGTCTCGGCGAGAAGAAGACCACCTGGCGCCTGCGCGACTGGGGCGTGAGCCGCCAGCGGTACTGGGGCACGCCGGTGCCCATCATCCATTGCGATGAGCACGGCGCGGTGCCGGTCCCCGAGGCCGACCTGCCAGTGGTGCTGCCCGAGGACTGCGTGCCTGACGGCAGCGGCAATCCGCTGAACAAGCGGGCCGACTTCCTGAACGCGCCCTGCCCGGTGTGCGGCAAGACCGGGCGGCGCGAGACCGACACGCTCGACACCTTCGTCGATTCGTCGTGGTACTTCATGCGCTATTGCGACCCGGCCAATGCCGACGCGATGGTGGCCGACGGCACGCAGTACTGGATGGGCGGTGGTGTGGACGGCCGCGCCGGCAAACCCGGCATGGACCAGTACATCGGCGGCATCGAGCATGCCATCCTGCACCTGCTGTACGCCCGCTTCTGGACCAAGGTGATGCGCGACCTGGGCCTGGTCACGGTGAGCGAGCCCTTCACCAAGCTGCTGACCCAGGGCATGGTGCTCAACCACATCTACAGCCGGCGCAGCGACAAGGGCGGCATCGAATACTTCTGGCCGCATGAAGTGGACGACATCCGCGACGACAGCGGCAAGGTCACCGGTGCGCGGGTCAAGGCCGACGGCAGCCTGGTCGACTACGAGGGCCTGGGCACGATGTCCAAGTCCAAGAACAACGGTGTCGACCCGCAGGCCCTGATCGACCAGTACGGCGCCGACACTGCCCGGCTGTTCGTGATGTTCGCTAGCCCGCCCGAGCAGACGCTGGAATGGAACGACGCCGGTGTGGAAGGCGCGCACCGGTTCCTGAAGCGGGTGTGGGGCTTCGGCACGAAGAACGCCGCACTGCTGCAGCGCGCAACCAGCAGCAAGCTCAGCGGCGCCACGCTGCGCCCCGAGGCCGCCGCGCTGCGGCGCGAGGTGCACCTGGTGCTGCGCCAGGTCAGCCATGACTTCGACCGCATGCAGTACAACACCGTGGTGTCGGGCTGCATGAAGCTGCTGAATGCGCTGGAAGCGTTCAAGCCTGACATGGACGGCTCCCACAGCGATGGCGACACCGCCGTGCTGTGTGAAGGCATGTCGGTGCTGCTGCGCGCGCTGTACCCGGCCTGCCCGCACATCAGCCACGCCATGTGGGCCGACCTGGGCTTTGCCACGGCAGTGGGCGACCTGCTCGACGCACCCTGGCCAGCGGTGGACGACGCGGCACTGGTGCAGGACCAGATCAGCCTGGTGTTGCAGATCAGCGGCAAGACCCGTGGTGCCATCAGCGTGCCGGCGGCGGCTGACAAAGCCGCGATCGAGGCCGCCGCGCTGGCTGCGCCCGAGTTCGCCAAATTCAGCGACGGCAAGCCGGCCAAGAAGGTGATCGTGGTGCCGGGCCGGCTGGTCAACGTGGTGGTCTGACCGGCGGCATGCTGCACGCGCCCCCACGCCGGCGGTTGCTGGCCGCCCTTGGTGCCATCGGCACTGCTGCGGTGGTGGGCGGCTGCGGCTTTGCGCTGCGACAGACGCCCCCGCTGCCCTTTCGCCGCATTGCGCTGACCGGCTTTGCCGAGCGGTCACCGCTGGGTGACAGCCTGCGCCTGCGCCTGGCCGATGCCGCCCAGGTGGTGGGCGCGCCCGGCCAGGCCGACGTGGTGCTGCAGGCCATCACCGACAAGCGCGAGCGCAGCGTGGTGGCGTCCACCGCCGCCGGCCAGGTGCGTGAATTGCAGTTGCGGGTGCGCTTCGAGTTCCGCGTGGTGTCGCCCGGCGGGCGCGAGCTGGTGCCGCCCACCGAGCTGCTGCTGACCCGCGACATGAGCTACAGCGAGGCCTTCGCCCTGGCCAAGGCGCAGGAAGAAGCCGAGCTGCTGACCGCCATGCAGGACGACATCGTGCAGCAGGTGCTGCGCCGGCTGGCGCAGGCCCAGCCGGCGGGCCCGGGCGCCGCAGCGCCTGCCCCCCGCCCCTGACTGGAGCCGCCGCCCCATGCAACTGCGCGCCGAACACCTGCCCCAGCACCTGGCACGCGGGCTGCAGCCGATCTACACCATCCATGGCGACGAGCCGCTGCTGGCCCAGGAGGCGGGCGACGCCATCCGAGCGGCCGCACGTGCGGCGGGTTATGTCGAGCGCAAGGTGTTCACCGTCAGCGGCCAGCACTTCGACTGGTCGGGGCTGCTGGGCGCGGCCCAGGCGATGAGCCTGTTTGCCGAACGACAGTTGATCGAGATCCGCATCCCCGGCGGCAAGCCGGGCAAGGACGGCAGCGAGGCGCTGCAGCGCTATTGCGCCCACCTGTCGGACGACGTGCTCACCATCGTGCACCTGCCCAAGCTCGACCGCCAGCAGATGCAGGGCGCCTGGTTCGGCACGCTGTCGCAGGCCGGCCCCACCATCGAGGTGCTGCCGGTCGACCGCCGCCAGCTGCCCACCTGGATTGCCCAGCGCCTGGCCGCCCAGGGCCAGCACGTGGCCGAAGGCGACGCCGGCCAGCAGACCCTGGCCTTCTTTGCCGACCGGGTGGAAGGCAACCTGCTGGCCGCCCACCAGGAACTGCAGAAACTGGCCCTGCTGCACCCGCCGGGCACGCTGGCTTTCGAGCAGGTGGAGGCTGCCGTGCTGAACGTGGCCCGCTACGACGTCAGCAAGCTCTGTGACGCCGTGCTGGCCAGCCAGACCGCGCGGGTGCTGCGCATGCTCGACGGCCTGCGTGCCGAAGGCGAAGCAGCGGTGCTGGTGCACTGGCATGTGGCCGACACCATCGCCGGGTTGAAGCGGGTGAAGGACGCGCTGGCCCAGGGCAAGCCGCTGCCGGTGGCCTTCAATGAAGGCCGGGTCTGGGGCGTCAAGCAGCGGCTGTATGAACGCGTGCTGCCGCTGCTGGCCGTGCACCAGCTGGCCCATCTGGTGGAGGCCGCCAGCATCTGCGACGGCGTGGTCAAGGGCCTGAAGCACCCGCTGTGGCCGCTGGACGCCTGGGATGCGCTGCGCCACCTGGTGCTGCTGCTGGTGCAGGCCGTGGCCAGCCCGCCGCCACCGCGTGGCAAGGCCCCGCAGCTGCGCACCGGGCCCCGGCTGACGCTGCAGGCCTGATCGCGCCGCCGCCGGTTCAGTAACCGGCGTCGCGCGCCACCAGATGGGCCAGCACGGCACCATCGGCCAGCGCCCGGATGTTGGCCGCGACCACGGCGGCGGCACTGCGCTCGTCGGTCAGCGCGGCCACGTGCGGCAGCAGCGTCACCTGCGGATGGCGCCAGAACGCATGCCCGGCGGGCAGGGGCTCGGTGTGGAACACGTCCAGCACCGCATGGCCAACCTGGCCGCTGGCCAGCGCAACCAGCAGGTCGGCGTCGACCAGATGGGCGCCGCGTGCCAGGTTCACCAGCGCCGCACCGCGCGGCAGGCGGGCCAGCAGGCCGGCGTTGAGCAGGCCACGGGTGTCGGGCGTCAGCGGCAGCAGGTTGATCAACACCCGGGCGTTGGCCAGCGCAGCCTGCAGGCCGGCGGCGCCGGTGTGGATCGGCACGCCAGCCGGCGGGCCGCTCTGCATC